>CAYMAF010000073.1:0-13525 GCA_964388365.1 uncultured Gammaproteobacteria bacterium | reverse complement strand
GCGACGGCTTCGCGACGACGGTGCAGCCTGCGGCGAGCGCGGCCGCGGCCTTGTAACAAAGGAGGACGAGCGGCGCATTCCACGGCGTGATCGCGGCGACGACGCCGACCGGCTCGCGGACGACGCGGACGAGATCGCCGTTGTCGCGCCGGCGCTCGTCGACGATCGGATAGGTCTTGATCAGCGTACCGTAGTACTCGAACAGGTCGGCCGGCTGACCGGACGCATAACGCGTGAAGCTGATCGGCGCGCCGACTTGCGTCGTCCACGCTTCGGCGAGCTCGGGATGGCGCGCCTTCAGCAGCTCGGCGACCTTGATCAGGTAATTGCCGCGCTCCTCGGCGGAGAGACGGGCCCACGGCCCGTTGTCGAACGCTTCGCGGGCCGCCGCGACGGCTCGGTCGACGTCCGCGGGGGACGCTTCCGGAAACGTCATCAGCACTTGCTCGGTGACCGGCGAGACGACGTTCAGCTTGCCCGTCCCTAGCGGCTTTTGCCATTTGCCGTCGATGAAAAAGGCGTCGTGCGCCTTGACGTTGAGCTCGGTCGATTCAAGCGCTGCGCTCATGTCCCTCGTCCTCTTCCGAAATGCGAAAGAACCCGCGGCGCGGGCGCGCCGCGGACGTTTGCCGCCCATGTTCGTTCCGGCACGCGAGCGCTGTCAACCGAGAATCGGGACGCTGCGTTTCGGGAGGCGGTCTGGGCTTCGGTGCGAGGCACGGGGCCGAGTCGGCGGATCGGCGATGCTCCGCGACGCTTCCCGTCACGGCCGCCCTCGGGGCCGTCAGCCGGCCGATCCTAGAACACGCTTCGGACCAGCCACTCGCCGACCGTGCCGATCGCGGACATCATTAGCGCGCCGCCGAGCGCCCATCCGAAGCTATCGATCTTGAGCCGATCGGTCAGCTTGTCGACGAGCATCAGCAGAATCGCGTTGATGATCCAGCGCGTGATGAACGCGAGCAGCCACGCGAGGCCAAGCGTGACGACCGTGAGCACTGCGAAGAGCAGCCAGCCGAGAAGAAAGTTCAGCACGCCGAAAATCGCGGCGACGAGGATCGCGCTGACGAAATCCTTGACGTGGAACCCGGGTAGGACCGCGGCCGTGATCCAGACCGCGATCGACAGGATAAGCCACGAGAACAGCAAGCTCATAGAATGACCCTTCGTGTCGAGGCTCGCATCGACTCTACGGTATATGGAATGGTTCTGGCCAGATGGCAGCGCCACGTATGCGAGGCCGCATGCGCCGTGGCCTCGGGAGCGCCGTATCGCGGCGTCCGTGAGGCCGACCCGACGCTCTGGCGCGGATCAGTGGCACGGAATCTGCAGCACCCGCCCGAGCGCCCGAAGGAAGACCGATGGCCGTCGCCCCCTCCCGTGATTACCGTTCGTTGCGAACGGCCGCTCGGCTCGTCAGCGGCGCGGTCATCGTCGCTGCGCTGTACTTCGGGCAGGTCGTGCTGATTCCGCTTGCGCTCGCCGCGCTCGTGACGTTTCTGCTGAGCCCGCTCGTCACGCGGCTCGATCGGCTCGGCCTGCCGCGCGTGCTCTCCGTGTTGCTGGTCGCGGGCTTCGCGACGTCCGCGCTCGGCGGGATCGGCTACCTCGTCGTCGGCGAGCTCGGAGAGCTCGCGAGCGACTTGCCATCGTATCGGGAGAATATCCGCGCGAAGATTGCGGATTTGAGGTCGATGACCCGCGGCGGCACGATCGAGCGGGTGCAAACGACGATCGAGGACTTGAGCCGCGAGGTCGAAAGCGACGCCGCGGAAGAGGCGGGGAGGTCTCGGGCCGCCGAGTCCCGCGAGAACGACGAGCCCGTGCGCGTGCAGATCGAGCCGAGCCGCGCGCTGATCGACGACGCGGCGTTCCTGCGCCCGGTCGGGAGCGCCGCGACGACGCTCGGTCTGACGATGCTGCTGTCGATCTTCATGCTGATCAAGCGCGAGGACTTGCGCAATCGCCTCGTCAGCATAACGGGCCATACGTCGCTCGTCGTGACGACGAAAGCCTTCGCCGAGGCAGGGCAGCGTATCTCGCGCTATCTGCTGATGCAGTTCATCATCAACGCGACGATGGGCGTTGCCGTCGGCGTCGGGCTGTTCGCGCTCGGCGTCCCGTATGCCGCGTTATGGGGGCTGTCGGCCGCCGTGCTGAGGTATATCCCGTACGTCGGCCCGTGGATCGCCGCGCTGCTCCCGATCTCGGTCAGCGTCGTGACGGCGCCCGGATGGGAGCAGGTGGCGCTGGTCATCGGGCTCATCATCGTGCTCGAGCTGCTCAGCAACAACGTCATGGAGCCGTGGCTCTACGGCCAGAGCGTTGGCCTGTCGACGATCGCCGTGATCGTCTCGGCGATCTTCTGGACGTGGATATGGGGGCCGATCGGCCTCGTGATCGCGACGCCGATGACCGCCTGCCTCGTCGTGCTGTCGCGATACGTTCCGGAGCTCGCGTTCCTCGATCGGCTGCTCAGCGAGGGGCCGGCGCTGCAGCCGCATCTGTCGCTGTATCAGCGGCTGCTCGCAGGCGACGAGGACGAGGCGGACGACATCGTCGAGGCGCATTGCGACCGGCATTCGCTCGCGCAGACCTGCGACGAGCTGCTGACCGGCACCTTGCTCGCGCTGAAGCGCGATCTCGACGCCGGACGGATCGTGCCTGCCGACGGCGAGCTCGTCGCGACCGCGCTCCAGGAGATCGTCGACGAGCTGCCGCGCGCGGAAAGCCCCGATGCCGAGGACAGCGCCGAGCACGGCCGCGTCCGCGTGATCGGGTTCCCGGTGCGCGACCGGCTCGACGCGCTCGCGCTCGAGGTGCTCGCCGTGCTGCTTCGGGACGAGCCGTGCGACGTCGAGATCCTCTCGCCGGACACGCTCGTCGGCGAGCGGATCACCGCGGTCGAGGCCGCGAAGCCCGCTGCCGTTTGCGTGCTGTCGCTCCCTCCCGGGGATCTCACCGCGTCGCGGCAGGCGGCGAAGCGGATTCGGGCGCGCGTGCCTGGCGTCCCGATCGTCGTCGGGCGTCTCGGCAGAACCGGCGCCGTCGAGCGCAGCCGGAAGCGCCTTCGCGAGGTGGGTGTCCGGGACGTCGAGTTCAGCCTCGAGCGGCTCGCCGACGCGCTGCGCCCGCTCGTGCGGGAGGCAGCGCGCGCGGCTTCGCGTGAATCGGGCGCCGAACCGGCCCGCGCGACGGAGGCCGGCGACGCGGCCGACGCGGGCGCCGGCGAGCCGGTCGGTGCCGGCGCCTGCGACGGCGCAAAGCTCGGCGCGCTCAGCTGATCGCGGCGCGTCAGTCGAGCTTCCGCACCGCGACGTCGAGGCCGTGTCCGATCGGCAGCAGTACCGCTTCGAGGTCGGGCTTCGCGCGCACCGCCGCACGGTACGCGGCAGCTTGGGGCTGCGTGCTCGGCGGGTGCAGCATATTGTCCGCGACGATCACGCCGCCCGGTGCGAGGAGCGGGTAGACGAGCTCGAAGCAGGGGACGTAGAGGTTCTTCCAGACGTCGAGCAGCACGAAATCGACAGGGCCCGGCTGCTCGCGCAGCAACTCGAGCGCGTCCCCAAGCCGGAACTCCACGTGCGCCGCGAGCCCGGCCTCGGCGAGCCGCTCGCGCGCATAAACGTGCTTACGCTCGACGTTGTCGTACGTGTACACCGTGCCGCCGGTCCGGCGCGCGGCGTCGGCGAGGAAGAGCGTCGAGAAGCCGTAGGATGTGCCGAGCTCGACGATGCGTTTCGCGGAAAGACCGATCGCGAGCGTGTTGAGGAAGCGTGCCGCGTCCTCGCCGACCGCAAGGAGGAAGTCGTCGCGGTGGAGCTGAAATTCCTCGCGAGGGATCGATGCCGACGCCTCGGCATCGGTGCGCATGCGCTCGCGATAGAGGTTCAGCACGTTCTCGAAAGCGTTGTCCATTCGTACTCCTTTCGGTCAAGCTCCTCGCCGATCCGTCACGGCGTGTCGTTCGTCATCGCCGGGCATAGGTATCCTTCGCGAGACGGTCTTATATATAGAGGTGTGACGCGCCCGAGGTGTACAATCCTTATCGGCCATCGGCTTCGGCGTTCCATCCTCGGTCAGGGCCGTGCCGCTCGCCCTAGCGATGCGTCTCGGGCACCGGATGCAAAGCGGCGGCCGACTCGCTCCGCGCAGAAGCACGAGCACGTCTCAGGAGGTCATCGTGTACACGTTCCGATCCGCCGTCGTGCCGGCCGCGCTCGTGCTCGGCATGGTCACGGCCGTCGCGCAGCATCCCGAGAACGCTCTCCCGCCGGTCGCGACCAGCCTTCATCCCGGCCTCGGCGACTATCACTTTCCGATCACGACGAACGTCACCGAAGCGCAGATCTATTTCGATCAGGGTATCGCGCTTCTGTACGGATTCAACCACGATGAGGCGGCGCGCTATTTCCGCCGCGCCGCGCAGCTCGATCCGGCTGCGGCGATGCCGTACTGGGGGCTCGCGCTGTCGATCGGCCCGAACTACAACGATACCGGCGTCGACGAGCGACGTGCGGCCGAGACGTACGACGCGGTGCAGAACGCCGTCGAGCGCGCGCCGAGGGCGAGCGCGAGGGAACGCGCGCTGATCGAGGCGCTCGCGCGGCGCTATCCGTCGCCCGATCCGGAGTCGGACTGGCTCGCGCAGCACCTCGATTACAGCCGCGCGATGCGCGAGGTCGCCGCCACGTATCCCGACGACCTCGACGCCGCGACGATGTTCGCCGAGAGCCTGATGATGCTTCGTCCGTGGCAGTTATGGACGCCGGACGGCGAGCCGGCCGAAGGCACGCTCGAGCTCGTCGCGGTGCTGGAATCCGTGCTGCGCCGCAACCCGAATCATCCCGGCGCGAATCATTTCTACATTCACGCGGTCGAAGCTTCGCCGAATCTCGAGCGCGCGATCCCGAGCGCGTTTCGTCTGATGACGCTCGTGCCCGGCGCGGGGCATCTCGTTCACATGCCGGGGCATATCTTTCTCCAGACCGGAGATTATGACCTCGCGGCCGAGACGAACGTGCGCGCGGCCGCCGCGGATCGCGAGTTCGTCGAGCGGACCGGTGCGACCGGCATCTATCCGCTGATGTATTCGACGCACAACGTGCACTTCATCGCGTACGCACGTGCTCAGCAGGGCCGCTACGACGAGGCGCGCGCGGCGGCGCTCGAGATGGCCGCGATGATCGGCGACGCCGATCTCGAGATGCAGATGCTCGAGGGCTTCCGGCTGTACCCGGCGATGGTGGACCTGCGCTTCCACCGTTGGGACGCGCTGCTCGCGGCCGAGGAGCCGTCGGCAGAGCGTCCGCTGAGCCGCGCGTTCTGGCGCTACGCTCGTGCGATGGCGCATGCGGGGCAGCGCGACGCGCGCCGCGCCGAGGCCGAGCGCCGGCTGTTCGAGCGGGAACGCGCCGCCGTGCCGGCCGACGCGGCCTATCTGCTGAACAACACGGCTGCGGATCTTCTCGCGCTCGCCGCGGCGACGCTCGATGCCGAGATCGCCGCGGCACGGGCGGACCACGACGATGCGATCGACGCGTGGCGCGTGGCGCTAGATGCGGAGCGGGCGCTGCAATACGACGAGCCGCCGGCCTGGTTCTATCCGGTCCGGCAGTCGCTCGGCGCTGCGCTGCTCGAGGCCGGATACGCGGCCGACGCCGAAGCCGAGTTTCGCGCCGCGCTCGCGCGCTACCCGCGCGACGGACGCTTGCTTCTCGGCCTGATGGAAAGCCTGCGGGCGCAGCAGCGCGATGCCGAAGCGGCGCTCGTCGAGGTGCGGCTCGCGGCAGCGTGGCGCGGCGCGAACGAGCCGCTCGATCTGGACGCTCTGTGAGAGCAGCGGCTCTGCGGGAGCGGGTAGCCGCTCGCGCGGACGCTCAGCGCCCGTCGCGTACCCGCGGGCCCGCGGTCTCGCGGATTCGCGCGACGAGATCCGAGATCCGGTCGAGCGCCTGCTCGAGCTGGCCGAGATCCGAGAACGCGACGCTCAGCGAGTAACCGCCGCGCTTCAGCGGGCGGAGCGTGACCTTCTCGCCGACTTCCTTCTCTAGCTGCCGCTGTAGCCAGCGCGCCTCGTGGTCGGCGCGGGCTCGGTCCGGCACGTCGTCTGCGGCCGAGAGCAGCGTCCGCACGGTCTTCTCGACCTGACGCACCGACAAGCCGCGCCGGCTGGCCTTACGCGCGAGCTCGACCTGGCTCTGCCGATCGAGCGCCAGCAGCGCGCGCGCATGTCCCATGTCGATCTCGCGGCGGATCAGCAGTTCCTTGACCTCTTCGTCGAGCTCGAGGAGCCGCAGAAAGTTCGTGATCGACGCGCGCGAGCGGCCGACGGCCTTCGCGACTTGCTCGTGGGTCAGCCGGAACTCGTTCGCGAGGCGGTGCAGCGACTCGGCCTGATCGATCGGGTTCAGATCCTCGCGCTGCAGGTTCTCGATCAGCGCGACCGCGAGCGCCGATTGGTCGTCGAGCTCCCTGACGATGACCGGCACCGTCCGGAGCCCCGCGCGTCTCGCCGCCTGCCAGCGGCGCTCGCCGGCGACGATCTCGTACGCGGGCCCGCCGAGATTCAAGGCATCGGGGCGGCGCCGGACGACGATCGGCTGCAGGATCCCTTGCTCGCGGATCGAATCGGCGAGCTCCGTGAGCCGCTCCTCGGATAAATGGCGTCTCGGCTGATAGCGATTCGGCGCGAGCGCGTCGACGGAGACCTCGATCGTCTCGACCGAGGCCGGCGGCGGCACGGTGCCGAGCGCCGCATCCTTCAGCAGGTTTTCGATTCGGTTCTCGAACGTCATGACTCGTTCCGCATAACGTGCTGCCGATCTTACCGAAACCGAGGATCGAAGGGGCCCGAGATTCCGATGCCCCCCGGCATGCACGTGAGCGAGCCGCGCGGCGGGTGTCGTCACCCGTCGCTGCTCCGTCGCGCTTCCGGGCCGCGCCGTCGCTTCCGATGCAGGCAACAGCCGATACGGGAGACTGCCGAGGGTGTGGCATGGCCGAAATCCCCGGGTTATGCTCGATAGGGCGCGAACGCGAGAGATTCGGCAGAACGCGAATATCCTCGCACGCGAGACGACCGTTCGTGTCGAGGGGGTGTCGAATGCGGACGCAGCGGGCACCGCGGCGGCGTGATGCGGCCGGGCGACTCTCGGCCGCGGCGCTGTGCGCGTCGCTCGCATGGTCGGCGGCTTCGGACGCGGCGGAGAGTGGGCTCGCCGATGCAGCCCGCGACGGGGATCTCGCGCGGGTTCTCGAACAGATCGCCGCGGGCGCCGACGTCGACGCGGCGCATGCCGACGGCACGACGCCGCTGCTGTGGGCGGTGCACCGGGGCGATCTCGAGCTCGTCGAGACGCTGCTTGCGGCCGGCGCGTCGGTCGACCTCTCGAACGAATTCGGCGTTACGCCGCTGCTCGAAGCGAGCCGCGTCGGCGATGCCGCGCTCGTCGCGGCGTTGCTCGATGCCGGCGCCGACGCTTCCCGCGGTCATCCGAGGGGTGAGACGCCGCTGATGGCCGCAGCCCGCACCGGCCGCGTCGACGCGGTGCGCGTGTTGCTCGAGCACGGCGTCGATCCGAATGCACGCGACGCGTATCAGCAGCAGACGGCGCTGATGTGGGCCGCCGCCGAAGGCCACCTCGACGTCGTCGACGTGCTGCTCGACGCCGGCGCCGATCCGAATCTCAAGGCCCGCGTCTCCGCGCTCGACGAGCGCAGCATCAACGCCGATTTTCCGACCGGCGGGTTCATCGCGTTGACGTGGGCCGCGCGAAACGGCGACGACGCGATCGTGCGGCGGCTCGTCGCCGCCGGCGCCGATCTCGATCTCGTGAACGGCGACGGCGCGTCCGCGATGATGATCGCGATCGTCAACGACCGCTTCGACATTGCCGTGCTGCTGCTCGAGCTCGGCGCCGGCGTCGGCGACGGCTCGCTCTACTACGCGGTCGAGATGCGCGACGCGACGAGCGACTGGTTCGCGCGCGACGGCTCGCGCCTGCGGCCCGATCATCCGAACGCGCACACGGCGCTCGATCTGATTCGCCTGCTGCTCGAGGCCGGCGCCGACCCGAATGCGCCGTTCGTCGGTCAGATGCATTCGTACTCGAGGTGCTGCGACGTCTTCGCGAACGCGTCGCCGTTCTACCGCGCCGCGGTCGCGGCGGACGTCGAAGCGATGAAGCTGATGCTCGCGCACGGCGCGGACGTCGCGTGGATGCCGTCGGAGGTGCCCGGCGCGCCGCGCGGCGCGAACGCGAACGTCGGCCGCCCGGCGCTCGCGGCCGCGGTCGACGGCGGACGCGGCGTGACGCGCGCCGGCGGGCCGGGCGATCTGCGCGAGGGGCCGCCGCCGTTCCGCGAGCCGTCGAATCGTGAGCCGGCCGACGCGGTGAGGCTGCTGCTCGAGGCCGGCGCCGATCCCAATGCGATGGTCGCCGCGACCGGCAACACGGCGCTGCACGAGGCGGTCCGGCTTCGCAAGCCCGACGTCATCCGCGTGCTCGCCGCGGCCGGCGCGGCGCTCGACGCAAGGAACCGCGACGGCTTGACGCCGCTCGAGCTCGCCGAGCGTCCGGAGGAGCCGTCCCCGCTGATCGCGCCGCCTGTCGATCGTGCGCCGCCGGAGGCGGTTCTCGCCGCGCTGCACGATGCGCTCGGCGTTCGTGCAACAGGCGCTGCGCCGTGAAGGGGCGAGCGCCGGCCGTCGTGGGGTTCGCCGCGGCCGGCGCCGCGGCAGTCGGCTATGCGCTCCTCCGAGCGCCTGCGGATTCGCTCGAGGAGCGTTGGGCCTTCGTCGAGCGGTACTGTATCGACTGTCACAACGATCTCGACTATAGCGGCGACTTGTCGTTCGAAGGACGGCTGCCGGGCAACGTCCATGCGGAAGCCGGCGTCTGGGAAGCGGCGATTCGCAAGCTCGAGATCGGGCTGATGCCGCCGCGCGACCGGCCGCAGCCGACCGACGGCGAGCGGAGCGCGTTCGTCCGCGCGCTCGAGACGACGCTCGACCGTGCGGCCGCGGCCGAGCCGTATGCCGGCCACTATCCGCCGCACCGGCTGAACCGCGCCGAGTACGCGAATGCGATCCGCGATCTCTTCGCGATCGAGATCGACGCCGAAACCCTGCTGCCGAGCGACGGCGGCGACTTCGGCTTCGACAATATCGCGTCGGCGCTGACGACGTCTCCGCTGCTGCTCGAGCGGTATCTCACGGCCGCGCTACGGATCGCGGATCTCGCGGTCGGCAACGAAGACGTGCCGCCGACCGCGGCGTTCTACAAGATCCCGGTCGAGGTCACGCAGACCGGGCATATGGACGGCCTGCCGCTCGGCACGCGCGGCGGCATCAAGGTCCGGCATACCTTTCCGGCGGATGCGAGCTATGTCTTCGCCGGTCGGCTGCTGCGCACCGTCGCCGAGGGGTATTTCGGCGTCGAAGGTCACGACGTGCCGCACGAGTTCATCGTGCTCGTCGACGGCGAGCGCGTCTTTTCGGCCGAGATCGGCGGCCCCGACGATCACCGCGAGAGCTCGGCGAGCATCACGCTGTCGGCCGTCGCGATCGACGAGCGGATGACGTCGCCGCCGATCCCGATCAAGGCGGGCCCGCACGACGTCGTCTTCACGTGGGTCGAGATGCGCACGCAGGAGCAGAACGTCTGGCAGCCCGCGCTGCGCGAGACGCTCGAGGCGCACAACCCTGCAGGTCTGCCGCGGCTCGAGGCCGGCATCATCGAAGGTCCGTACGAGCCGACCGGAATCGGCGCGACGCCGAGCCGCGAGCGGATCTTCGTTTGCCGGCCAGCGCACGAGCGGGACGAAGCGGCCTGTGCAGAGAGGATCGTTGCGGCACTCGCGCGCCGCGCGTTCCGCCGTCCGGTCGGCGACGAGGACATCGCCCCGGCGCTCGAGCTCTATCGCGGCGCGCGCGCGGCCGGCGGCGATTTCGACGAAGGGATCCGAGCCGCGGTCGCACGCGTGCTCGTGAGCCCGTCGTTCCTGTATCGGATCGAGTCGAGCCCGGTCGACGTGCCGGCCGGCTCGCCGCATGCGGTCGACGATATCGACCTCGCGTCGCGGCTGTCGTTCTTCCTATGGTCGAGCATTCCGGACGACGAGCTGCTCGAGCTCGCGGTCGACGGCAGGCTCCGGGAGCCGGGCGTGCTCGAAGCGCAAGTGCGGCGCATGGTCGCGGACGCGCGGGCCGACGCGCTCGTCGAGAACTTCACCGGGCAGTGGCTGCAGCTGCGCAACCTCGAGCAGCGCGTCCGGCCGGATATCCTGCTGTTTCCCGACTTCGACGCGAACCTGCGCGACGCGTTTCGGCGCGAAACGGAGCTCTTGTTCGAGCACGTGCTGCGCAACGACCTTCCGGTGCACGAGCTGCTCGCGGCCGATTACACGTTCGTGAACGAGCGACTCGCGAAGCATTACGGGATCAAGGGCGTGTACGGCTCGCGCTTCCGCAAGATCGAGCTCGACGACCCGAACCGCGGCGGGCTGCTCGGTCACGGCAGCTTCCTGTCGCTGACTTCGGCCGCGAACCGCACGTCGCCGATCATTCGCGGCAAGTTCGTGATGGCGAATCTGCTGAACAGCCCGCCGCCGGAGCCGCCGGCGGTCGTGCCGGCGCTCGAGGAGAGCGCGCCGAAGGACCGGCCGTCGACGGTGCGCGAGCAGCTCGAGCGGCACCGCGAGAACCCGACGTGCAACGCGTGCCATCGGAACATCGATCCGGTCGGCTTCGCGCTCGAGAACTTCGACGTGCTCGGCGAGTGGCGCGAGACGACGCGCGAAGGCTTGCCGATCGACTCGGCCGGCATCCTCGCCGACGGCACTCCGGTCGACGGGCCGGCCGCGCTGCGCGCCGCGCTGCTCGCGAAGCCGGAGATCTTCGCCGGCACGGTGACCGAGAGACTTCTGACGTATGCGCTCGGAAGAGGGCTCGAGTCGAAAGACATGCCGGTCGTGCGATCGATCCTGCGGAACGCCGAGAGCGACGGCTACCGGATGATGTCGATCGTTCTCGGCATCGTCGACAGCTACCCGTTCCAGCATCGGACGAAGCTGTCCGAGCCCGCGGAGAGCCTCGCGCAAGCCAGGGAGTAACGCCATGTTCATCACCCGCAAGCACTTGCCCCGACGCACGGTCCTGCGCGGACTCGGCGCCGCCGTCGCGCTGCCGCTGCTCGATGCGATGGTGCCGGCCCTCGCGCAATCGGCCGCGCCGCGCCCGTTACGCTTCGGCGCGATCTACATGCCGAACGGCGTCTATCCGGATCTGTGGCATCCGACCGCGACCGGCAAGGACTTCGAGTTTCGGCCGATCATGAAGCCGCTCGAGCCGCTGCGCGACTACCTGACGACGATCAGCCGGATGCAGGCCCCGCCGGGCGAGCGCGACAACGGGGGAATCCACATGGGCGCGAGCGCCGCGTTCCTGAACGGAGTCGGACCGCTGAACGAGCATGGCGAGTTCGGCAAGATCGAATCGAAGAAGACGGTCGACCAGCACATCGCGGACATCATCGCGGGAGATACGCCGCTGCGCTCGCTCGAGGTCGGCACCGAGGATATGGGCACGTCGGCCGGCGCGTGCGACGGCTACCCGTGCGTGTTCTTCAACACGATCTCGTGGCGCGACGATACGAGCCCGCTGCCGGTCGGTATCAATCCGCAGGTCACGTTCGAGCGGATGTTCGGCGATCCGGGCACGGCCGAGCAACGGCTCACGCGGCTCGAGCGCAAGCGCAGCCTCCTCGACTCCGTCGCGGAGGAGACCGCGCGGCTGAATCGCCGGCTCGGCGCCGCGGACCGGCGGCTCCTCGACGAGTACCTGACGAACGTCCGGCGCGTCGAAGCGCAGCTCGACAAGACGGCCGCCCGCGCGGAGACGCTCGCGGATGCGCCGCCGGCACCGGTCGGCATACCGAACGACTTCGACGCGCATATGACGCTGACGTACGATCTGCTGCACCTCGCGTTTCAGGGCGATATCACGCGGGTGTTCACGTTCATGCTCGGCCATGAGGGCAGCAGCCGCAGCTACGCGCACGTCGGCGTGCCGGAGCCGCATCATCCGGTCTCGCATCACGGGGATACGCCGCAGGGCATCGAGAAGTACGCGCGCATCGGCACGTATCAGGTCGTCAAGCTCGCGGAGTTCGCGAGCAAGCTTGCCTCGACGCCGGACGGCGACGGCACGCTGCTCGATTCGGCCGTGCTCTATTGGGGCTCCGGCATGAGCAACGGCAACACGCACGACCGCTTCAATCCGCCGGCGTTGCTGCTCGGCAAGGCGAACGGCAGGCTGCGCGGCAATCGTCATATCGCCGTCGAGAACCGCGAGCCGACCGCGAACCTGCTGCTCGCGCTCGCGGACCTCGCCGGCTGCGAGCTCGATGCGATCGGCCCGAGCACCGGCAGGCTCGCTATCTGACCTCGCTCGACGCGCGCTCGCCGTCGACGCGCGCGACCCACGGGTCGAGGCGCCGGTTCGCTTTCGCGGCCGACTCGGCGAGCCGGCGCATGCGCCGCGCACGGAGCAACTGCTCCTCCATCGCCTCGACCCGTAGGCGGCCGAGCGCGCCGGCGCGCAGCAGATCCGCCTTCAAGCCTTCGTATGCGAGCTCGAGACGGCGGTCGCGCGGCTCGGCGTCGTCGTCGATCGCAGGCGCGCCGCCGTAGCCGTCGGCGGCCGGCGCGTCGCTCGTCGAAACCTGCGGCGTCGCCAGCATCTCGGCGACGACTTCGTTCAGCCGAGCCCAGTCACGGGACGCGCCGCGCGCGTGCGCGTCGTCGGCCGTGCCGACCGACCGGGCGGCGCCAACCGTCGCGGATGCGCTCGCGACGTCGTCGATATGCTGAATCGCCCGCAGGCAGTCCGGCAACGCCTCGACGACGTCGTCGGGCAACACACCCTTGCTCAGGGTTTCGATGAAGTCGCGGATCGCGCGCCCGAGGCGGACGATGCCTTCCTGCTGACGGCGCGCTTCGGGCTCGGTGATGGTCCCCTGAACCCGTCGCCGTGCGAGATCGAACGCGAGCGATCGCATCCGAGCGACCTCGAGCACGATGCCGCGGAGCGCGAGCGACGGCACCTCGAGCAGCGTCGAATCGATATGCTGCGGCCGGCCGAGCACCTCGTCGGCCGAGACGAAGCGGCGCGACAGGAAGCCGACGAAGCGCGACGCGAACGGCCAGATCAGCGCGATGCCGAGCAGCTTGATGAGCGTGTTGAAGACGGCGAGCACGAGCGCGATATCCTCCGCGTCGGTCCAAAGCGCGGCGAGCCGCTGGCTCGCGAGCAGCAGGAGCGGCAGCAGCGCGATCGCGGCCGCGCCGTTGACGACATTGAAGCCGACGTGAGCCCAAGCGGTGCGTTTCGCGGCCGCAGTCGCGCCGACGGACGCGAACACGGCCGTCGACGTCGTGCCGATGCTCGTGCCGATCACGGCCGGCGCAGCGAGCTCGAGCGGCAGCGTGCCGCCGGCGGCGGCCGTCATCGCGATCGCGATCG
>CAYMAF010000072.1:0-13532 GCA_964388365.1 uncultured Gammaproteobacteria bacterium | reverse complement strand
CGTCGGCGGCGCGGATCGGCGTGCCGGATATCGCGACGTTCTCGATCGGCTTCGACTCGGACGAGGTCTCCGAGACGCCGTACGCGCGCGAGGTCGCGAAGTCCTTCGGGACTCGGCATCACGAGCGCATCCTGATGCCGGACGACGCGGCCGACCTGCTGCCGAGCCTCGCGGCATGGTTCGACGAGCCGTTCGCCGACGAATCCGCGATGCCGACCTATCTCGTCTCGAAGGTCGCGCGCGAGCGGGTCAAGGTCGTGCTGACCGGCGACGGCGGCGACGAGGTCTTTGGCGGCTACCGGACCTATCCGCGCTTCGCCCGCTACGCCGCGTATCCGACGTGGTCGGGAGCGATCGGCGGGATCGCGCACGCGTTGCGGCGCCGATTCCCGCGCCGTCATCCGCTCGCGAAACTCGCGACCCTCGCCGAGACGGCGTTCAGCGGCGGTCCGCGGCTCTGGGGCTTGATCATGGGCGGCATGCCGGAGCGCGACAAGGATAAGTACCGCGCCGCGCTCGGCGTGCCGAAGGATTACGACGACTGGTGGGCGTTTCGCCGCCACTGGCGCGAGGACCTGCCGCTCTACACGCGCCTTCAGTACGTCGACTTCCACACGTTCCTGCCGGACCTCGTGCTGACGAAGGTCGACCGCACGAGCATGGCCGTCTCGCTCGAGGTGCGCGTGCCGCTCCTCGCGCGCTCGATCATCGAATTCTCGTTCTCGCTCGACGAGTCGGTGCGCTTCCCGAACGGCGAGCTCAAAGGGCTGCTCCGCCGCGCGTTTCGCGGAATCCTGTCGGACCGGATTCTCGACCGCCGCAAGAAGGGCTTCGGAATTCCGCGCTACTACCTGAAGGGTGTCGACGGCGGCAAGCCGTTCCAGGAGCACGTGCTGACCCGTCTCTTCCCGGACGGCATCGCACATGCAAGGAGCGGGGCCCTGGGGCCCGAAGGCGGGCCGGAGGCCCGGCTCGCATCCCGACACGAGCGTTGAGAGGTGACCCAGGAGATAATCGAGCACACCCCTAAGCTCGACGAGCGCGGCGCGCTGGCCGCGAGCGGAGGCTATCGTATCAACCGATGTCAGGAATGAATTCGGAATCGAAGATTTTCGTCGCGGGGCATCGAGGCCTCGTCGGCTCCGCGATCCATCGCGTGCTGCTCGGCCGCGGTTTTGCGAACGTCGTCGTCCGCACACGCGGCGAGCTCGACCTCCGCGACGCCGCCGCGGTCGACGGCTTCTTCGCCGCGGAGCGGCCCGAGTACGTGTTCCTCGCTGCCGCGAAGGTCGGCGGCATTCTCGCGAACGACACGTATCCGGCCGACTTCATCCGCGACAACTTGCAGATCCAGATCAACGTGATCGACGCCGCGTACCGGTCCGGCGTCCGCAAGCTGTGTTTTCTCGGCTCGAGCTGCGTGTATCCGCGTCTTGCCCCGCAGCCGATCTCCGAAGACGCGCTGCTGACCGGCCCGCTCGAGCCAACGAACGAGTGGTATGCGATCGCGAAAATCGCCGGCATCAAGATGTGCCAGGCGTATGCGAAGCAGCACGGCTTCGCCGCGATCTCGTTGATGCCGACGAATCTCTATGGGCCGAACGACAACTTCGACCTCGAGACGTCGCACGTGCTGCCGGCGCTGCTGCGCAAATTCCACGAGGCGCGCGTCGAGGGCCGACCTTCGGTGACGATCTGGGGCACGGGCACGCCGCGGCGCGAGTTCCTGCACGTCGACGATCTCGCCGATGCCGCGCTCTGGCTCATGGAGCACTACGACTCGCCGGAGCTCGTCAATGTCGGGGTCGGCGAGGACGTCTCGATCGCGGAGCTCGCCGAGCTAATCCGCTCGATCGTTGGTTACGACGGCACGATCGAGTACGACCGCACGAAGCCCGACGGGACGCCGAGAAAGCTGCTCGACGTCAGCAAGCTTCATTCGCTCGGCTGGCGCCACCGTATCGGCCTGCGAAAAGGCATCGAGTCGACATACGCGTGGTATCTCGAGCACGCCGGGCACCGTCGCTAGCCGCTCTCGATCGCCTTGTTGCGGTAGAGCGCCGTCAACCGCCGTTGCCCGATCGCGACCAGCTCGAAGCCGCGGCCGAGCAGGATGTTCGTGACGGCCGGCAGCGTCGACGCCTGATCGATACCGCGCTCCCAGCCGACGTCCGCGGACACGTACTCGATGTTCTCGAGTATTCCGGCCGCACCGACGATTGCCTCCGTCTCGGCGCCCTCCGCCTCGAGCTTCAGCAGCTTGATGCGGCGGCCCGGCAGCAGGCTGTCGAGCCGGCGGACCGGCACCTTCACGACACTGTCGTATTGCGGAGGCTTGATCAGCGACGAGTCGGCCATCTGCGACGACAGATAGAACGCGAGCTCGCCGTCCTCGTGCCACAGCCCGACGTTCCACGCCTCCGAAGGCGCGACGTTGTCTTTCATGCACGCGTACTCGAGCGGCGCGGGCTCGATGCCGATGTACTCGACGTCGAGGCCGCGCTCGACGAAGTAATACTTGAGCTCGCCGACGTTCGCTCCGCAGTCGACGACCAGATCGCCGTCGGCGAATGGGATGCTCGACAGGAAATACGTCTCGCCGAGGATCTCGAGGCGGCGCTCGATCCCGCGCTTGCACGCGTAATACGCCTGACCTTCGTGCGCGAACCACAGCGCATGGCGCTTCGACACCGCGCGAAAGCGGCGCGAAGCCTCGTCGATACGCATTCTCGTGTCGACGCCGCGCGCCAGGGCGTGCAGGTTGAACAGCCAGCAGAACGGCCGGCCGCGCGCCTTTCGGGTCAGCGACATCCGGTTTCCCTTCGGACGCGGCCGGCTAGACGGCCGCCGGCCCGGCAGGGCTAGCGGTCATTCGCCGCGGCCGGCTCGACCAGCCGGTAGCTCGCGCTGCAGTAAGGGCACTTCGCCTCGCCGGTCGCCTCGATCGGCAAATAGACCTTCGGATGCGAGTTCCAGAGATACATTTCGGGCAGCGGACAGTGCAGCGGCAGGTCGTCACGGGTCACCGTGTACTCCCATTTCGCGTTCGGCCGCTCCAGGGCCTGGTCCACTCTGCCGTGGCGTTCGCGCACGTCTCACGTCTCCCATTCAACGGATGCGCGGATTATACGGAACCCGCCGATCCCGGGCCGAATACCTCGTCCCAGCAGCGCACGACGAAGGCTCGAACCTCGGCCATCTCCCCGGCCGCGATCACCCGGCCGCGCTCGTCGAGCGCGAGATCGTGGACCTTGCGCCGGAGCTCGAGATAGGCGGCCTTCAAGGCTTCCGCGCGCTCCTCCGGCATCAGGCCCGCGGCCGCGAGGCCCTCGAGCTGGCGGACGTTGTCCGGGTACTCGACGAGCTCCGGATGCTCGCCGGCATGGCGCAGCACGAGATAGTCGACGAGGAACTCGATATCCGCGAGCCCGCCCGCATCCTGCTTCAAGTCGAAGCCGTCGGGGCCGCCCTCGGACAGCTCCGAGCGCATCCGTGCGCGCATTCTCGCGACCTCGTCCTTCAGGCGGTCACGGGCGACATGGCGGGTCAGGATCTCGCGCCGCTCGGCCTCGAACGCGTCGCGGATCGCCTTCGAGCCCGCGAGCGCGCGGCTGCGAAGCAGCGCCTGATGCTCGAAGACCCAGGCCTCCTCGCGCTGATAGCGCCGGAAGTTCTCGAGGCTCGCGACCATCAGGCCCGCGCGCCCGTCCGGCCGGAGCCGCGTATCGACGTCGTAGAGCCGTCCCGAGCTCGTCTGGATCGTGAGGAAATGGATCAGACGCTGCACGAGCCGCGAGAAGAACCGTGCGTTATCGAGCGGCGGCGAGCCGCTCGTCTCCTGATGGCTGCCGCACGAATCGTGCAGGAACACGAGATCGAGATCGGAGCCGTAGCCGAGCTCGAGGCCGCCGAGCTTGCCGTACCCGATCACGGCGAAGCCCGCCTCCTTGCGATTCGGCGGTTCGCCGTACATCGGCACGCCGTGCTTCGCGGCGAGCTCGTTCCACGCGGTCTCGAGCGCGAACTCGAGGACGAGCTCGGCGATGTCGGTCAGCCGGTCGCTGACCTTCATCAGCGGCAGCTGTCCGAGCCGGTCCGCGATCGCAACGCGGAACACCGCGGTGCGCTGGAACTCCCGCATCGCCTCGAGCCGGGCCTCGAGATCGGCGCCCGCGCGCGCAACGCGCTGCTCGAGCATCGCGGCGAGCTCGGCGCGGGTCGGCGGCTGCTCGAGGATCCGCGCGTCGAGCAGCTCGTCGAGCAACAGCGGATGCTCGGCGATCCTCCGGGCCAGCATCGCGCTCCGGCTAGCGAGCGAGACGAGCCGCTCGAGCGCGGCTGCGTTCTCGTTGAGCAGCGCAAGATACGCGCTCCGGCGGCAGACCGACTGATACACGGCGAGCACGCGTTTCAACGTCTCGCTCGGGTCCGCCGTCGCGGCGAGCGGCCGGAGCGTGCGGATCACGACCGCCGCGAGCCGCTGCCGGCTCTGCTCGTCCATGCGCCGATAAAGATTTCCACGGCGCAGCGCGCCGAGCTGCTCTTCGATGCCGCCGTGCCCGGCGAGCGGCGTGTCGGCGAGGACAGCGGCGATGTCGCCGGCCTCCCAGGCCTGCGCCGCCGCGTCCGCGGCCCCGTCCGCGCGGGGATCGCCCGCGCCGCTCCGGTCCCACGCGATCCGCTCGAACTCGGCCTCGACCGCGCGGCGATGCTCGCCGAGACGATGCGCGAACGCGTCGAAATTCGGCTCACCGAGCGCGTACGCGAGCGCGGCCCGGCCTTCCGGATCGGACGGCAGCGTATGCGTCTGGCGATCGTCCATCGCCTGGAGACGGTTCTCGACGGTGCGCAGGTAATCGTAAGCCGCGGCGAGACGACGGACCGCGGCGGCTCCGAGCTCGCGCTCGCCGGCGAGCGCGCCGAGGGCTCGCTTCAGCGAAGTCGTGCGCAGCCGCGGATCGCGGCCCCCGCGCACGAGCTGAAACGCCTGCACGATGAACTCGATCTCGCGAATTCCGCCCGGTCCGAGCTTCACGTGGTCCGCCATTTCCTTGCGCGCGACCTCCTGCTCGATCAGCCGCTTCATCTGCCGCAACGCATCGAAGACGCCGTAATCGAGATACCGCCGGTACACGTATGGCGTCAGGATCTCGTCGAAGACCGCGCGCCGGTGTTCCTTGCCGGTCAACAGACGCGCCTTGACGTACGCGTAACGTTCCCAGTCGCGCGCGTGCTGCACGAGATACGCCTCGAACGCCGCGAGCCCGACGACGAGCGGGCCGCTCTGACCGAACGGCCGCAGCCTCGTGTCGACGCGCAGCGCGATGCCGTCGTCGGTCGGATGGTCGAGCGCCCGGATCAGGAGCTGCGCGAGCCGCCGGTAGTATTCCTGCACGTCGTCGCCGCGGCCGTCGAGCCGCGCGCCGTCCGGGTGCAGGAACACGAGATCGACGTCGGACGAGAAATTGAGCTCGCGGCCGCCGAGCTTCCCCATCGCGAGCACGAGGAGCGGTGCGGCCCGGCCTTCGGCATCGACCGGCCGGCCGAATCGCGGCTCGAGCACGGCCGCCGCGTGCTCGAGCGATACGCGGATCAGCACGTCGGCGAGCGTGGACAGGTCCTCGAGGCTTTCATCGAGCGTCGAGCGGCCCGTCAGATCCCGCCACGCGAGCCGCGCCATCTCGACGTGGCGGACCCGGCGCAGCGCGGCCATCACGTCGGCCTCGCCGGCACCGGTCGGGCCGAGCTGGGCCGCGAGATCGCCCGCGTCGAGCGGTGATTCGTCCGCGAGCCGCGCGATCAGCGCGTCCGGATATCGTGCGAGAACCGAGACGACGAAATCGCTGATCGCCGCGACGCGCGCGGCGCCCGGCACGAGCTCCGCCGGCAGCTCGATCGGCACCTCGGCGAGCCGATCCGCCGCGCGCCGAAACCGGTCCGCGAGCTCGACGGGCAGATCGGGCGGCGGCGGCAGCTTCATCGTCCGTTGCCGCGCCGGTTCTGATCAGTCCGGACGGACCGCGCGGATGCGATACGAGAACTCGATCGTCGGGCCGACTTGCAACGCGCCGCCGAGCGCGCTGAACGGCGTCAGGCCGAGATCCGCGTGCTCGAGCGAAAACTCGCCGCTCGCCTCGACGTAGCCGTCGCCGAGCGCGACCTCGCCGGGCAGCTCGAGCGAGACCGTGCGTCCGACGATCTCGATCTCGACCGGCAGCGTGCCGGGCACACCCGCGGACTCGGGCCCGGAGCCCCGCACCCGCACATACGGATACTCGTCGCCCTTCAGCAGCTGCTCGCTCAGCATGTTGCGGCGCGTGCCGGCCTTGTCGTCCTCGCTCGGCACGCTCGCGAAGTCCTCGCCGAACCGAGCGCGCAGCTCGGGATCGTCGATCACGAGCTCCCCAACGGGGATCTCGAGATCGAAGCGCGAGCCGGCGAGGTTCTCCGGGTCGAGCGTCACGGTGCCGGAGAACGTCTCGGCGGAAATCACGTGGTTGTGCCCGAAGCGCGCCATGAGGCCGGCCTTCGAGATCTTCCAGTAGACCTCGGAGCTCGCCGGATCGACGACGTAGACCTCGCCGCGTGCCGCCGCGGACTCGGCGGCAGAGGCAGCCGTCCCGCCCGCGGTCGGCGCCGTCGCGGTCTCGACGGAGCCGCGCTCGGACGAGCCCTGGCCGCAGCCGGCCGAGAACGCGAGCAGAACCGACAATGGAACGAGCAAAGAGCGGCGCATCGACATTCCTCCTGATAACCGTCTCGCGGGCGGCCGAATCGAGGTCCCGGCCGCGCCGCCGACCCGAGCTCGGGCCGAATCACTCCTTCGGGGGTAGCACGTCCTTGTACAGCAGCCTCTCGGAGAACGGGATGCATCGAAACTCGTAGAGCTGCGCGTTGGGCTCGACATGGCGATAGAGCACGAGGCGGATCGTCCACGGGCGGGAGAACACCGCCGGATTCTCGATCGTCGCCTCGTAGCGCAAGTGGCTGTCGTCGATCGGCGTGAAGCGCTCGGTGACGGTCGCGCCGGCGCCCGCGAAGTTGCCGGCTCGGTCGAGCCACGTCTCGCCGTTCAGCCCGATCGTCTCGACGACGAGCGTATCGCCCTCCCATCGGCCGTTCGAGACGCCCATCCAGGTATCGATCGGCGCATCGCGATGCGACTTGATGTTCACGACGCGATTCGCGCTCGCGTACTCGTAGACGAACAGAATGTCGTCATCGTCGCCCTGGACGATCTGGAATGGGTACGGCATGTAATTCGCGCGCGGGATCCCGGGCAGGAAGCATTTCGCCTCCGGGTCCGCCGCGGGCCACGCCGCGCGGTTCGCGTCGCGCCGCTCGCGCGCCTCGGGCAGATACGGGATCTCGCCGCCGTCGACGACTCCGAGGCCCGCGGGGATCGCGCCGATCGCGCCAAGCGGCCAGAACTCACCGAGCGCCTCGGCCGAATGCGGCTCGAGGTTCCAGTGCGCGGTGCCGGCCGCCTGCCAAATGCCGTTCAGGTTAGGCTTGCCCAGGATCCGTTCGGGGCGCTCGTCGGCTCCCGCGCCCGCCGCGGCTAGCAATGCGGCGAAACCGACGGCGGCCGAGACGAACGCATCTCGCAGACGAGAGCGTCCGGCGCAAACGGATCTACGCGGCGAGCGCCGCGCGGACGAATGTCGGGGCCGCGAGAATCGGGCGCGGTTTCGTCGATCGAGCATCCGAGTCGTTTCCTCCGTCGTGTTTCGTTCGCCGGCGACGGCACCGCGGCGGATTTTGACAGTAATTACACGGCTTGCCTATGCTTCGCGGCTCGGCAACGGCCGAAGCGTAGAGCGCGAGGGCGACGAACATGAAGCATCGATACGCGGGCTTGGGCATGCTCTCGGCGGCGATCGCGATGGCGCTCACGGCCTGCTCGGACGCGCCGTCCGACGAGGCCGCGTCTTCCGCGCAAGCCGCCGGCCGCGACGACGGCTGGACCGTGCCGCGCACGTCGTGGGGCGATCCGGATCTGCGCGGACGCTGGCCGCTCGAGGTTGGCGGCACGCCTATGCAGCGGCCCGAGGCGCTCGGAGATCAAGCCTTTCTGACCGACGAGGAATATCAGGCTGCGCTCGACGAGGCGGCGGTCTCGGCCGGTGCGTACGACCGCGAGCAGGCCGCCGGCAGACTCGGGTCCGGTCACTGGTTCGAGTGGGGTCAGCCGCTGCGGCAAACGTCGCTGATCGTCGAGCCCGCGAACGGCCGGATTCCGCCGATGACCGACGCGGGCAAGGCGCGCGCGGCCACGATGACGAGCAGCTGGTCCGGCGACATATTCGACGACATCTCCGATTTCAACGCGCTCGACCGCTGCATCACGCGGGGCCTGCCGGCATCGATGGTGCCGTTCCCGTACAACAACGGCCTCGAGATCTATCAATCGCCGGGCTACGTCGTGCTGCGTCACGAGATGATCCACGAGACGCGTGTGATCCCGGTCGACGGCCGTCCGCCGCTGCCGCAGGAGATGCGCAACTGGATGGGCGAGTCGCGCGGGCGCTGGGAGGGCGATACGCTCGTCATCGAGACAACGAATTTCAACGGCGAGTCGCCGATGGTCATCGTCGGCCCGAGCAACGACCCGATTCCGACGAGCACGTCGCTGCGCATGGTCGAGCGGCTGACGCCGACCGGGCCGAGCACAATTCAATACGAGGCGTGGGTCGAGGATCCCGAGGTGCTGACCGCGCCGTTCAAGATCTCGTACCCGTGGACACGCAACGAAGGCTACGAGATCTTCGAATACGCGTGCCACGAGGGCAACACGGTCGTGCCGAACTATATCCGGACGACGAGCCCGCGCTTCATGGGCGAAGAAGGCGCGGGAACGAATTTCCGGTACGAGGAATGGCTCAGGATGTCGGTCGACCGGTTCATGGAAGAAGACTGACTCGCGTCACGGCGCGGCCACCGAGGCGGAGGCGGTTCCATCGGCCTCCGCGGGAACGTCGCGCGCCCGCGAAGGCCGACGGCCCGGAGGCTTCGGCAGGGAAGACGCGTCAGGTGGCCGCGTCGCCGACCGGCGCCGGCGCCTTCTTCGCGAGAGCTCCGGCGAGCACCTCCGAGACATAGCCGAACGCGGTGCCGATCACGATCGACACGATCGTCGGCAACAGCGCCTTGACCGCGGTCATCTCCGCGCCGAGCAGGATCAGCCCAGCGATCGCCGCGAAGCCGTAGACGCTCGCGGGAATCGTCGAGAGCAGCGAGATCCGTGACGACAGCACGATCACGGCCGCACCGATACCGACCGCAATCGGCGCGGCGAGCTCGCCGAGCATACCGAGCTGATTCGCCAGCAGGACCGACACCATGCCGACGACGGCGCCGAAGCTCATACCGATCGCCGCGGTGCGCGCGCCGGGCAGCTTACCGCCGCTGTGATAGAAGCACGCCCACGCGATGAAAGCCTGCCAAACCTGAGCGTCGAGCGCGGCGAGCGGACCCAGGAACAGCCAGGTGGCGACGACGGCGAGCACGCCGATCGAGACTGCGAGCGCTGCGAGCACGGACATTGGACACCCCCTCGGTCTTGTCGTGGTTCACGGACCATGAGGTCCGACCGGCCGCGCGATCTTTGTCGAGTTCGTTATCGTCTCGCGACGGCCGATCGTAGTCTCGGCGAAACCCGAGAGCCGTGCAAGCAGCGGCTTCCGGCGAACCGCCGTTGCCGACACATTCGAGTCGCACGGAGAGACCGGCCGCGCGCGAGAACGCGCCCGGCGCCGCTTCATGCGAAAGCGCGCCTCCGATCGGCTACTCGGCCGGGAGCGGCGCGCCGACCGCGTCGATCGTGCCCGCATTCCGGCGCGCGAGCACCGCGATCACCCCGGCCGCGGCGACGGCGGGCAGCGCGAGCACGACGCAAAGCTCGGGCCGCGCGAGCCCGAGCGCGAGCAGGACACCGCCGAGATAGGCGCCGAACGCCGACCCGAGGCGGCCCGCGGTCAGCGACAGACCGATGCCGGTGCCGCGCACGTGCGCGGGAAAACCGGACGCCATGATCGAGAAGATGCCGACAGCCGTTGCGAACGCGGCGAAGCCGATGAAGAACGACGACGTGCGGATCAGCTGCACTGCGTCGAGCGGCAACGTGCCGAACGCCGCGATCGCCGCGGCCATGATCAGCAGCATCGACACGGTAACGACGCGCACCCCCCACCTCGCGGTGAAGACGCCGACGACCGCGCAGCCGAGAACCGCGCCAATATTCGTGATGATCGAGAACGAGATCGCGCCGGCATCCGTATAGCCGGCATCGACCATCAGCGCCGGCATCCAATTCAGGATGAAGTACTGCGAAGTCATGAAGCCGAAATAGCCGAGGCACGCGAGCACGGCGCTCGCGAGCACCGGCGGACGGACGACGTCGAGCAGGGACGCGTCCTGCGTATCGACGACGTCCGTCTTCGGCGGCAGTGCCTCGAGCGGCTCGAAGCCGAGCCGCTCGAGCTCACGGTTCGCGCGGCGCAGCGCATCGTGCGGCTGCTTGCCGAGCAGGTAGTCGAGCGACTCGGGCAGCCGCCAGTAGACGAGCGGGATCAGCAGCAGCGTCATCACGGCGCCGAACCCGAAAACGGTGCGCCAGCCGATCTCGAGCAGCCACGTCGCGACGATGCCGCCGACGATCGTGCCGAACGGAAACGCGCCGGTCACGAAGCCGAGCGACAGCTCGCGCCGCCGCTTCGACGCGAACTCGAAGACCAGCGAGCCGATCGCGGCCGTCATCGCGCCGACGCCGAGCCCGGTGAACACTCGTGCGACGAGCAGCATCGGGAACGACGTAGCGAAAGCCGCGATCGTCATGCCGATCGTCATCGACGTCAGATTGACGAGCGTCGCGGTGCGGCGCCCGAGGACGTCGGCCAGCCAGCTCAAGCCGAACGCGCCGACGGCCATCGCGAACAGGCCCGCGCTGAAAAGCAGGCCGAGGCGCTCGTCGCCGAGGATCCACTCGCGGTCGATTGCGGGCCCGGCGAACGAGATCGCGAGCAGATCGAAACCGTCCATCATGTTGACGAGCACGCCGATCGCCACCGCGGTGATCTGATAGCCGCTCATCGGCCGCTCCATCAGCTCGGCCCTGATCTCGTCGAACCGCATCTCCCCCCCTTCGTTCTTCTCGCGGCGCGCCGGCGGCCGGTTCAGGGCGCGAAGAACGAGATGGTTCTGATCTCGATGCTCTCGCGCGGAGGCGCGTCCGGTGAGGTATCAGGATGCTCGAAAGCGCTGTGCGCCGTCCACTGCACGCGCGAGGAATCCGAATCGAAGAGCTTGAAGACCAGCACCTCGTCCGGGCGCATCTGCGGCACGTAGTACCAGCGCTGATTCGGGTTGAAGCTGACCGAATAGCCGTAGAGCGTCGGGCGGTTCGGATCGCCGAGCCCGCCGCGGACCTCGCTGTCGTTGAGGTCCGAGGCCGCGACGGTGCTCGCATCGCAGACCGCGAACGGCGACCGGTGGACGACGGTGATCGGCCGCCAGACGTTGATCAGCACGTACCGTCCGCGCAGCCGCCGCTCGGCCTCCTCCTTGCCGAGGACATCGATCGCGAACTGCCGCACCGTGCGATCGCCGTAGTCGACGTGCGCGCCGAACGCCGGGAGGCTGCCCTCCTTCGCCGCGGCGTCGCTGCGCACCATCGTGCCGAACGTGATCACGTGGTCCGCGCCGGTCAGCTCCTTGACCAGCGAGACGACCTCGGGCACGTAGACGCGCTCGACCTCCTCCGGGTCGTAGAAATTCTTCACGGCCGACTCTCGCTCGACGAGCACGAAGCCGTTTCGCTCGAGCTCGAGCTCGCCGGCCACGGCACGCGCATCGCGGATCGTGACGTCGTGCGGCCGGTACGGCCATTGAGACTTCTCCCGGTCCGTCGGATAGAAGATCACCTTCTCCCCGGGAATGCAGAAATTCATCTGCGCGACGATTGCCCCATCGTCGGCTCGTCTCGGATGCTGAACGGCCATCGTTATCCCCCGACACGGCCGACACGCTCGGCCGTCCCGTTCGATTCTAGCTCACGAGCCCGGGCGCCGGACGCAGCCGCCGGATGCGGATTGCCGAAGACCGGTTACGCCGACGGCAGCGCGCGCCGCGCATCGCGGTCACCGCCGGCGCGGGTTGCGCTATAGTCCACCGAACGTTTCCCCGGACCGCCGGCGGGCGATACCGGCCCACGAACGAGACGACGGGCTGTGACGATGAGCTATGCGTTCGACGACAAGCATGTCCTGATCACCGGTGCCGGACGCGGTCTCGGCGCGCATCTCGCGCGGTACCTCGCGGGGCTCGGCGCGACCGTCGGCGTCGTCGATATCGACGGCGGCAACGCGCGGGCCGTCACCGAGGAGATCGCGAGCGCCGGCGGCAAGGCGTTCGCGTTCGAGGCGGACGTCGGCGACCGCGAGACGTTCTTGCGCACCGCCGCCGAGTTCGCGAGGGCCGGCGGCCGCATCGACGCGATCGTCAACAACGCGATGATCCTGCATTACTGCCCGATCGAGCAGATCGAGCCGGAGCGCCTCGGCGCGATGCTCGACGTCGGCATCAAGGCGTTGTTCTGGTCCGCGCAGGCGCTCCTCGCCCACTACGATCCCGCGCGCGGCGCGAGCCTGATCAATCTCGCCTCTCCGGTCGCGTCCCGCGGGTTCCCGAACACGTCGGCGTACAGCGCGGTCAAGGGCGCGGTCGTCGCGTTCACGCGGGTCATGGCCGCGGAGCTCGGCCCGAGAAAGATCCGCGTGAATGCCGTCTCGCCGGCGTCCGTGCCGACGCCGGGCGCGATGGGCCTCAATACGCCGGAAGAATACGAGAAGCGCGCGGCCCGGATCCCGCTGCGCCGCAACGGCACAGAGGAAGACAATTCCAAGGCGATCGCATTCCTCTTGAGCGATGACGCGAGCTTCGTCCACGGCGAGATTTTCAACGTCGATGGCGGCGTCTCGGCCGCCGGCTGACGCGGGCAACGCCTTCCGCCGGGGACGGCGCTCGATCCGTTCGCGCCGGTCAGAGCTCGCAGCGGTACAGCGCGTCGATCAGACGCGCCGCTCTCGGTCCGTTCGTGCCGACCGCGTGCATCTTGTTGCACGCATACGAGAAGCCGATGCCGGCATCCGGATCGCAGAACCCGATCGACCCGCCGATGCCGTGGTGACCGAAGCTGCGCATGTTCGGCCCCATATAGACCGCCTCGGGCGTGTTCAGCAGGATCCCGAGCGCCTGCCGGTACGGCCGGTCCTGCAGTGCCTCGACCTGGTTGTGCTGCAGCGTGATCATCGCCTCGATCTGATCCCGGCTCATCAGCGTCACGCCGTCGAGCGAACCGCCGTTGCCGAGCGCGCCGTAGATCCGCGCGACGCCGCGCGCGTTGCCGTGACCGTTGCCGCTCGCAATCTCGACGGTGCGCCATTCGGGCTTGTTCAGCGTCACGGCCCACGGCTCGTCGGGGTTCTGCTTGAACGCGAGCGCGCGTAACGAGTCCGGCTCGGCGCTGTCCTTCG
>CAYMAF010000071.1:0-13743 GCA_964388365.1 uncultured Gammaproteobacteria bacterium | reverse complement strand
ATCCCGAGGCGTGGGAGTGGTATCACCGCGTCGTCGGCGACGGCCGCTGCCCGGTGGTCGACACGTGGTGGCAGACCGAGACCGGGGGAATTTTAATCACGCCGCTGCCGGGCGCGATCGCGCAGAAGCCGGGCTCGGCGACGAGGCCGTATTTCGGCGTGCGTCCCGGCATCGTCGACAGCGACGGCCATCTGCTCGAGGGCGAGGCGACGGGCAACCTCGTGCTGCTCGACAGCTGGCCCGGGCAGATGCGCACGGTCTTCGGCGACCACGAGCGCTTCATCGAAACCTATTTTTCGCAGTTCCCGGGCATGTACTTCACCGGCGACGGCGCGCGGCGCGACGCGGACGGCTACTACTGGATCACCGGTCGCGTCGACGACGTGATCAACGTCTCCGGGCACCGGATGGGCACGGCCGAGATCGAGAGCGCGCTCGTCGCGCATCCGAAGGTCGCCGAGGCCGCGGTCGTCGGTTACCCGCACGACGTGAAAGGCCAGGGCATCTACGCGTACGTGACGCTCGTCGCCGGCGAATCGCCCACCGAAGCGCTGCGCAAGGAGCTCGTCGACTGGGTGCGCCGGGAGATCGGGCCGATCGCGAGCCCGGACTTCATCCAGTGGGCGCCGAGCCTGCCGAAGACGCGCTCGGGCAAGATCATGCGCAGGATCCTGCGCAAGATCGCGGCGAACGACTACGGCGATCTCGGAGATACGTCGACGCTCGCGGATCCGTCGGTCGTCGAGGACCTCGTCGAGCATCGATTGAACCGCTGACGGCGCGGGGGCGCGGATCCTGCCGGTATTTCGTCATTCCGGACGATAGTCCGGCGGCGCTTCCGAGCCCTCGCCGAAGAAGAACTTCTCCATCTCGCGCTCGAGGAACTGCCGCGCCTTCGGTTCGATCGGCGTCAAGCGGTACTCGTTGATCAGCATCGTCTGGTGCATCAGCCAGCGCTGCCACGCGATCTTCGAGACGTTCTCGTAGATCCGCTGGCCGAGCTCGCCGGGATACGGAGGCCGGTCCAGCCCCTCGGCTTCGGTGCCAAGCACCACGCAATGGACGGTTCTGCTCACGCGGCCTCCTCGCCGTGGGACGGCAGTGCTTCGAGCAGCGCGCGAATCGGCGCCGCGATTCCGATCGGTTGTTGCGCGGCGGGGTTATACCAAACGAGGTTCTCCGAATCCATCAGCGCCCCGTCCGCGCGGTCGAGGCTGACGAGGCGCGGCTCGATATCGAGATCGAAGTGCGTGAACGCGTGCGAGAGGCCCGGCAGCGCTCGCTCGCGGGCCGGCGCGGCGCCGAGCCGCCGCAGGCACCAGTCGCGCGCGGCGTCGCCGTCGTCGAGCTCCGGCAGGCTGTAGAGCCCGCCCCAGAGGCCGCGCTCCGGGCGTCGCTCGAGCAGCACGCGGCCTTGCCCGTCGCGGACGACGAGCATCGTCCGCCGGCGCCGCGGCCGCTCGCGCTTCGGTCTCGGCGTCGGCAGCCGTGCCTGGATGCCGAGCCTAGCCGCGTCGCAATCGCTGGCGACCGGGCAGACCGTGCACGCAGGCCGGCTGCGAGTGCAGAGCGTCGCGCCGAGATCCATGATCGCCTGGGTGTAGTCCGCGACGCGCTCGGAAGGCGTGTGCGCGTCCGCGAGCGCCCAGAGCGTCCGCTCGGTCTCGCGCTCGCCGGGCCAGCCTTCGATCGCGGCATGCCGCGCGAGCACGCGCTTCACGTTGCCGTCGAGAATCGGCGCGCGCACGCCATGCGCCTGCGCGAGAATCGCGCCGGCCGTCGAGCGGCCGATGCCGGGCAGCGCGATCAGCGCGTCGAGCGCATCGGGGAGCGCGCCGCCCCATTCGTCGACGACGATCCGCGCGGCGCGATGAAGGTTGCGGGCTCGCGCGTAGTAGCCGAGCCCGGACCAGAGCGCGAGCACGTCGTCGAGCTCGGCGGCCGCGAGCGCATCGACGTCCGGGAATCGCCCGACGAACCGCTCGAAATACGGGATCACGGTCGCGACCTGGGTCTGCTGGAGCATGATCTCCGAAACCCAGACCGTATAGGCGCGGCGGTCGCGCTGCCACGGCAAATCGTGCCGCCCGCAGCGATCGAACCACGCGAGCAGGCGCCGAGCGAAATCGTTCACGTCGAGTCGAAAGCGCGCCTCTCGGCGCGCGGCGACGACCGGCCGGCCGTCATCAGTTCGCGCTCGCGAGCTTCGCGTCGACGCCCTTCGAGCGGCCGAGACCGCTCGGCTCGCCGCGCGCGAGCCGCTCGATCCGATAGATCGCCCGCTCGCCGCCGGCCTTCAGCTGATGCTTCAGCACCAGCGGGCCGATCACCGGCGGCACCCAGAAATCGGGATCGAACACGAGGCGATACTTGACCTCGGTGCCGCCTTCGACCGGCCGCAGCTCCCATTCGCTGACGCTGAACTCGAAGTCGCTCTGCTCCGGCAGCGCGACGGTGCGGATATAGTGCGGCTCGTCGACCTCGAGCCGCTCGACGCGCTCCATGCTCTTGCAGAACCTGAGCACGCACCCCTCCATGCGCGTATAGACAATCGGGGTGCCGTCCGGCGCGGGCTCGAGGTAATCGCTTTCCTTGTAGACGCTCGAGATGCGCCCGAAGCCGCCGTCCTCGTAATCGATCAGCACGGCGAAGATATCCTCGGCGGGGGCGTCGAGCAGCGTCTCCGCGACGAGCTCGTAGCGGCCGCCGTCGCGCGTGACGTCGAGAAAGCGCAGCTCTCCGGCGCCGGCGCACAGCGCCGCACCGGCCAGCACGACCGCCGCCGCACAACGCGATTTCGTCCTTGCTCGCATCGTCGAATCCGATCCCTTGCTCGCTTGTCTGCGCCGGGCTTCCGGTCAGCGGTTCAGGATTCCCCGCAGCCGGTTGCGTAGCTCGTCGCGGACCTCTTCCCGCTCCTGCTCTAGACGTTGCTCGACCTCGCTGCGTTCCTCATCGAGGCGCTCTTGGACGCGCTCTTCCTGAAGCCGCTCCTGCACGCGCTCGGTGACCTCCTGGCGGACCCGCGCGCGCACCATCGCGGCGAAGTCCGGCACGACCGACGGCTCGACGACCGTGCCGCCGACCTTGAGCGGAAGCTGGTCGCCGGCGAGGCCGGCCATCAACGGCTCGGATCGAAGCTGCTCGCCGTCGACGAACGTCGCGACGAGGTCGAAGTCGAGCTCGTTCGTCAGCAAATTCACGGTGCCTTGGCCGTCGACGGTGAGAAAGCCCAGGCTCGCGTTCAGATCCCGATTCGTCAAGATCGCATCCTGGACGACGCCGGTCGCGGATACGCTCGAGAACCGCGTCTCGCGGGGCCCGGCAGGGCGGTCTGGCACGGATTCGCGCTGGAAGACCGCGCGAGCGCGGAGCAGCTCGTACCAGAGGTCCATGCCCAAGTACGCGCCGTCGCGGAACGTGAACGCGACGTCGCCGTCGACGTCGCGCCGCATCTGCCCGACGTTCGATCCGGTCGTCGTCAGGTCGAGCGAGAGGTCGCCGCGGCCGGACACCATCTCCGACTCGAGCAGATCGCGGCCGAGCGGCAGCAGGTCGACGTCCTCGAGGTTGGCGCGCAGCGCCGCGCGGGCCGCGTCCTCGCCGATATCGAGGCCGATCTCGCCGGCGAGGCGGCCGCCGTAGAGGCGTGCCGCGGGCTCGAGCCGCAGGCGTCCGTCTCGCGCAGTCAACGCGAAGCTCGCCTCGTCGAGCGAGAGCCCGGAGAACTGCGTCGGCCCGAACGTCAAACGGCCCTGCGCGTCCAGCGTGCGTAGCGCGGCGAGCGGCAGATCGACCTCGTCGAGCGAGCCCTCCTCCGGCGTCTCCGTCTCCTCCGCGGCCGGCGGCAGATAGCGGTCGATATTGATCCGGTCGACGGCGAGATCGAAGCGCAGCGATTCGCCGTGCAGCGCGACGCTGCCCGTCAACGTCGAGTCGTCGAGCGCGAGCCGCATGTCGTCGAGCCCGATCCGGTTCGCGTCATACGCGAACATCGCGGACGCGCTCGCGCGGCGCAGCACGTCCGGATCCGCGGTCTCGACGACGATATCGAAGACGCCGAGCAGCCGGCTCGGGTCGAACGGCTCGATCTCGACGCTGCCGCCGAGCGCGAGATTACTCATCAGCTGCCGTCCTTCGAGCGAGCCGTGCGCCGTCACGCCGAGGACCTCGAGCGTGAGCTGGTCGAGGTCGAGCGTCTCGTCGTCGAGATTCGCGGTCAGCGCGGCGAACGAAAGCCGCGCCTCGCCCTGGCCGCCGGGCCAGCCCTCGCCTTGCCCGGCGAGCCGGACGGCGAGGTCCTCGAGACGATAGGTATTGTTCGCGAGCGACAGCGCCGCACGCATATTCGCGGTGACCGCAACCTCGACCGCTTCGCCCGCGAGCGTGAAGCTCGTTCGCAGCGGGAACGCCGTCTCGGTGCCGAAATTCGCCGCTTCGAGAGCGAAGTTACCGAGCGTCCAGCGGCTGCCGGTCGCGGCGTCGTTCCACGTGACCTGCGAGTTGCTGACGCGGATCTCGTCGATCCCGAGGTCGACCGTGCCCGCGCCGTCGTCGGCGGGCGCCGCGGGCTCTCGGGCCGCCGCATCGGCGCCGCCGCCGAGGTCTTGCCAGTTGTTCCGGCCCTGCGCGTCGCGCGCGAGGTTCAGCACGAGCCCGTCGAGCGTCGCCTCGCCTATCGAGATTCGGCGCGAAAGCAGCGGCAGCAGGTCGAGATCGAGCGCGGCGCGCGCGATCTCGGCGAACGGCTGATCGCCGAAGCCCTCCGCGTTGCTCAAGCTCGCCGGGCCGAGCTCGATCCGCAGCGACGGGAACACCCGAAGCTCGAGGTCGCCCTCGAGTGTCAGCTCGCGTCCGGTCGCGTCCGCGACCGCGGCCGTGATTTGATCCTTGTAGTCGTTCGGATCGAACAGCAGCGCGATGCCGATGACGGCCGCGATGACGAGCACGACCAGCGCGGCCGCGACGATGACGATCAGCTTGAGTAGACGGCCCATCGCTTCAACCCTCGAATGGCGACTGATGCAGCGGACGCGCGAAGGTCCCTCTCGGTCCGGCAATGCTGCGCGTCCGAACGGGCGGCGGCACGGCGCGCGCCGAGCGGGCGCTTTCTGGCTCCGGGTCCGGAGCCTTCAATCGTAGCGTAGCTCTACGGCTGGCGCGCATACCAGTTCACGGCGAACTGGACGAGACGCGGCGAGCTGTCGAGGCTCAGCTTCTTCTTGATCCGCTGGCGATGCGATTCCACGGTCTTGATGCTGAGGCTCAAATCGTGGGCGATCTCGCGCGTCGACTTGCCGCGGCCAATCAGGTTCAGCACCTGCACCTCGCGATTGCTGAGCCGTTCGATCGGATCGACGGCCTGCTTGCGCCGGGCCGCGGCGAAGCGCTCGATCATGCTCGCGCCGATCCGCTCGCTGACGTAGACGCCGCCCGCGAGCACGCGCCGCAGCGCCGCGACGACCTGGTCGCCCGCGGCCTGCTTCATGAGATAGCCGTTCGCCCCGGCCGACAGCAGCCGCTCGGCGTAGATCGTCTCGTCGTGCATCGACAGCACGAGCACCGGCAGCTGATCGTACTTCGCCCGGATCTCCTTGATCAGCTCGAGCCCGTCGCTGTCTCGAAGCGACAGATCCAGGATCACCCCGTCCGGCCGCAGGCGCTCGAGGCCGCAGCGCGCCTCGCGAACGTCCGCGGCCTCGCCGCAGACGACGAGGTCCGGCTCCTGCGCGAGCAGCTCGACCAGGCCCTTCCGGACGATAGGATGGTCATCGACGATGAAGATGCGCTTGGCAGCGGCGTTCCCGTGCCTCGGTGCGGCTTCCTTATCCGGCATTGCTCCTTCCCACAAGCGCGCGCGTCCCCTCCCCGCGGCAGCGCCGGCATGCGCGATTCCCGCCGGCATGGCAAGTCTGACACGGCGCAGAGCCCGACGGATAGAACGCAAGTCTGACTTTGCCGAATCGGCAGTATCCCTTATGCGGGACGAGACGGCCACTCCGAATCGCGAAACATCGAGACGGATGCGGGATCGACGACCGAGAACTCCATCACACGTCGTGCAGGGCCGCAGGACGGGTCATGGGCGTTGTTATCCAGGCTCAGCCGTAAGTGGGTGCGTGCCGCCTCGAGTCGGCCGCGATTCGGAGCTTCAAGGCGCGTTCCATTTGCGCTCCATGAGCGTCCAGAACGAGTAACTCCAAACCGGGCCGTAGCAGATCAACAGAAACGTCAGGAAGGCATTCAACGAAGACGAGCCGCCGAGATCGAACAGACGGACGAAAAGCCAGAAGAGCGAGCACGCGACGAGCGAAAAAGCGATCCCGGCCAGCACGACGAAGCGAGCTTTGCCGAGTCGCCGGCTACTCCCCCACATCCTCCGCGACAGCGTGTCCATCCCGGCTCGCGGCTTCCGGTTCTCGTCACATACAGGCTATCACGACCGCTCCACCGACGAGAGCGGTGATCCGCCGGCAACGGCGGCGCGGCCCGCTCCGACGATCGCACCGGCAATCATGCCGCCCGGTCCGCCCAGCAGGGCTCCGATGGCCGCCCCGCGAGAATGCTCGCGCCGTACATCGCCAGTATCGATCCCGCCTGCTCTTTGCTGATCGAGCCTCCCCCGTTAACCAGCGCAAGCTCATCGGCCGTCAGTTCACGCATTGTTTCGCCTCCCTAGAATTGTCACACATGCATCAGGACCATCTTAGATCTATCAGTCGTCTCCATTGCGCAGTCTTTCCGCTTCGTAGAATACATGATGTCGGCGCCGGAGCGGCACACTTTTTCACGAAGCGCCAGAAAAGGACGGAAGCGTGCGCACATCAGGCGCGCGCGCTCGGGCGCCCCGGCGACGGAGTCTTCGGAACTCGAGGCGTGTCAGGAAGCGCGAAGTGGAGCGGGTGATGGGAATCGAACCCACGTCATCAGCTTGGGAAGCTGAGGTTCTACCATTGAACTACACCCGCCCATGAGGACCGGCGATCCCCCCGCCAGAGCCCGCGGCACCGACGGGAGTCTCGTCCCGATTCTATAACAGCCGGCCCGAAGGGCAACCGGGCGCGCGCGGCACGGCGCGTGCCCGGGCCGGCGGGGCGCTCTGCCGGCATGCGCGGGACGCCGCTCGGTCCAGACCGCGAGGGTTTCCGCCCGAGCGAAACCCGTTACGATAAGCGGCCTCGAGCGTCGGACGTGCCGGCACCGCGAATCGCGATGAGCGGCACCGCCGCCTCGGGCCGCCGGGCGGCCCGAGCCCGAGGAACAATCTCGAAGCGTCATCGGAGACGACATGAAAACTCGCATCGCTCGCCTGTTGTTTCTGCCGATCCTGATCGCGTTCACGGCCCACGCCATGGCGTCGGGCTTCGAGCCGGCCGCGCCGGAGGACGTCGGCCTGTCGTCGGAGCGGCTCGAGCGGCTGACCGAGCGGCTCGAGGCCTACGTCGAGGACGGCGAGCTCGCGGGCGGCGTCGCGCTCGTCGCACGGCGCGGCCGAATCGCGTATCTCGAGGCTTTCGGCCGGCGCGACATCGAGGCGAACGCGCCGATGACGGCCGACGCGATCTTCCGTATCGCGTCGCAGACGAAGGCGATCGTCAGCGCCGGGGTGATGATCCTTCAGGAAGAAGGCGCGCTGCTGATCACCGATCCGGTCGGGAACTATCTGCCCGCGTTTCGGGAAACGACGGTCGCGGTGCCGCGCGACGACGGCTACGACGTCGTGCCGGCGAGCCGGCCGATCACGATCCGCGATCTGCTGACGCATACGTCGGGGTTCGGCTACGGGATGGGCGTCGCCAGCGACCGCTGGGCCGCGGCCGGCATCCAGAACTGGTATTTCGCGGATCGGGACGAGCCGATCGGTGTCACGGTCGATCGCATGGCGTCGCTGCCCGCGGACGCGCAGCCGGGCGAGCGATGGATCTACGGCTACAACACCGACATCCTCGGCGCGCTGATCGAGCGCGTCTCCGGCCAGCCGCTCGATGTGTTCCTCGCCGAGCGGATCTTCGAGCCGCTCGGCATGCGCGATACGCACTTCTACCTGCCGCAAGAGAAGCGGGATCGGCTCGCGAAGGTCTATTCGGCCGGCGAGAACGGCCTCTCGCCCGCGGTCGGCACCGGCGCGATCGGACAAGGCGCGTACGTCGACGGGCCGCGTAAGAGCTTCTCGGGCGGCGCGGGGCTGTTGTCGACCGCGACCGACTACGCGCGCTTCCTACAGATGCTCCTGAACGGCGGCGAGCTCGACGGCGTCCGCGTGCTGAGCCGCAAGAGCGTCGAGCTGATGACCGTCGGCCATATCGGCGACGTGCCGTTCCGGCCGGGCGAAACGTTCGGGCTCGGCTTCTATATCGTCGAGGACGTCGGCGCGCGCGGCGTGCCGAGCTCGGTCGGCGAGTACGGCTGGGGCGGCGCGTATCACAGCACGTACTGGGTCGATCCGGTCGAGGAGCTCGTCGTCGTCTACCTCGCGCAGCTCCTCCCCGCGGGCGATATCGACGATCACCGCAAGCTCCGCACGCTGGTCTATCAAGCGATCGTCGACTGAGCGTAGCGGGCCGACGCATCGAGGCGACTGGGACGCGGCACGGCGATCCGGCACCGACGTGCACGGGCCCGGCACGCCGTGCGGCGAACCGCTACCCTACGCGCATGGAAACGCGTCCGCTTCGCAAGGTGCGCAGCTTCGTGCGCCGGCCCGGCCGGATCACGGCGGCGCAACGGCGCGCGCTCGAAACGCTGCTGCCGCGCTTCGGCCTGCCGTTCGAGGACCGGCGGCTCGACCTCGATGAGGTCTTCGGCCGCTCGGCGCCGCGCGTGCTCGATATCGGCTTCGGCGACGGCGAAGCGCTGCTCACGACCGCAGCCCGACATCCTCACATCGATTATCTCGGCGTCGAGATACACGAGCCGGGCGTAGGGCATCTGCTGATTCTTCTCGAGCGTGCGCGTCTCGAGAACGTGCGTGTGATCATGCACGACGCCGTCGAGGTCATCGAGAGCATGCTGCCCGATGCGTCGTTCGATGCCGTCAACCTGTTCTTTCCGGATCCGTGGCCGAAGAAACGCCACCACAAACGGCGCCTAGTGCAGCCCGGTTTCGTCGCGGAGTGCGCGCGCATCTTGCGGCCGGCCGGCCTGCTGCATGTCGCAACGGATTGGGCACCGTACGCCGAGCACACGCGGGCCGTGCTTGCCGAATCGCCGCCGTTCGAGCGGGTCTCGGCGGAGACGCTCGCCGACGAGCCGCTCGCTTACAGGCCGCCGACGAAGTTCGAGCGCCGCGGCGAGCGGCTCGGGCACGTCACGGAGGATCTGTACTTCAGCCTCGGGCCGCGCCCGCGCTGACTCATCGGCGAACGCGCCGCTCGGCGTCGAGGCCGATCATCGCTTCGCTGCGGTCTCGACGTGCGCCCGCGCGGCCCAGATCGCGACCAGCACCGAGGGGATACCGATCGCCGCAGTGCACGCGAAGAAGACGCCGTAAGCGAGAATCAAATCCATGCCGCTTTCCAGCGTCTCGACTGCGACGCCGGACAACCCCTTCAGAACCTTGCCGAGGATCGCATAGAACGACGAGAGCAACGCGTATTGCGTGGCCGCGTAGCCGAACGCGGTGAGGCTCGACATCCACGCGATCAGCGCGGTTCCGGCGAAGCCTTCGGAAAAATTCTCGAGCGCGAGCGCGGCGCCGAAGACGCCGAGATCAGGGCCGACGAGCGCCATTGCCGTCAGCCCGAGATTGGATGCCGGCGCGAGAAACGCGCCGAGCACGAGAGTCGGAACGAACCCGAGCCGAACGGCGCAGAGGCCTCCGGCGCCGACGCCCGCGAGCGTTGCCCAAATGCCGACGCCCGCGCGCATCGCACCGATCGCGTCGCGAGACAGCCCGAGATCCGCGTAGAACGGATTCACCATCGGCCCCATGATGAAATCCGGCAAACGATAGAGACTGATCGCGGCGAGGAGCAGCAGCGCCTTCGTGCCGTGCGCCCGGAAGAACAAGACGAACGGGTTGACGACGGCGTCGTAAAGGCCTCGCCCGCTCCAAAGGGGAACGACCGGGACGGACGAGACGCCCGGCTGCGCGACGGCGGACGTCTCGGCCCTTGGCTCCGACGCGAGCAGCGCCGCGACGACGCCGACACCGACCAGCGCCGCCATCAGCGCATAGGAAAGCTCCCAACCCGTGCGGGCCGCGATATTGAAGATGAAGGCGTTCGTGACGAGCATCGCGCAGCGGTAACCGAGCTGATACGCGGCCGACATCAGGCCCAGCTCTTCGGCGCTGCTGGAAACTTCGATCCGCCACGCATCGATTGCGATGTCCTGGGTCGCCGAGGAAAAGGCGACGAGCAGAGCGAATACGCCGAACAGGACCAATCCGCCCTCAGGCCCGATGAGCGTCATCGCGATCAGGCCCGCGATCACGCCGACCTGCGCGAGCAGAATCCAGCTTCGACGCTTACCCAGCCGGCCGAGCACCGGCAGCTCGACGCGATCGAGCAGCGGAGCCCAGACGAACTTGAGCGAGTACGCGAGCCCGACCCAGGATAGAAAGCCGATCGCGGCAAGCTCGATCCCTTCGTCGCGCAGCCACGCGCCGAGCGTATTGCCGGTCAACAGGAAGGGCAGACCGGCGGAAAAGCCGAGCGCCAGCATCGCGAGCACGCGCGGCTCGCGGAACGAAACCAGCACGTCGCGCCAGCCGGGCCGAGGCTTCGTATCCGCCGCCAAAGCGGATGTCGTCGTTTGCGCCTGCGCGTTCATTCGAGCGCTGTATGATACTCGTCGGCGCCGCGGCGACGCACGAACGAACGGCATGGTGCGCAATCCGAGGCACCGCTTGCGGCCGGCAGCTCGAATCGGCGGCCAACGTCATCGTGTTTCACGGCAACAGCCTGAGAGGCTTCGATGAAGGCATACAAAAGGGAATTCCTCGAGCTCGCGCTCGAGCTCGGCGTCCTTCAATTCGGCGAGTTCAAGCTGAAATCCGGCCGGATCAGCCCGTATTTCTTCAACGCCGGACTGTTCAACAGCGGTTATGCGGCTGCGAAGATCGGCCGCTGCTACGCATCGGCGATCACGTCGCTCGACCTCGAGTTCGACATGCTGTTCGGCGCGGCGTACAAAGCGATCCCGCTCGTCGCGCTCGCGGCCGCGGCGCTCGCCGAGCACCACGACTACGACTATCCGTTCGCGTACAACCGCAAGGAGGCGAAGGACCACGGCGAAGGCGGGAACACCGTCGGCGCGCCGATCGCGGGAAGGGTGCTGATTCTCGACGACGTGATCACCGCCGGCACCGCGGTGCGCGAGGTGATCGAGATCATCCGCGCGGCCGGCGCGACGCCGGCCGGCGTGCTCGTCGCGCTCGATCGCGAGGAGGTCGGCACGAAGCAACGGATCTCCGCGGTCGATCAGCTCGCCGCCGAGCTCGGCGTGCCGATTCGCAGCATCGTGACGCTCAGCGATCTCGTCGATCACCTCGAGGAGGACAAGGAATACGCGCAGTACCTCCCGTCGCTGCGGTCGTACCGCAACCGCTACGGCGCGCGCTTCGATCCGTAGCCGAAAGCCCCGTTCTCGGTGCGATCGCGACTTGCCTCTCACATCCGCGAATCGGGCCTTTCCAATGTCGGGGATTCCCGGTATACGTGGGGAGTCGGGACATCACAGGCCTTTGACATAATCGGCGCGCATCAACGCCGATCGGATTCGCTGTCGTGAAGCACGTGCTCGGGTTCCTGGTTCTCACGGCCGCCGCCTGCGCGGCGTCATCCGCGGCGGCGCAGAAGCTGTACCGCTGGGTCGACGACGACGGCGTCGTGCATTACGGCGACCGCATTCCGCCGCAGTACGTGGATCGAGACCGCGCGGTGCTCAACGAATCGGGCGTGACGATCGGCGTCGAGGAAGGCGCGCTGACCGAAGACGAGCTTGCGCGGCTCGAGCGCGAGCGCGAGGCCGAGGCCGCCGTCCGGGCCGCGAAAGCCGAGATCGCGCGCCGCGACCGAATGCTCCTCGAGACTTATCTTTCCGTCGACGATATCGTCGCGCTGCGCGACAACCGTCTCGAGATGCTCGAGGCGAAGGTCACGGTCACCGAGGTCTACATCTCCGAGCTCGAGGATCGCCTCGCGAGGCTAGAAAGGACCGCGCAGCGCTACAAGCCGCTCAGCGACCGCGAGGATGCGCCGGATCTGCCGCCCGACCTCGCGGCCGAGATCGACAGCACGAAGGCATCGATCGAAAGCTATCGGGAAACGATTCGTCAAACACGCGACGAGCAGACCCGCCTCAAAGAGCAGTTCGATGGCGATATCGAGCGCTTCAAGGAGCTGAAGGGCGGCTGATCCGTGCGGGCCGTGCCCGCCGCCGCGGCGCCGGCCGTCTATTTGCGGCCAGTGTGGCCGAACCCGCCCGCGCCCCTCTCGCTCGCGGCGAAGTCGTCGACGATCTCGAATTCCGCCTGCACGACCGGCACGACGACGAGCTGCGCGATGCGCTCGCCGGGCTCGATCGAGAACGCGTCGCTGCCGCGGTTCCAGCACGAGATCATCAGCTCGCCCTGGTAGTCAGAATCGATCAGCCCGACGAGGTTGCCGAGCACGATACCGTGCTTGTGCCCGAGGCCCGACCGCGGAAGGATCATCGCCGCGAGCCCGGGATCGGCGAGATGGATCGCGATCCCGGTCGGAATCAGCCGGCAGTCGCCCGGTTCGAGCGTCAACGGCGCGTCGAGGCACGCGCGCAGATCGACGCCGGCCGAGCCCGGCGTGCCGCGCTGCGGCAACGGGATCTCGGCGCCGATACGGCGGTCGAGGATCTTGAGCTCGACGCGCGTGCTCGGCCCGCTCATCGGCGAGGCTCCGGTGCGGACGGAGACGAGGCCACCGACGCCGCCGTCCCGCCGCCGCGCTCGGCTCGATAGCGCTCGGCGACCAGAGCGATCAGCCGCTCGGCGAGATCGCACTTCGTGCTCTCGCCGAGCCGCCGCTCTCCGCCGCGCCAGTACACCGTCAGCGCGTTCGTCTCGCGGTCGAAGCCGCAATCCGGGCCGACGCGGTTCGCCGCGATCATGTCGACGCGCTTGCGCTCGAGCTTCTCGAGCGCATGCCGCTCGACGTCGTGCGTCTCGGCGGCGAAGCCGACCGTGAACGGCGCTTTCGGCAGCGCCGCGACGCTCGCGAGCGTATCCGGCGCGCGCACGAGCTCGAGGCGCATCTCGGGCTCGCTGCGCTTGATCTTCTCCTTCGCGGCGCTCTGCGGACGGTAATCGGAGACGGCCGCGCACGCGATGAAGATTTCCGCGCCCGGAATCTCGCGATGCACCGCGCGGTACATCTCCTCGGCCGTCTCGACGTCGACGCGGCGCACGCCCTCGGGCGTCGCGATCGAGACCGGGCCGCTGATCAGCGTGACGTCGGCGCCGGCCGCGCGCGCGGCGGCGGCCACGGCGAAGCCCATCTTCCCGGAGCTTCGATTCGTGATGTAGCGAACCGGATCGATCGGCTCGCGCGTCGGCCCGGCCGTGATCACGACCCTGACGCCCGCGAGCGGCGCGTCGCGCCGCTCGAGCAGCGCGTCGACGATATCGACCGGCTCCAGCATGCGGCCCATGCCGTGCTCGCCGCACGCCTGCTCGCCGGCCGCCGGTCCGAGTATCCGAACGCCGCGCTCCGCGAGCACGCGGCAATTGCTCTGCACGGCCGGATGCGCCCACATCTGGCGGTTCAT
>CAYMAF010000070.1:0-13805 GCA_964388365.1 uncultured Gammaproteobacteria bacterium | reverse complement strand
CGCTCGACTGCCTGCGTCCGCACGGCGTGATGGTGAGCTTCGGCAACTCGTCGGGGCCGGTCGAGCCGTTCTCGCCGCTCGAGCTGTCGAAGCGCGGCTCGTTGTATGTGACGCGGCCGTCGCTGTTTCACTTCATCTCCGAGCGCGCCGACCTCGACGAGGGCTGCCGCGAGCTGTTCGCCCGGATCGAGCGCGGCGACGTGCGGATCGAGATCGGCCAGCGTTATCCGCTCGAGCGGGCCGCCGACGCGCAACGCGATCTCGAGGCGCGGCGCACGACCGGCTCGACCGTGCTCGTCCCCTGACTTTCTGCGCCATCGCGCGCGAATTTCGAGCTGAGGCCGGCTCCGCCGCCGCGCTATCGTTCGCGGCAGGGGATACGGCATGCAGCGGCAGCATCACGAAACGCTTCTCGAACGCCCGATGGCGGAGATCTTCGCTGCGCTCGTCGGCATCGTCGGGCACGGGCGCTGGGGCGGCAACGGGCTCCTCGGCGCGGGCGGCGGCGCGCTGCCGCCCGGAACCCGCTACGAGCAGCAGCGCGGCTCCGTGCTGCGGCGCGGCCGGGTCGTCGAGTGCATCCGGCCGGTCTCGATCACGGTCCAGGAAACGCTGCTCGATCCGCCGTGCCGAGTCGAGCTCAAGCTTCGCTGGCGGCTCGAGCCCGGCGACGCGGGCTCGCGGCTCCGGCTCGACGCGGTCTACAAGCTCGTCGGCGCCGCGGCGTTCCGCAAGGAGCACTGGGACCGGCGCATCCGCGCGCATTGCTCGAGAATGCTCGCGAGCCTCGAGGCCGCGCTCGCGGAAGACGCTCAGGACGAGGAGACGGGGGTCAGCGGCCAGAAGATCGGCAGCACGAGCATCGCGGTCGCGAACGTCACGAGCGTCAGCGGCAAGCCCACTCTCAAGAAGTCGCCGAACCGGTAGCCGCCGGGGCCCATCACGAGCACGTGGGCGGCATGCGAGACCGGGCTCGAAAAGCTCGCTGACGCGGCCATCGCGATCGCCATCATCGCCGTTTGCGGCTCGACCCCGAGCTCGGCGCTCGCAGTCAGCACGATCGGCGACATCAGCACGACGAGCGCCGCGGCCGGGATCACCATGTTCGCGAGCGCCGTGACGATATAAAGCCCGCCGATGACCCACCACGGGCCGAACGGGCCGAGCAGGTCCATCGTGTGCTCGGCGAGCAGCCGGGCGGCGCCCGTATCGGCCATCGCGGTGCCGAGGGGCAGCATGCCCGCGATCAGGAAGATCCCGCGCCATTCGATCGCGCGATACGCCTCCTCCATCGTCAGGCATCCGGTCAGCACCATCAGCGTCGCGCCGATCAGCGCGGCCATATAGATCGGCAGCCAGCCGACGAGCGCGGCGATCACGACGCCGAGCATGATCGCGCCGGCGATCGGCGCCTTGCTCGTATCGACGGGGCGCTGCCCGAGCGGCGTCAGCAGCAGGAAGTCGGGGTCGCGCTCGAGAAGCTGCAGCTTCTCGCGCGGGCCGATCAGCAGCATCGCGTCGCCGAGCTCGATCGTCCGGTCGTCGAGATCGGAGCGAATCGCTTCGCCCTTGCGCCAGATCGCGCCGAGCTCGAGGCCGTACTTGTCCCGGAACGCGAGATCCGCGACGCGCTGACCGACGAGGCGGGAGCGCGGGTCGAGCGTCGCCTCGACCATGCCGAGCCGCTCCGACTCGAGGACGTTGTACGCCGGCGTGCTGTCGCGCTCGACCTCGAGCTCCTGCAAGCCTCGCAGCACGTCGAGATCCTCTTCCCGGCCCTGGATCAGCAGCAAGTCGCCGCCTTTCAGCGGCAGGTCCGCCTCCGGCATGATCGTCAGCTCGCCCTCGCGGAACAGCGCGAGCAGCCGGAAGTCGAACGCGTCGGCGATGCGGCTCTGCGAGAGCGTGTCGCCGGCGAGCTCCGAGTCTCTCGGGACGCGCACGACGAAGATGCGCTCCTGCAGGCGATAGACCTCGGATAGCTCCTGCTCTCCGACCTTGCGGAGCTCGCCGAAATCGGCCGAGCGCTCGAGGTCCGGAACCGCCTCGTTGCTCGCCTGCAGCAGCAGCACGTCGCCGGCGCGAAGCGGCACCTTCGTCAGGTTCACGCGGCGGACCAGGTCGCCGCGGCGAATCGCGAGCACGTTCGCGCCGTAGCGCTTGCGAAAGTCGGAGTGGTGCAGCAGCGAGCCCTCGAGCGTCGAGCCTTCGTTGATCGTGACCTCGGCGAACGTGACCTGGCCCGCCATCAATCCCTGGAGCACCGGCGCTTCCCGCTCGATCACGAGGTCGCTCCACCGCTGGAACTCCCTGAAACGGTCGAGGCGTCCCTGCACGAACAGCTTGTCGCCGCCCTGAAGCACCGTTTGCCGCGACGGCATCAGCTCCGTGCGGCCGCGGCGCTCGAGCGCGAGGACGATGAGGCCGGCCGCGCTGCCGATCCGGCTTTCCGCGAGGCTCTTGCCGACGAGGATCGAGTCGTGCGAGACGCGCATCTCGAAATTGCGCGCTTGCAGGCCGTACTGCTGACGCAACGTGCGTTGGCTGCGGCGCTGGGTCTGCTCCTCGGGCTTTCGCCTCGGCAGAAGATGGCGGCCGACGAGCGCGACGAAGACGATGCCGGCGATCATCAGCGAGCCGCCGACCGACACGAAGTCGAAGATGCCGAACGACTCGAATCCGGCGCTCGACAGCGCGTCGGCGATCAGCAGGTTCGGCGGGGTTCCGACGAGCGTCGTGAGACCGCCGAGCAGCGTGCCGTAAGTCAGGGGAATGAGCAGCCGCGAGGCCGGGATTCGCGTTCGTCGGGCGACGTCGACGACGACCGGCAGCATCAGCGCGGCGACGCCGATATTGTTCATGAAGAACGACAGCGTGCCGGAAGTCACCATGATCACGACGATCATGCGCGTTTCCTGCCGGCCCGCGAGGCGCAGCACGCTGTAGCCGATCATGTTCGAGATGCCGGCGCGGGTCATCGCGCTCGACAGGATGAACATCGCCCATACGGCGATGACCGCGCCGTTCGAGAAGCCGGCGACGGCTTCCGGCGGCGTGACGAGACCGGTCACGACGAGGCTGCCGACGACCATCAGCGCGATGACGTCCATGCGGATCTTCGAGCCGATGAACAGCGCGAGTGCGGCAACGAGGATGCCGAGGACGAGCCCGATTTCGAGTGTCAAGGCGGCGCGACCGAAACTTTCGTCCTTGTGCCCCCCGTCGATTCGCCGTCCGCAGCGGAACGTCGCGGGTCGAAATTCATTCTAATATGCTGTAGGAGTGGGTCCTAGGATACAACGCCGGGTCCGTCTCGTGCGGTCGGCGCGGTCCTGGGGGTGGGTGAACGACGCGCCGCGAAACGTGATGCGCTTCACTCGGACCGCTTGTGTCGCTACCTATACTCGAGCGAGCAGGTCGGTCCGGTGGCGACGGTAGCGACGCCGAGAGAGGAAGACATGCCAGCGATGCGCGAGACCAGGGTCAAGCCTGTGTGGAGCCTCGAGGAGTTCTTTCGCAACTCTCTATCGAGCGCGATGAATCGGCAAGGTCTGTCCGCAGACGATCACACCGCGTACTACGTCGTGAACCTGCTGACGTTGTTCGCGCGCTCCGAGGTGCTATATGACGGCTCCGAGGAGGGGCCGACGCTGAAGCCGCTCGCGCTGTTCCTCGCCGAGGCCATGGAGGCGCCGACGGCCGAGGAGCGCAACTTCGCGCTGCAGCGCATCGGCGACATCTCGCTGTTCATCGCCGGGTTCTTCGGCGAGGGCTTGGGCAGACGTCAGGTCGACGTCGACTACTACGTTCAGATGGGAGGCTCGGCCTACGGCTCGCTGTCCGAGCGCGTGCGAGGCAGCGTGCGCGGGCAGGTCTATACCTCGGTCTTCGCGGAGCTCGCGTCGAAGTTCCAGGACTTCGTCGACGTGCTCACCGAGGTGAGGGACGAGGCCCGCGGCAGCGACGACGTCGACATCCTGCGCCTCTACGAGGTGTGGCTGAAGACGGGCAGCAAGCGCGCCGAGCACATGCTGCGCCGGCTCGGCATCGAGCCGAACCAAGCGCTCGACGTCATGAGTCGGCATTGACGCGACCGATGTCGACGGAGACTCGTCGATACGCCGAGGGCAGCCCCCAGCCCGAGCGCGGCCCGGATCTCGCCGTGCTCGCCGACTTCCAGACGCTGCTCGCCGAGATCTATCAGCTCGACGTCGCGTACGACGTCGACGACTTCGTGATCACCGATCCGGAGCTCGCGGGTCTGCTCGGCGGCGACGGGCGCGACGTCGAGGAGAAGCTGCTGATCGCCGAGCGCGACGGTCAGGCCGAGGTCGCGCTGTACCTCGAGGCCGGCGTCGTCGAGCGGCTGTCCGCGCGCGATCCGCTGCACCGTCTCGACGAGCGTAACCTCGCCGATTTTTGGACCGCGCTCGAAGGCGTCAGCCACTTCGCGTACTACGCTTGGAACGCCGCGCTCGAGAAGCCGGTGCGGCTGCTCGAGATGGAGCTCCAGGCCGAGGTCGACAAGTTCGTCGCGACGGCCGTGCTGCTCGCGCGCCAGAGCGGCCGTTTGCCGCCGGCGCTTCACCAGTGGCTATTCGATCTGCCGCGCTTCGATCGCAATCTCACGGCCGACGAGCTCGATCGCTACCGGCTCGCGAATCACTATGCCGGCAAGTATTGCCTGAAGCTCGTGCCGGCGCTCGCCGGCACGGGGCTCGACGGCGCGATGCGGCAGGAGCTCAAGCATTTCTATCGGCTTTCGCAGCCGCACAAGATCCGGCATATCGAGGCGCGGTGAAGGGCGGCGGGGGCAGACCCCGAGGGGGGCTGACCCCGCGCGAGGTCTTCCGACCGCGGCTCACGCACCGGGCAGCGCCGGGCATCTCGTGCGATCGCCGCGCGTGACCGCCTATCCGGCGTCCGACTGGAAGTCGTCGCAGCAACGACGCGAGCGGGCCAGGCTTCAGTGCATTCGTGCCGCGCCAAGTGCGACTTCAAACCCCCAATTGGGAGGTGCCGGCGCCCGCCACCGATCCAATAATCCGCCTCATACGAGATGGCGTCATTCGAAGAGGGTCGGGCTGTCGCAACATTGAGGCTTCTACGCGCGAGCTCGCCGCCTTGTCCATCCGCGTGAGCAATGGAGGCACACGGACATCCGAAGGTTGCGCGTCGTTCTGATGCTCGGGCAGCAAGCGTTCAATCTGGGTGCGCGACCCGCTTTTCGATCGTCAGTCTGAGCAGACCAAGTCGCTTGGCCAGGAGAGTAAGAACCCATGTTCACGAACCGGTATCGAATCAGGCGCACATGCGCACCGCTGTTGATGCTGGCCCTCGCGGGCTGCGGCGCGGACTTCAACCAAGGTGCCTACGTGGATCCGGAATACGGCACCACCTACGAGTTCGGCGAGAACGGCCAGGGGCGCCTGATCGGCGGCGTGCCGGGCACGCCCGCCTTTACGTACAAAGTGACGGGGGACGAGGTCATCACCTCCGGTGACGTCAGGCTGAGCTTCAAGCGTATCGATGAGCGGACCCTCGAGCGGCCCGACGGCACGAGGCTGGTCTTGCGCGACGATCGATAGGACTGATCGGATCACGAAGACCGCTCGCCCTCGCGGTCTCCTCGATTTACGCCCCGTTCGGGCCCAGAAAGAGGCGATACGCTGGGTTCGCCGTTTCCTCGACGTGTGTGTAGCCGAGGCTGTCGAGGTGTGCGGCGAAGCGTGCCCGCTCGTCGGTCGGGACCTGGACGCCGGCGAGCACCCGCCCATAGTCCGAGCCGTGATTGCGGTAATGGAACATGCTGATGTTCCAGCGGGCGCCGATCGCTTTCAGGAACTTCAGTAGCGCCCCCGGCCGCTCCGGAAACTCGAAGCGGTATATCACTTCGTCGCGGATCGTCGCCACGTGCCCGCCGATCATATGTCGCACGTGCAGCTTCGCGAGCTCGTTGTCGGAGAGATCGAGCACGCGGTAGCCGTCCGCGGAGAGCTGATCGATCAGCGTCTGCGCTTCGCTGCGCTCGCCCCGAAGCTCGACGCCGACGAAGATGCGCGCCTGCTCGGTCGGCGCGTAGCGGTAGTTGAACTCGGTGATGCTGCGCGAGCCGAGCGCCTCGCAGAAGCGCAGGAACTCGCCCTTCTGCTCCGGAATCTCGACGGCGATCAGCGCCTCGCGATGCTCGCCGAGCTCGGCGCGCTCGGCGACGTGGCGTAGCCGGTCGAAGTTGATGTTCGCGCCGCTCGCGATCGCGATGAAATGCTGGCCCGGTGCGCGCTCGTTGCGGCCGAGCCAGTGCTTCATGCCGGCGACGGCCAGCGCCCCCGCGGGCTCCATGATGACCCGGCAGTCCTCGAAAATATCCTTGATCGCGGCGCAGATTTGATCCGTCTCGACGAGCACGATCTCGTCGACGACCTCGCGCGCCAATGCGAACGTATGATCGCTGACGCGCCGCACCGCGACGCCGTCCGCGAAGATGCCGACGTGCTCGAGTGTGACCGGCGCGCCGTGCGCGAGCGCATCGTGCATGCTCGCCGCCTCGACGGGCTCGACGCCGATGATCGCGATCTCGGGGTACAGGTGCTTGATGTACGAGCCGATGCCGGAGACGAGACCGCCGCCGCCGATCGGCACGAAGATCGCCGCGGGCGGCGTTTGCCATTGGCGCGTCAGCTCGACGCCGATCGTGCCTTGCCCCGCGATCACGTCGGGGTCGCCGAACGGGTGAACGAACTCGAGCCCCTCGCTGGCCGCGAGCCTCATCGCGTGCTCGTACGCCTCGTCGTAGGCCTCGCCGTGCAGCACGACCTCGCCGCCGAGCGCGCGGACGGCGTCGACCTTGATCGTCGGCGTGCTCGTCGGCATCACGATCACGGCCCGAACCCCGCGGCGGCGCGCCGCGAGCGCGACGCCCTGAGCATGGTTGCCGGCCGAGCTGCAGATCACGCCTTTCGCGACCGCGCGGCCGTCGAGCTGCGAGATCTTGTTGTACGCACCGCGCACCTTGAACGAGAAGACCGGCTGCTGATCCTCTCGTTTCAGCCAGATCTCGTGGCCGAGGCGCCGCGACAGACGCGGCGCGTGGTCGAGCGACGACTCGACCGCGACGTCATAGACGCGCGCCTTCAGGATTCTCTCTATGTAGCCGGCGGCGAGCGGTCGGCGATTGCGGACGGGAGGGCTCATGAGGTGCCGAGCTTAGCTCAAATCGCGCGAGCGCCGAAGCCCGCGCTCCTCGCGCCTTCGCGGCACGCCGCCGGAATCGCGGCTATGCGTCGTCTTCGCCGTCGTCGCTCTCGGCGGCGCGGAGCAGGTCTTCGATGCGCCGCGTGAGCTGATCCGTCTGGTACGACGGGATTCGGTACTCCCAGCCGGCGACGCGGGCCCGGATCGCGTCGGCGCGCTCCGCGACGTCCGCGGCGGTGCTCGCCGCGTCCCCGCCGGCCGTCCCGTCACCCGCCTCCGCGTCGCCCGCCGTCGCCGCTTCGGCTTCGCCGGAGCCGTCGGCGCCGCTCGATTCCGCGGCCGGCGCGTCGGCCGCGGCCGAGAATCGGACCCAGCGCTCGCCGTCGCGCTCGACCGTCGTCGCGACGACGACGAGCCCGTCGAAAGTTCGGAACGTCGCGGTCGTCGCCGCGGCGTCGGCGTCCGTGTCCTCGCTGGCCGGCCGCACGTCATCGAGCTTGAGGTCTCGCAGCGCGCCGGCGATCGAGTTCGCGACGCCCGGATACGAGAGCTCGCGTCCCTCGGGAACGTCGTCGACGTCGAAGTTCGTCTGACCGGCGCCGTCCTTCGACATCCGGAGCGTCTCGCCGTCCGGGTGCTCGATCGTCACGGACGCGATCTGCGAGCTCGGAACGTCGAGGATCGTCCGGTCGAGCCAGTCGCGCGCGTTGCGCGGCACGTCGAGCTCGACGTCCACGGCATGGCTCGTCCGTTCCCCGGCGACGCGCACGTAGTGCCGGCCGCCGCCGGCCGGGTCGCCGACGATCACGGAAACGATCGGCTCGTCGCCGGTGAACGCCGCGACCTGCACGCCGCGCGCATTCGGCGTATCGATGTCCGAGACGCCGAGCCGATCGTAGTAGGCTGGGTTCGACGTCTTCTCTTCGACGATCTTCGCGTCGGCGAGGCCGCGCAGCACGCCGCGGATCTTCACGATGTCGGCCGCGTAGCCGTGCCGCTCCGCGAGCGCCCAGGCGTCGGCGCCGCGCTCGAGCGTTGCGACGGTCTCGTCCCCGGCGACGGCGATATGCACGCGGTCGATTCGATCGAGCGCGGCCTCGAGCTGCGGGAGCAGCAGCTCGCCGCTTCGCGACGGCGGCGACGCGTCTCGTCGCTGCCCGTAGACGGCAAGCAGCGCCAGCACGACCAGCGCCGCCGCGAGGATTCCCAACGTTCGGCTCGTCATCGTTGCCCCTTGCGTTTGCGTCTCACGAACACGGCGAGCAGCATCAGCCCGGTCAGCGCGAGCGGCATCACGATGATATTCAACACCTTCAGCGTCGTGCCGAGCTGCTCGATGCTGCGGTCGAGGTTACGGCGGACGGCGCGCAGCTCCTGGCGGATGCGGAGCTGCTCGTTGAGAAAGCGCTCGACCTCGGCTTGCTGCTCCGGGCTCATCAGCAGCGACGTCGAATCGTCGCGCTCGGCCTGGAGCTCGGCGAGACGGCGCTCGGTCTCGGCGAGCTCCGATTGGAGCCGCTCCTCGGTCGCGCGATAGCGCAGGTCCGCCTCTCGGCGCAGCGCTTCGACCCTCGTGAACGGGCGCGAGAAGGTCGCGCGGCTGCGCAGCCCGATCAGGTCCGCGCTGCCCGAAAGATTGTCGAGCGCGTTGACGACGAAGTCGCCGTTGCTCGCGAACGCCGTCAGTATCCGCTGACCGAGGAAGCTTTGGCTCTGCACCCAGAGCCGGTCGCTCAGCACGTCGACGTCGCCGACGAGCATGACGTTCGCGTGATCCGTCGACGCAAGATGCTCGGCCGGAAGCTCGGCGGACGAAGCCTCGTCGCCGCCGCCGTCGGTCGTCTCCGCGTCGGAGGCGCCGTCCTCGGCCGCCTCGTCCGCGTCGTCGTCCTCTGGATCGTCGCGAGGCGGCCCGTCGGGGAATGCCGTGCGGAGCGGGCCCTCGAGGCGCGCCGCGAGCACGTAGCGCTCGCCGCTCGGCTCGAAATCGCCGAGCAGCTCGCCCGGATCGGACAGGAACTGGAAGCGGATCGCCGGCACGAGCGCCGCGCGCTCGCTCGACGTCACGAGCGGCCGGAGCCGCGGCCCGTCGTTCGATTCCGCGGCCGCGTCGCTGCCGGCGAGGCGGAAGTGGCCCGCTGTGCCGATATTGATCGTCTCGAGGCCCGCGGTGACGACATCGTCTTGCGCGAGCCCGTCGGCGCCAATGCCGAGCAGGCCGATATGCCGCACCGGGCGGCCGCTGCCGCTGATCACGCTGAGCGAGTTCACGTCGTCGACGACGACGCTGTCGGCCGAGAACTCGACGCCCCAGGCGTCGAATAGACGGGCGAGGCTCGAGCTGTTCGGCGCGCCGAAGCCGCTCGGCCCGCCGGCGGGCCCCGCGGCCTCGGCGAGCGGATCGACGAAGATCAACGCGCGCCCGCCGCGCAGCACGAATTGGTCGATCGCGTAGAGCGTCTCGTCGTCGAGCCCGGTCGGGTGCACGACCCAGAGCACGTCGATGTCGTCGTCGATGCGCTCGACGCTCGACGGCAGCGTCCGTACGTCGAAGAGCTGGCGGACCTGCTGCGTGATGACCCACGGCGAGGACGGCTGCTGGCTCATCGGGTCGAAGCCGCCGCTCATCTGCACGCCGGCGAGCAGCCCGAGCACGGACTTCTCGGGATTCGCGAGGCTGTAGATCAGGCGGGCGACGTCGTACTCGAGAAACGACTCCTTGCCCGGGTCGAGCACCGGGATCACGGCCTCGTCGCCGACGCCGTTCGTGCCGGCGAGCCCGAAGAACACGCTTCGGCCGCCGACGTTCATCGCCTGGATGCCGAACCGGGTCGCGCGGTCCTCCTCCTCGGAGAACGGCTGCGGATCGATGACCTCGACGCGCAGATTCCCGTCCGAGCGCGCGGCCATCTCCTCGAGCAGCTCCTCGACGCGTCCGGCATAGGTTTGGAACAGCGGGATATCCGCCGCTTCCTCGTCGCTGAAGAATAGATAAAGATGAATCGGCTCCTCGAGGCCCGCGAGCAACGAGCGCGTGCCGGGCGACAGCGTGTAGAGGTCGTTCTCGGTCAGATCGATCCGGAGCCCCTTGAGCAGCGCGTTGCTCGCCATCACGGCGGCGATGAAGATCAGCGCCAGCAGCCCGAGGGTCGAGTAGCCGATCCTGCGTCGTCGTGCTCCGCTCATGTCAGTCGGCCTTCTTCAGCTCGAGGACGATGGTGTTCGCATAGAGCGCGAGCCCTATCAGCAGCGCGAAATACACGAGATCGCGCAGGTCGATCACGCCCTTCCGGATATTCTCGAAATGCGTCAGGAAACTGAGGCTCGCGATCGTGTCGACGAGCGCATCCGGCGCCCACGCCGAGAACACGTCGAGGACGAGCGGGAAGCCGGCGAGCACGAGCATCAGCGACACGACGACCGCGACGATGAACGCGATGACCTGATTCTTCGTCATCGCCGAGATGAACGAGCCGACTGCGAGAAAGCCGCCGGCCATCAGAACGCTGCCGACGTAGGCCGCGAGGATCGCACCGTTGTCCGGCGAGCCGAGATAGTTCACCGTGAGCCAGATCGGGAACGTCAGCGCGATCGCGATCGCCGTGAACGCCCACGCCGCGAGGAACTTGCCGACGACGGACTTCCACGGCTCGATCGGCAGCGTCATCAGCAGCTCGATGCTGCCGGACTTACGCTCCTCGGCCCAGAGCCGCATGCTGAGCGCCGGAACGAGGAACAGGAACAGCCAAGGGTGGAACGTGAAGAACGATGCGAGATCCGCCTGGTTACGCTCGTAGAAACCGCCGAGATAGAACGTGAAGGCGTTCGCCACGATGAGGAAGATCGCGATGAACACGTACGCGACGGGGGTCGTGAAGTAGCTCGCGAGCTCCCGTTTGAGCACCGCCGCAATCCCTTTCATGCGCTCGCTCCTCCGGTGATCGTTCGAAAGACCTCGTCGAGACGTCCGGTCTCGAGCTGAAGCTCGTCGAGCGCCCAGCCTTGGCGGTCCGCGAGCCGTCCGATCGGCATCAGCGGCAGCTTCCCGTCGGCCGGGAACGCCGTGAGCCGCCCGCTCGATGCGTCGACCTCGATCGACGCAACCTCCGGCAGCGCACCGATCTCGGCGCGAGCGGACTCGAGCAGGCTCGGGTCGGCGAGCTTCAGCGAGACGGCGTTGTGGAATCGAGAGCGGGCCGCGAGCCCGGCCGGCGTGTCGTCCGCTAGGATCTTGCCGCCGGAGATCACGACCGCGCGCGTGCAGATCGCGTCGACCTCCTCGAGCAGATGCGTCGAGATCACGATCGTCTTGGATTTCGCCATGCCGCCGATCAGCTGGCGGACCTCGTGCTTCTGGTTCGGATCGAGACCGTCGGTCGGCTCGTCGAGCAGCAGCACGTCGGGGTCGTGCAGGATCGCCTGTGCGAGGCCGACGCGGCGCCGATAGCCCTTCGACAACGTCTCGATGCTGCGGTCGAGCACCTTCTCGAGATGCAGCAGGGCGTAGACCTCGTCGAGCCGCGCGCGGCGGGACGCCGCAGGCAGTCCGCGCGCGTCGGCGATGAACTCGAGGAACTCGCGCGGCGTCATCTCCGGATAGCTCGGCGCGCCCTCGGGCAGATAGCCGATCCGGCGCTTCGCTTCGATCGGCTGCGACTCGACGTCGAAGCCGCAAACGCGCACGCGCCCCGATGTCGGCGCGAGGAAGCCGGCGACGATCCGCATCGTCGTCGTCTTGCCGGCCCCGTTCGGGCCGAGGAAGCCGAGCACCTCGCCCGGCTCGACCTTGAAGCTCAAGTCGTCGACGGCTCTGAGCCGGCCGTACTCCTTGGTCAGGCTTTGACAGTCGATCGTCGCAGTCATCTGATGCTCTCGGTCCAGGTAAACGGCAAAGTCGACGGAGACCCGTCCCGCGCACTCGCTGCACGGGACGGCAGCGACTGACCGCTGAAGGTGGCGCCCAATTCTGCATAGCCCCCCAAATCGTTGCAAGGCGCTGCCGAGTGCCGCGCAACGCGCGCGCCGGCCCGCCCGAGTGGCGTAGCCGCAGCGCGGAGTGGCATGCTGTCGCGACCTGCGAGTCCGCCGCGGCGCTCGGCGCGCGTCTTCCGTCGCGGCGCGGATTTTTCGGCAAGGAGCTGATATGCGTCGAATGCTCGTCGGCGGCCGCATCGTGAACGAAGGCCGTATCGTCGAAACCGATATTCTGATCGACGGCGACCGGATCGCCCGGATCGGCGGGCCGGTGCCCGCCGACGCCGAGGTCGTCGAGCTCAACGGCCGCTACGTGCTTCCCGGCCTAATCGACGATCAGGTGCACTTTCGCGAGCCGGGCGCGCCGGCGAAAGGGACGATCGAGAGCGAATCGCGGGCGGCGATCGCGGGCGGCGTCACGAGCTTTCTCGACATGCCGAACAACTCGCCGCCGGCCGTGACGCGCGCCGCGCTCGCCGAGAAGCGCGCTGTCGCCGCGCGGACGAGCTACGCGAATTACGGCTTCTACCTCGGCGCGACGAACGACAACCTCGAGGAGCTGAAGCGCGCGACGCCGGCCGACGCCTGTGGAATCAAGGTGTTCATGGGCGCGTCGACCGGCAACATGCTCGTCGACGACCCGCGCACGCTCGAGGCGATCTTCGCGGACGCGCCGCTGCTGATCGCGGCGCATTGCGAGAGCACGCCGATGATCCTCGCGGCCGAGCGGCGCTATCGGGAGCGCTACGGCGATTCAGTGCCGATCGAGGCGCATCCCGCGATTCGCTCGGCCGAGGCGTGTTATGCATCGTCGTCGATCGCGGTCGAGCTTGCGAAGCGGCACGGGACTCGTCTGCACATTCTGCATTTGACGACCGCGCGCGAGCTCGAGCTGTTCGAGCCCGGGCCGATCGGCGCGAAGCGCATCACGGCCGAGGTCTGCGTGCACCATCTTTGGTTCGACGACGCGCGGTACGCGGATCTCGGCGCGAAGATCAAGTGCAATCCGGCGATCAAGACGGCCGAGGACCGCGAGGCGCTGCTGCGTGCGGTCATCGACGACCGGATCGACGTGATCGCGACCGATCATGCGCCGCACACCGCGGAAGAGAAGGCGCGCGGGTATTTCGACGCGCCATCGGGGCTGCCGCTCGTGCAGCACTCGCTCGCGATGCTGCTCGAGCTTCATCGCGACGGACGGTTCAGCTTGCCGACGCTCGTCGAGAAGGCCGCGCACAATCCGGCCCGGCTGTTCGGCATCACGGACCGCGGCTTCATCCGCGAGGGGTACTTCGCCGATCTCGCGATCGTCGACCTCGGCCGGTCGACCCGAGTGACGTCCGAGAACGTGCTGTACCGTTGCGGGTGGTCGCCGCTCGAGGGCACGACGTTCCATTCGGCCGTGCACATGACGTGGCTGAACGGTGAGCCGGTCTTCGCGGACGGCAAGATCGTCGGGCCCCCATCGGGGCGGGCGTTGGAGTTCGCGCCGGCGGCGTGAAGCAGCCGCGGGCCGACCGAGACGCGGGGAAAGAGAGCCTGCGCGGGCTTCCGAAACGGTCAGGAAAAAAATGGGGGCCGAGCCGAACTTCCTTGTTCTCTCCGTTGCGGAGGAACCGTTCCTAGTTCGTGCCGGG
>CAYMAF010000069.1:0-14170 GCA_964388365.1 uncultured Gammaproteobacteria bacterium | reverse complement strand
TGTCCCTTGAGCGCCGCGCGCTGCTTCAGGTCCAAGGTGCTGAGATCGATCCCGTTGATCAAGTCGGTTGCTTGCTTGAGCCGCTTCAGCGCGACCCGCGGCGCGCGCCGCTCGCGATGCTCGGCGGCGACGGCATCCAGTATGGCAACGAGCCCTTGGGCATTCTCGACCGCGCTGGCAGGGTTGCCCAATGCGCCCTCGAGCTCTCTGCATCGGTCCTCATCGACAGCGGCCTGCTCTTGCGCGGCATTGGGGCTAGGCCACAGGCCGATCTCCGCGCCGAAGCGTTGAACGACGACGGTCGGCGCGCGCGCCGGTTTCGGGCTTGCGAAAGGGAAATAGCTCTCGAGGTTCACATCGAGCTGGCCGCGAGCGTGGATCAGCGAGAAGCCGGCTTGTTTCCAGACACGAGCCATAGCGCTTGGAAGCTCTTCCAGCTGTCCATGTAGCCCGACGAACAACGACTCGTGCTCAGCGATGCGCTCATACTCCCCCGGCGCTTCAGCAAAGCGGCCGAGATACTCCTCCGCAAGCTCGAGCTGCGCGATTTCGCGTGCAAGCTGCTCGGCGCTTTCCAGCCGATAGCTTTGCACGATCGCTTCTTCCGGGAGCCCGAGCTCGTCGCGCTGACGGCGAAGCTTGAGTCGCCGATGAACCCATCCATAAGCGAGCTTCGTGTCGGGCGCCATCTGCAGGGCCGCCTCGATTCGCTCTTCGGCCGCTTCATCGATGTGCTCGGGGAGCACGGCGACTTCGACATTCTCGAAGCCCGCATAAGCCTTCGGGTCCTCCGCATACAGCGCCCGCATCGTCGCCAACCGTCGGTTGCCGTTAATGACGATGCCCGCCTGATTCACGATCAGAGGCTCCGTCTGCTGCTTGGCGCGGGCAAGCTCGGCAAAGATCGGGCCGCGGGGATCCCGAGCGAACTCGAGTAGCAGCGTTTCCAGTGCTTTCTGAATCTCCGGACTGCTGACTTCTCCAGAGAAGAAGCTGCCCGGTAGGCCGTGGCGACGCAGAAAGGACAGCGCCTCGACCGCTATTCGCCCGTTTTGCGGGCGATAGAGCAGGCTGCCCAACGGCACGCTGACGACCGGGACCTGCAGGTACTCGCCGTCCAACGGCACGTAGTGACGGCCGGCAGCCTGCGTCGCCAGCGCTCGAGAAAGAATTTCAGAATGAGGATTCCCAGACATCTAGAATTCAAAGCCCCTGTAAATTCTACTAGGTCCCGCGCTACTCGGCCATGAGCGCTTTCCCCGTGCGTCGAAGCGAGAACTGTTTCGCGATACGAGAGCTGACCCGACCGAGAACTTCCTTGCACGCTGCGCCAGTGCGTGTAACATTCGGCCCCGTCTAGCCGGCTAAACTGTCGCGGTCCGGGGGGGCATCCACATGTGCGCCGGCTAGCCGCTCGGCCCTGCGCATCATGTCAATAGTCATTGCCGGATGAAGTGGGACAGCATGCCCCGACAGGTGAGACCTTGAAGTCCAGGGGCAGTTCTGCGAGCGGGCTCCGCAGGCCGAGTTTCAGCGTGACGGTCGGCTTACCCGTCTACAACGACGCTGCGCGAGTCCCTGCCAGTGTCGCCTCCGTCATGAATCAGACCTGGCAGGGCGAGATCCGCCTGCTGATCGTCGACGACGGCAGCACGGACTCGACTCCCGAAGTCCTCGAGGAGCTGGCCAACCGTTACTCGAACGTCACGGTCATCCGGCACCCGGCGAATCGGGGGAGAGCGGCCGCGCGAAACACGATCTTGAGGCACGCCGACTCCGAGTACCTGGCCTGGATCGACTCGGACGACGAGTGGTATCCGGAGAAGCTCGAGAAGCAGTTCGAGGCGCTGCGAGCGCGGCACGACGATCTGGGCGTGTTGTGCACGTGCCCATACAAGCTGATTTCCGTCGACGGGTCCGAAGAGTTGATCAAATGGCCGAGGATTAGAGGCGATCAGCTCAAGAACTGCCTGGAAAGCACCCTCTATCCCTTTCTGTGGTCGATGCTGGGCCGCACTCGAACCTTTCGCGATGTCGGCGAGTTCGACGAGCGCCTCGAGCGGCGGCAGGATTTCGAGTTCTTTCTTCGATTCCTCACACGCGGCGGACTCGTCGTTTCGACCGATCCATACTTTCCCCTCTGCGAATACCGGCGGACGGATATCGGCCGCTCGGGGTGGCGGATTGCGGCGGCGAACCGCGTCATCTGGAAGCGGCATCGGCGCGTCTTCGCGAGGTACGGCTGGGGATACGCCTACAGCCGGCGTGCCGCTCAGCATGCGCTCTGCGTGCGCTTCTTCAAGGCAAACCGGCAAATACTCTCGCAGTCTCTGTTCGAGATGCGGCGTTGGAGCGCTCGAGCGATTGCGGGGGTTCTGACGCTCGGGTCCGTCGCGGGAATGAAAGCCGTGCTCGAGGGCATCGCGCAGACGGCCGAGCGTTCCAGGCGTCAAGAGTGGGCGGCGGCGGGTTCGGTGCAAGCGCCGGATGGCCCGTTGGCGATCGACGTTTCGGAACTGGACGCACAATGCGCAAATCCCGTGTTTGCGCAGACGATCGACCGTCTGAAGCAGGAGGCCGATGCCGCGCTCGAAAGGGGGCCTTACTCTGTCGTCGATAAAGGCGTTGCGACGGTCGGAACCCTACAGGACTACTGGTTCCCATCTCCGTATTGGTGGCCGAATCCGGACACCATGAATGGCCGGCCCTATATCCGCGACGCCAATCGCCGGTTGCCCGGAACCGACTTCTACGAGCCTGGCAGCGAGCGCTTCGATCGTGCGCGGCTGCAGCGGCTATGCGACGACACGCTCGTGCTCGCGCTGGCCCATCACGTGACCGGGCAGCCGAACTATGGCCTGCATGCCTTGGCGCTATTGCGCCGCTGGTTCATCGATCGAGAGACTCGCATGAACCCGCATTTGAGGTACGCGGAAGTCAAGCTGGGCCACGACCTCGACCAGGGTACCGGCCGGGGCATCATCCAAGCGCAAGCCTTCTGGTATCTGCTCGAAGCGGTGCGTCTGCTCGATGCCGATGGTGTCTTGGATCGGTCCGAGCGTGAAGCGATCCGCTCCTGGTTCTCGGAGTATCTCGACTGGTTGTCGAGTAGCCGGCAGGGCCGATGGGCGCGGAACCGGGCCGGCTTCCATGGCGCGTATTACGAGCTTCAGGTTGCGGCCATTGCGGCATTCGTCGGAAACGGCTCCGCGCTAGGGGAGAGCATCGCGCGCGCGGAACGGAAGATCGATCAGCAGTTCGAGCCGCTGGTCTCCGATGACATCGGCGCCGCATCCGGCCGAAGCTCGCGAGCGAAGTTCACGCTGCTGGCGTGGGCGAATCTCCATTATCTGACGCGGGCGTGCGGCAACGGGCTGTGGGAGCGCGCTGCCGTTCGCGGTTTGATCAAGAACGCTTGCGAGCGCGTCTTCTCGCGGCCGGTGTCGAGCTCGGAGCCGGACGACCGTGAGCGTGCGGCGAGCCTGCCTGTCGCTGCTGCGTACGAAGCGTGCTTTGGCAACTCGCTCGACCTTACCTCCCTGGAGCACGAGCACAACGTGCCGGATCCTTGGGCGCTGTCATTCCACGGTGTCCGGCCGTTCTGGGTGCTGGGCATTCAGTGCAGGGCGGATTTTCTCTCTGCCGTGCAGCGCGCGGAAGCTCGCGGCACGGCTCATGGTCAGTACCCATCCGCCGATGTTGCGGCGGGCTAAAGACGAGCAACGGACATGCGAGTCGGTTTCATCATTACGTCGCCCTATCAGCTGTTTCACTACGGCAGGATCGCCGAGCACCTGGCCGAGAAGACCGCGTACATCGAGGTGCGTGAGCACGATTTCGGGCTGACGTCCCGGGTCGTCGAGGCGCATATTCCGGGTGCCGAGATCGCCTGGGTGAACACGTCGCGGCTCGCTCGAATAGACGGGGAATGCGATGTGCTCGTCTGCCAAACCCCCGTGCCGATCATGCAGTTCTTCTCGAAGTCGCTCGTCGTCGCCCAGCAATATAGCCTTGCGAAAGAGCGCTACCAGTACGGCGTCTGGCGGGCGCAGGCGAGCCTGAATCTGATGTACGGCCCGTATTCGACGGAGCGGATATCCGGCTTCGCGAATGCCGTCGCCGCCGGCAATCCTCTGCTCGATGCGGCATACCGGAACGGCGAGAAACCCGACGCGCCGAGCCGGGCCGCGGGTCGCTTACGCGTGCTCTACATGCCGACTTATGGCGATCTTTCGAACAAGCGGACAGTCATCGAGCGCCTGCTGAAGCAGGACGTCGCGTTGACCGTGAAGCTCCATCACGCCGAGAAGGATCTCGGACGGGCGGAGCGTAACGCACCGATGCGGATCGTCCGCTCGGACGTCGATCCGATCGAGCTCATCCTCGACCATGACGTCGTCGTGAGCGACTATTCCGGCGCGATCTACGACGCGCTGGCCGTGCGGCGACCGGTCATAGTCGTCGAGGGCCTGAACGAAAAGAGCGCGGATCTTCGCCGGCTCTCCGACGAGGATCGCTCGCATGCCGATATCGCGGATCTCATCGGCAAGCTGAACGACTATCGGTCCGTGCACGACGCTTACGAGGCGGCGCTCGAGAAGCTTATCGACGATGCACGATTCGGCCGGTTCCTCGATCGTTATTTCGTGAACCTCGGCGGGGCGGGCAGCGCATGCGCCGAAGAGATCACGCGCCTTGCGGAGCGCGGCGAGCCGAACGCGTTCCACGTCATGCAGGTCCGCGAAGCGAATCGCCGTTATATCTTGGAGAACCGGAAGCTGCGTGCTCAGCTGACGGCGCTCGACGAGGATACGCTACGCGGCAAGCTCCGAAGGATACGGGCGATGCCGCCGAGAGTGGTTGCGCTCAAGGCGGTGCGATGGGGATTGCGGAGAGTGCCGGGCGGCGACGCCGTCCTCCGTCTGCTGCGCAGGCTGAGAGCGAGGCTGCGCTCGCAAGGGATCGAGCCTCCGGAGCAAGGGGCTAACGGCGACCGGTGGTTACTGCCGATTCGGCCGATCGATCGAAGGAGAGCGATGCTCCGCATCGTCGAAGGCGCGCTGCGCAAGGCCGGCGTGGACTGTCGGACGTATGTGACGAGCGCGAACGCCTATTGTGCGATTCGGCAGGGTGATCTCGACAGGGTCTGCGCCGCGATCAACGCGCTCGGCCGGCAGTATCGCCCCGGCCGCCTCTCCGTTTGGTTGAACAGCGGTGCGTATACCACCGAGCCGCGTTCCGCCGAGTCGCTGACCCTTCCGGTGCTGACCGAGTACGAGTCCGTGACCGTCGGGGTGCAGTATCAGAACCGCGGGTACGGCGTCGGACGGCGCGGCGGCGTCGAGGTGGTGATCGTCGAGCCGCGGGACGTGCGCATCGTCGCGAAGCGATGGATCGTGGAGAAGGCCGATTGGACCGAGGAATTCGGCGCCGGCGACGCGGCATCATCCAAGCCGAAGCGGAGCGCGCCGGTGCCGAAGGGCGGTCGTACCCACGTTCTGGACGGAGAGCCGATCGACGTCGTGTATACGTGGGTCGATTCTTCGGATCCCGAGTGGCAGGCCGACCGAAAGCGTTGCGCGGCGGAACAGCAGGTCGACCTGCCGGCGTCGAGCAACGACGAGCGGTTCATCAACCGGGACGAGCTCAAGTACTCGCTTCGATCGGTTTGGCTTTACGCGCCGTTCGTTCGGCACATCTATATCGTCACCGCCGGTCACCGGCCGGATTGGCTAGATGAGGAGTCGGAAAAGGTGACCGTGGTGCCGCACTCGGAGATTTTTCCGAACGCCGCCGACCTCCCGACTTTCAATTCGCACGCGATCGAAGCCTGCCTGCATCGGATCCCCGGCTTGTCGGAGCACTTCCTCTATTTCAACGACGACGTCTTTCTCGGGCGGGAGACGACGGTCGAAACCTTCTTCACGAAGTCCGGTCAGATGAAGAGCCGACTGTCGCCTTCCGGGTTCACGACGGTGACGGAGCCGGGCGACTCCGCGATTCCGACGGACTGGGCATCGTATAATGCCGTGCGCCTGATGCTGAACGACTTCGGTTTGTTCTTCGATCGCAAGGTGAAGCACGTGCCGATGCCGTTGAAGCGGAGCCTGCTGGAGGAGATCGAGAAACGCTATCCAATGGAAATCGCGCGAACTCGGGCTTCACGGTTCCGGGCCCGTACGGATCTTTCCGTCCCCAGCATGCTCGCGCACTACTACGGAATAGCGACCGGCCGAGCCGTCGAGTGGGAAGGCAAGCGGCGAGAGTATGCCTATGCCGACACCGGCCGTAGGGACTTCGTGAGCAAGCTCCGTACGATCCGAAAGGACAAGCCGACGTTCGTGTGTCTCAACGTGACGCGGCATACGGATATCGATCTCGGCCGGCAAGCCGCGCTGCTTCAGGAATACCTCAACGAGGCTTATCCTTTCGCGTCGCCGTACGAGAAGGCGCCCGAGGAAAGTGAAGTCGGCGCGGCTCGGGTGGACGACATGGCCTACGAGGCCGCTGCTCGAGCGGAACGGGCGTGAGCAGCCGCGCAAGTCGACTATACTCTGCGCTCCGGCTCATCCAAGGGCTTCTTGCGAACTGAAATGGCTCTGACCCATGCGTTCCTGATAGGAGGGATGAAATGCGGGACTTGGACGATGTTCAAGCTCCTGCGAAAGCACGAGGAGATCGCGCCGTCTAAGCCCAAGGAGCTCAAGTTCTTCTCGAGGAACGGAAGGGATGCATGGCATACCTACCACGAGCACTTCGAGATATCGCCGCATACCAGGGTGTTGCTCGATGGGACGACGCAGTACTCCAAGCATCCAGATACGACCGATATCGCGTACAAGATCTCTCTCTACGACCCGAACGCGAGGTTCATCTATTTGATGCGGGACCCGGTGCGAAGAGTGGAGTCGCAGTTGGCCCATCGTGTGGCTCGGCAGGAGATTCGATCGGGCCCGGCCGCGAGAGCGCGAGAGATCAGACGCGCGATCAATTACAGCAAGTATTACACCCAGCTCGGCATCTACGCGTCGATTTTTGGCGTCGAGCAAATTTATGCGCGGACTTTCGAATCGTTCGTAGCGGATCAGGAAGGCACTATCAAGGAGTGCTGCGAATTCCTGGGTGTCCGCGTGCCGGAGAGCTTCGAGGCGCTGCCGCCTCAAAACGTGCGTAAGAGCGATCACGGCGCGGACCAGATCGCGCTGACCGAGGCGGAGAAGGATTTGATTCGGAAGAAGCTTTACTGGGAGGTGCGCAGTCTCGAGACGGGTTTCGGTATATCCACGCGCGAGTGGACTGCATTTTGGCAGTCTGCGTCACAAGGATGAGATCGTATGCCCGCCGTCATCTTGAAAGCCGACGATCTCCGGCTGGAACGAATCACGGACCGATGGAAGCGATTCTTGCGCTACTGCAAGGAAGAGGGCGTTTTCTGCAATGCGGGCGTTATTTCCGGCCGATCGGTCGATGTGAAAGAGGCACAGATTGCGAAGATCAGGGAGGTGCTGAATAGCCTGGGTATGAACCGTGCTTGGGCATTGTGGAACCACGGTTTCGAGCATGAGCGCCGGGAAAGTCCGGGAACATCCGACTTTCGGGGGGTGCCGCTGGCCCAGCAGATGCGCTCGCTGCGCCGCTCACAGGAAACCGTAGAGCGCATCGCCGGCGTACGCCCGGATGCATTCGGCCCTCCGTTCAACGCGTGGGATCACAATACCATCGTGGCGCTACAGCACTTCCCGGAGATTCGCTACGTCTTCTACGTTCCTTACGTCCCGGGAAAGATCTGCTACGGAAGCGAGCTTTTCGTCGAGGCCGAACCGTTTTTGGGCGAAGTGAAACCGGGCGCGAAGCGTGCCTTCTCGTTGGAGGAAGCCAAGCGCAAAAGCGAGCGATTCTTGAATATCGACAGAAGCTTCGTGCTGCAGGTGCATCCGAACAGCTGGAGAAAGCCCGCACTCGATGCATTCTCCGGCTTCGTGGATTACATGAGGAAGGCCGGCTATATTTTTCGTGCAATCGGCGAGCCCGACTCCGATGAGGCGCCCGGTAGGCGCACCGCCTGACGTCTGAGCCGCGCGCCGTATCAAGCCGTATCAAGGGGAGCGCGACGAGTGCAGGGCAAGAAGAACTTCTTCTTTTGCATTCCGTTCAAACCGAAAAGTCGTTGCTCCGATTGGAGCGCGACCGTCGGCCTGCTCGGGCAAACCTTGCGCAGCCTGCTGAACCAGACGGATCCTGACTTCCGAGTCCTCATTGCCGGCCACGATCGCCCGAGCCTGCCGGAGCTCGACGATCCGAGAGTCTCGTTCCATCCCGTGAGTTTTCCCGAGCCGAAGGACGGCAAGGAAGGCAAGCGGGATCAAACGCGAAAGACGCATTTCCTGGCGGCGATGCTGAAAGAGCACGGCGGGGGATACATGATGGTCGTTGACAGCGACGACCTGGTGCACAAAGACATCGTGCGCTTCGTTCGCGCCGACGACAACGGGGTGGGCTATATCATCCGGGCGGGCTATCTGCTTGATACGGCGAGTGGCCGGTTGGGTAAGTTCAGCGGCAGGGCGCCAAGAACATTCTTCAACCACTGCGGGACATCGTCGATCATCCATCTTGCTCCTGGGGATCTCCCCGACCTCAACGCGGACAAGACGGATATCTTGGATGGCCGTTCGTTCGTTGAATCGGTACGAGGCCATGGAAAGTGGGAAGCAAAGCTGCTCGAACGAGACCTCTTTCCGGCCACGCTGCCCTTCCGGGGAGCCGTTTACAGGCTGAACACCGGGGACAACGCCTCCTATACCTATCGCCGAAGCGCCGCCAGGATCGAACAGTTCATCGCCGCGGCCCGACGCCACCCTGTGAAGATCGAGATTTTGGAGAGGGACTTCGGGGTTGCACGCTCGGAGCTGCCGGTGCGCGCCAGTCGACGGCCGCTGGCTCGGGCGGTATCGAAAGTCGAGGCGGCTTCACCGCCCGGTGAGAAGAAGGCCGTTACGCCGAAACGAGCATGGTGGAAAAGGTGGCTTCGGATGAGCGCTGACCCCGCGGCATAAACGAGCCACTCTTTGCGGAGTGGGTAACCGATTGCGTGCGAAGGCAGGGGTACGATGAAGAATCCTTATCAGGGCCTTCCGAAAAGCGCGTTCTGGCGAACCGCCGTCGCGGTGCACCACCCGCTCGGGATTTCCGGTCTTTGGCGACCGAAGCATCGATGGAGCCTGGCCGATAAGGTCGCGACGGCCGGCTCCTGCTTCGCGCAGCATATCGGCCGGGCTTTGATTGCTCGAGGCTTCAATTGGCTCGATGGCGAGCCGGCTCCCGCCGTGTTCGACGAGTCGACGCGCCAGGAATTCAATTACGGCGTGTTCTCGTTTCGCACCGGAAATATTTATACCGTCGCGGCGCTGAAACAGTGGATTGACTGGAGCTTCGGTCACTCCGAGCCCCCGGAGGAAATCTGGCAACAGGACGGACGTTTTTTCGATCCTTTCCGACCGAATATCGAGCCCGGCGGCTTCGCTTCGCGCGAAGAGCTGATCGCCTCGCGTGAGAGCACGCTGCGCGCGATCGGAAAGGTTCTGGCGGAGGCGGAAGTCTTCATTTTTACGCTCGGCCTGACGGAGGCATGGATCAACCGGTCGAGCGGCGCGGTGTATCCGATGTGCCCGGGCACCGTCGCAGGGAAGTACGATCCGGCCGTCCATGTTTTTCGTAATTTTCGGTTCGACCAAATCTACCCCGATCTGATCGAGGTCCTCGATTTGATCAAGCGCGCGAACGATCGCGTGCGTTTCCTGTTGACGGTGTCGCCCGTGCCGCTGACCGCGACGGCTTCCGGCCACCATGTGCTGACTGCGACCACATATTCGAAATCCGTCTTACGTGCGGTCGCCGGGCAGCTTTCGGACGAGCGGGACGATGTCGACTACTTCCCTTCGTACGAGATCATTACGGCGCCGCCGTTTCGGGGGATGTTCTACGAGCCGAACCTACGGACGGTAGCGCCCCAAGGGGTCGAGTTCGTGATGGATTCGTTCTTTTCCTGTCTGGAAGCGGTGCTCGAAGATTCGAGCCGGCCGAAAGCAGGCACGCGAGGCGGGAAGGGGGATCGACGTCGGAACGCGATCGACGTTGTCTGCGAGGAGAAGATGCTCGAAGCCTTCGGAGACGAGACGCGGTGAAGGTTTGCATCGTCGGCAACAGCCATATTGCGGCGTTGAAACTCGCCGCCAATGCCGGGGCTTTGGCCGGCACCGGTGTCGAGGCCGTCTTTTTCGGCGCACCCGGACAACGGTTCAAGAAGCTTCGTTGTGACAACGGCGTGTTGTCGGGGCCCCGGAGCCTCGAGCGGATTTTTCTTAAGGTCTCGGGCGGACGATATACGCAGATCGACCCCTCCGATTTCGATGCGGTTGTCGTTTACGGCGGCGGGCTCTTTCTGCATCGATTGGTCGGTAGTCTTCACCGCACGATGAACGTCGACGGGGTTCATCTCAGCGAGGCGTGCCTCGGAAAGGGAATCGAGCGCTGGTTCACTCGAAAGCACACGTTCCGCCTCGCGAAACAGATTTCTCGGCATGCGAAGCGCGTGTTGCTTGCGCCTAGGCCCTGCCCGGCGATGAGCGAAATGGTGCGCAAAGCTCGTGACGGAGGCGATGAGCTTCAACCGTGGGCATGGCAGACCCTCGATCCGGTTTTCCGTAGGTTCGTTTGGGAGCAGTGCGAGAAGGTCGTGCGAAACCACGGCCTCGAGATGCTGTTTCAGCCCGAGACCACGCTCGACCGTAACCAGTATACCGATGCCAGGTATACGAAGGATTCCACGCGACTGCTGGGTGTCGGGCGTAAACACGAGGACAACGACGTCACTCACATGAATGCCGCGTACGGCCACGCTGTCTTCGAGCATATGCTCGACCAGCTATGCGGGCCCGGCCGCTCCTCGGGGGCGCGTTTCGGGGGCAAAGAGCGCTTTGGCAGCAACACGCGAACCGGAAGCCTCGTCGGAAAAGTGAAGTTGCTCGCGGCGAGGGCCACGCTCAGATCATGAATCCGAGATCCCGCTGCGCGAAGTTGCGAAGATTGGGTGCGACCGCGTCGAGATCGGGATCCGGAATGCCGAACCAGCGAGCGAGTGTCGCCGCGTACTGATCGGCCGAGATGCCCGGGATGAGGCGGCCGCGTCCGACTTCCTCGGGTCCGTCGAGCTCGAGCGACGGATACTCCCCATAGAGCGCTCGGCCGCGCACGGCCCCACCCACAACGATTTGCACCCCGCCCCAGCCGTGATCCGTTCCGTCGCCGTTCGACGTCAGCGTGCGGGCGAAGTCCGACTGGGTGAACGCGGTGACTTGCTCCGAGACGCCGAGCTCGACCGTCGCCTCGTGGAAAGCGGCGAGCGACGCGCTAACGTCGGCGAGCAATCGCGGGTGCCGCTTGAGCTGATCGTCATGGGTATCGAAGTCGCCGATGGACGTGAAGAAGATCTGCCGCTTCATGTCGAGCCGGTCATGCACGGCGATCAGCTTCGCGATCGTTCGCAGCCGCTCGCCGAGATCGCTGTCCGGGAACTGTGCCGTGAGCGGCGGGGCTTCATTCAGCAGATTCTCGATCAGCTCGAGGGTGGAGAGCGCCCGAAGCTGCAGATCCGCGTACTCGCGTACGTAGATCGAATCGTAGTCTGCCGTGAGCAGCCGCTCGTAAGCGCGGCGCCTCGTCAAGCCGCGGCCCGAGGTGCCAAGCCCCAAGAAGCCGGCGGGTCCGTCGGCGCCCATGATGTAGGGCCGGCTGAGGCTCGCCGATTGAAACAGCGTCGCGCCGCTCAACGAGATGTTCGTCGTCAGACGTTGCTCTGCGACGTTCGCTCTGATCAGGTCCGCGATGCGGCCCGCCCAGCCGACCTTGCTTTGAATGGGCGACGCGAGCATATGCCACTGTGCCTGCTGATCGCTGTGCGAGAACAGCCGCGGCGGCAGCCTGGCGGCCCCGTCGAGATAAGCCGCCTTCGTCGTCGGCTCGACGAGCGGACCGACGTTGACGACGAAGGCGGCATGGCCCGACTCGAACAGCGCTTGCAGCTCCGGCATCGCGGGGTGAAGCCCGAACTCCCGGCTTCCCGATCCCACGGGGGCGATCGGCAGGAGATCGTCTCTGGGAAGTGCCATGTTCTGGCGCGAGGACGCATAGGCGTTGTATTCCGCGGGGCTGCGCGGCACGAGCATATTGAACGAGTCGTTTCCCCCCAGAAGAAAAACGCACACGAGCGCTCTGTAGTCGGTGAACGGAACGCCGTCGCCGTCGAGCTGGCCCAGCACCAGCTTCGCCGGGAGGCTGAGCCCTACACCCGTGGTGCCGGTCATCATCAGGAACCGGCGTCGGCTGGTTCGTCTCATTGCTTTGCGCTCACGCCTGAACCGCGAACTCCGGAGAGATGGCAATGATGAAGATCACCTCCGCGGCTCTTGCGGCCGGGTCGTCGACGCTCCCGGCGAGCTCCATCGCCGCGGAGCCGAGCGGCGGCGAGATCCGGCTTCCGAGCAGCTTGTTGGCCGCCCTCTCGACGAGTGCCGGGACATCGCCGGCGAGCTCGATCTCCTCGTCGATATCGATGATCACGGGCGTGCTCCTAGCGCTTTGAGGCGCGGAGTTCCCGTTGAAGCACTGTCGATAGAGCAGGCTCGTGAAGGTCGCGCTCTGATACTCGGTCGTGATCTGAAACTCCGGTGCGACGAAGCCGGTTGCGGCGAGCTCTCCCGGAGGCGAATAGATGGGACTGAAGAAGTTGAAAACCGACGGCGCTTGCAGCGGCCCTTGGCCGATGCGCCGCTTGAAATAGGTGCGTGCGCCCGTGCCATAACCGTCGCTCACGGGCCGAGCGTTGTAGGCGCGCCAAAGCTGGGTCAGCTTGAGGAGCGGCTCTTTGAGCTTGCCCGCATGCTTCGACGAGCGGGCCTCCTCGTCGAGCAGTATCGCCTTGATGACGGCGCTCAAGTCTCCGCGGACACCGAATCCGTTGTCGTTGAACGTCGATGCGACACGGGCAACGTAGTCCGGAGAAGGGTTGCTCGTGACCAGCCGTTGAATCAGGAACTTCGAGACGAACGGGCCGACGTTCGGATGGTCGAAGATATTGTCGAGCGCGTCGGCGAGGTCTTGCTCGCCGCCTTGCCCGCCCGGCAAGATGACTCCGTTCAGCAACCGCTTCGGCTCCGTGTCGTGGAAATCCGGATAGAGCTCGAGCGGCGACGTTTGCCGTTCGAGCGTGCGGCTCGGGTTGAGAAAGTCGGCGAGTCCTTTGTAGTGCCACCCCGTGAAGACCCGCGCGAAGCCTTCGACGACCTCCTGATCGTAAGTCGGAATCGGTTCGCCGTTCTCGTCGAGCCTCGGCGTCCCGTCGGGCTCGAGCTCGTCGAGGCCGATCGTGAAGAGCTGCAAGAGCTCCCGCGCGTAATTCTCGTCCGGGGACGTGTGGGTATCGCGGTCCGCTTTTCGGTTGCCGAGAGTACTCAAGTACGCGGCCATCGCCGGATGCAGCGTGACGGCTTCGAGCAGATCCCGGAAGTTACCGAAGGCGTGCTCGGCGAGAAGATCGTAGTACGAGGCCGCCGCATACGGCATCGGCGACAATGCGCCGAACTCCGACACGACGAAGAGCTGAGACAGCGCGAAGGCGACGCGTTGCCGCAGCTGGTCCTCTCCGTGGAGCGCGTTGCGGAACCAGACGTCGATCCTGTCGGCATGGAGCGTGTTGACCCGATCGGGCCGAGGCAGCGCCTCGAGGTACGGAAGCTGAAGCGATGCGGGCCGCGTGAGCTGATCGTCGATCCACGCCTCGTAACCCGCCTCGATGACCTCCGCGGCCGCGGTCTCCGTCGCGCCGCACGTGGCCTGGTTCAAGAAGCGGAACGCTTCCGCCTTGCGCTCGTCGACCGCGAAACTCTTGGCGACCGGCGATGCTCTGCTCGAGCCTTCGCGCGAGCTCTCGCATCCGGCGAGCAGGGCGGCGGAGAGCAGCGACGGAAGGTATCGGATCATTTCGTTCTTTTTAGGCTTCGGTTTCTCCCTGCGCGAGCCGTAGCAAGTTTGATGCCGGCACGGTAGCGATTGCGGACGCTTACTCGCGCCGCAACGTTTCCACGAGCATGCGTGGGCACTTGCGAGGGTGGGT
>CAYMAF010000068.1:0-14253 GCA_964388365.1 uncultured Gammaproteobacteria bacterium | reverse complement strand
GAATGATCCGCGCTGCCGGATGGTCCACGTCGACCTCGACGGCGGTGTTGGCGATCGGGCAGCCTCGATCGGCCGCTTTGTGACAGATGCGATGCTCGAGCAGCTCGAAGAGCGCTTCGATTTGCGCGCGGGGATCGCCCTGGTGGGGCTGGATCGTCAGATTCCACCACTCCCAGAAGCGACGCGTCTGATCCTCGAGGCACGCGGCCACGAGCGCGTCTTTCGACTCGAACAGGCGGTATAGCGTCACCTTCGTCGTCTCCGCCTCCGCCGCGATCGCGTCGACGCTGACGGCGCGGATTCCGTGCCGATAGAACAGATTCTGCGCCGCTCGCAGGATGCGGTCCTTGGTGCCCTGCGGCGGACACGAGCTGTCGCTGGGGCTGCCGAAAGGCGGAGCGAGCGGCGAAACGAAAGGTGTTGACATGATACTTACCGGTTAGTTAACCTGCGATGTAACTAGACGGTATAGTAACAGATGCGCCGCGCCCCGCCCACTTTGTCGAGACTCGGCTTTCCGAAGCGACCATTGTTCAGTGCGAGACGCCTCCGTTACGCCGCCCAGCTGTCATCGAACGGATTCTAACCGCAACACCAACAAAGGATTATCGATGAGACCTCAAACCGTCGCGTCATTGGTCCCGTCGCTGCTCGCCGCCGCCGTGCTGGCCGGCTGCGCGAGCGGGGAAGCGGACCAGCCCGCTTCCGCGCCCCCGCCCCCGGCCGTCACCGCCGCCGAGATCACGATCCGCGAGCTGCGCGACTGGGCGGACTTCACAGGCCGGCTCGAAGCCGCGAGCCACGTCGACGTCAGGCCGCGGGTCGGCGGCTATATCCAGGCGGTGCACTTCGACGAGGGCGGCCGCGTCTCCCGCGGAGACCTGCTCTTCACGATCGACCCCCGCCCGTTCGAGGCCGAGGTCGCGCGGCTCGAGGCCGAACGGGTTCGGGCGAAGGCGCAGCTCGAGCTCGCCCGCTCGTACCGGGACCGCGCGGAGCGGCTGCTCGCCGAGAAGGCCACGTCCCGCGAGGAGTACGAGCAGCTCGAGGCGGACGCCGAGGTCGCGGAGGCGACCCTCGCCTCCGTCGAAGCGGCGCTCGCTGCCGCCGAGCTCGATCTGTCGTTCACGCGGGTCACGGCGCCGATCGACGGGCGCGTGTCCCGCGCCGTGGTCACCGCGGGCAATCTCGTCGACAGCTCGACGCTGCTGACGACGGTCGTCGCCGACGACCCGATTCACGCCTACTTCGACGTCGACGAGCACACGTACCTCGAGCTGATGCAGGGCAGCACGTCGAAGGCGCGCTTGACGCATGCGGACGGCAAGGCGGCGCCCTCGCACGCTGAGGACGGCTTGCTCGTCTTCGTCGGCCTCGCTAACGAGCAAGGTTACCCGCACGCCGCGCGGCTCGATTTCGTCGACAACGAGGTGGACCCCGAGCAGGGCACGATCCGCGCGCGGGCGGTCCTGTCGAATCCCGACGGCCGCTTCACGCCCGGGCTCTTCGCACGGCTTCGCGTCGTCGGCGAGCGCACGTACAGGGCGGCGCTCGTCGATGCGAAGGCGATCGGCACCGATCTCGACCGCAAGTACGTGCTCGTCGTGGACGACGCGGGCGTCGCGCAGTACCGCGCCGTCGAGCTCGGACGAGCCGTCGATGGTCTGCGGGTCGTGCGGGATGGCCTCCGCGCCGGCGATCTCGTGATCGTGAACGGCCTGCAGCGGGTCCGTCCCGGCATGCCGGTCGCGGTCAACCAGGCGCCGATGCCGAACGATTCGCCGCAGATCCAGCGGCTCGCGGCGGCCGACGCGATCGGCTCCCCCGTCACCGCTTCGCACACGGAGGGCCCGCAAGATGACGGCGTGTAGCGGCTGACGATCGAGCCGGCGGCAGCCGCCGCCGGCGCCTCCAGGCTCTCGACGCTGAATGCCTCGCGTGCCGGGGCAAGGGGACCTTTTTTCGCTCGGTTCGGGATTTCGAGGGACGAGCCCATGAACTTTTCCCAGTATTTCATAGAGCGGCCTGTCTTCGCCGGCGTCCTGTCGGCGCTCATCTTCATCGCCGGCGCGCTGTCGCTGCGCCTCCTGCCGATCAGCGAGTACCCCGAGGTCGTGCCGCCGACGGTCATCGTCACGGCGCGCTATCCGGGCGCGAACCCCGAGGTCATCGCCGAGACGGTCGCCTCGCCGCTCGAGCAGGCGATCAACGGCGTCGAGAACATGCTCTACATGTCCTCGCAGTCGACGGCCGACGGCGTGATGCAGCTGACCGTCACGTTCGACCTCGGCACGGATCTCGACAAGGCGCAGGTGCTCGTCCAGAACCGCGTCGCGCAAACGCTCGCGAAGCTGCCCGAGGAGACGCAGCGCATCGGCGTCGTCACGGAGAAGTCGTCGCCGAACATCACGCTGCTCGTGCACCTGATCGCGACCGACGACCGGTACGACATGCTGTACCTGTCGAACTACGCGACGCTCAGGATCCGCGACGAGCTCGCGCGCATTCCCGGCGTCGGTCAGGCGCAGGTGTTCGGCGCCGGCGACTACTCGATGCGCGTCTGGCTCGATCCGGAGCGGATCGCCGCGCTGAACCTCACCGCCGCCGACGTCGTCCGCGCGATCCGCGAGCAAAACGTGCAGGTCGCGGCGGGCCAGCTCGGCGCTCCGCCGGCGCCGAACGCCGCGCAGTTTCAGCTCCTGATCAGCACGCAAGGCCGGCTTGCGAACGTCGATGAGTTCGAGCGCATCGTCATCAAGACCGGCGAGCGCGGACAGATCACTCGCCTCGGCGACGTCGCGCGCATCGAGCTCGGCGCGAGCACGTATGCGCTGCGTTCTCTGCTCGACAACGAGGAAGCCGCAGCCGTCGTAATCTTCCAGCAGCCCGGCAGCAACGCGATCGAGATCTCCAATCGCGTGCGGGCGCGGATGGCCGAGCTCGCCCGGGAGTTCCCCGAGGGCGTCGATTACAAGATCGTCTGGGACCCAACGATGTTCGTCCGCGACTCGATCAAGGCCGTCGTCAAGACGCTCGTCGAGGCGTTGTTCCTCGTCGTTCTCGTCGTCGTGCTGTTCCTGAAGACGTGGCGCGCGTCGATCATTCCGCTCGCGGCGGTGCCGGTCTCGCTCGTCGGCACGCTCGCCGTGATGCACCTCTTCGGCTTCACGCTGAACACGCTGTCGCTGTTCGGCCTCGTGCTCGCGATCGGCATCGTCGTCGACGACGCGATCGTCGTCGTCGAGAACGTCGAGCGGAACATCGAGAAGGGGTTGAAGCCGCTCGAGGCGGCACGTCAGGCGATGCGCGAGGTCACGAGCCCGATCATCGCGATCTCCGCGGTGCTCGTCGCGGTCTTCGTGCCGACGGCGTTCATCAGCGGGCTCTCCGGCGAGTTCTACAGCCAGTTCGCGCTGACGATCGCGATCAGCACGGTGATCTCGGCCTTCAACTCGCTGACGCTGTCCCCGGCGCTGTCGGCCGTGCTGCTGAAGCCCCACGGCGCCCCGCCCGACCGCGTGCAGCGCGTCATCGACGCGGCGTTCGGATGGGTGCTGCGCCCGTTCGACCGCTTCTTCGAGTGGTCGTCGCTCAAGTACGTCGGGCTGACCGGCCGGCTGCTGCGGCGGGCGGGCATCGCCGCGGTCGTTTATCTCGGCCTGATCGGCCTCACGTGGCTCGGCTTCTCGTCCGTCCCGCGCGGGTTCATTCCGCAGCAGGACAAGGAATATCTCGTCGCGTATGCGCAGCTACCCGAGGCCGCGTCACTCGATCGCACGGAGGCGGTGATTCGGCGCATGAGCGAGATCGGGCTCGCGACGCCCGGCGTCGCGCATTCGGTCGCCTTTCCCGGCCTCTCGATCAACGGCTTCGTGAACAGCCCGAATACCGGCATCGCGTTCTTCTCGCTGAAGGATTTCGACGATCCCGACCGAGTCGAGCGGCGCTCCGCATGGGAAGTGCTCGCCGAGCTCAACGCGAAGTTCGCCGAGATCCAGGAAGCGTATATCGCGGTATTCCCGCCGCCCGCCGTCGAGGGCCTCGGGTCGATCGGCGGTTTCAAGCTGCAGGTCGAGGACCGTGCAGGTCTCGGCTACGAAGCGCTTTACGCCGAGACTCAGAACATCGTCGCGCAAGCCTACGAGACGCCGGGGCTCGCCGACGTGTTCTCGGGCTTCCAGGTCAACGTGCCGCAGATCCGCGCACGCGTCGATCGCGACAAGGCGAAGGCCCAGGGCGTGCCGTTGACCGAGATCTTCGACACGATGCAGATCTATCTCGGCTCGCTGTACGTCAACGACTTCAACCAGTTCGGGCGCACGTATCAGGTCAACGCGCAGGCGGACATGGGCTTCAGGCTCGCGCCCGAGGACATCTTGAGGCTCAAGGTCCGGAACGGCGGCGGCGAGATGGTGCCACTCGGCGCGTTCGTCACGCTCGAGGAGTCTGCGGGACCCGATCGGGTCATGCATTACAACGGTTACCCGACGGCCGAGATCAACGGCGCGCCTGCGCCGGGCTTCTCGTCCGGCGAAGCCGAGGCGTTGATCGCGGACATCGTCGAGCGCTCGCTGCCGAACGGCATGAGCTACGAATGGACGGAGCTCACGTATCAGCAGATCCTCGCCGGCAACACCGGAGTCTGGGTCTTCCCGCTCGTCGTGCTGCTCGCGTTCCTCGTGCTCGCGGCGCTCTACGAGAGCCTCGCATTGCCGCTCGTCGTGATACTGATCGTGCCGATGTGCCTTTTGTCCGCGATCGCGGGCGTGTGGCTCACGAACGGCGACAACAACATCTTCACGCAGATCGGCTTCATCGTCCTCGTCGGGCTCGCGTGCAAGAACGCGATCCTGATCGTCGAGTTTGCACGCACACGTGAGGATTCAGGCACGAGCACATGGGACGCGATCATCGAAGCGTGCCGCCTCCGCCTTCGGCCGATCCTGATGACATCGATCGCGTTCACCGCGGGCGTCGTTCCGCTCGTGTTCTCGACCGGCTCGGGCGCGGAGATGCGGCATGCGATGGGCGTCGCAGTGTTCTCCGGAATGATCGGCGTGACCCTGTTCGGGCTGCTGCTGACGCCCGTGTCGTATTGGATCGTCCGGCGCGTGCTCCGGAGGCCTTCGCCGGCAACCGATACGCCGGCGGCTTCGGAGCCGCTGCGGGCGCCACCGCTCCCCGATGCGGGACCGGCTTGACCCGCTTTCGAATCCACGTCACGCGATAAATGGGGACGATGACTGTGAAGATCGCAAAACAATTCGCTACGGGCCCGGCGCGACCCGCTGTCGCCGATCGCGAGCGTCTGCCAACGCGTTCGATCGCGAACGGCCTCGCTCTCGCCGCGCTGACGATGCTCGCCGGTTGCGCGGTCGGCCCCGATTACGTCGAGCCGGAGACGCCGCCGGCGGCCTTCCACGGCGCAGACGGCGATATGTTCGGCGAGCGTCCGTTCGAGGCCGAGTGGTGGGCGCAGTTCGGCGATCCGGTGCTCGACCGGCTCGTCGAGCGCGCGCTCCGAGCCGATCTCAATGTGCGAGTCGCGGCATTGCGCATCGAGGAATCCCGCGCTTTGCTCCGAACGGCACGCCGCCGGCAATGGCCAAGCTCCGAGTACGAAGCCGCCCGCGACGAGAGCAAGTCACAGCAGCCGATGCTCACGAACGAACGTATCGAGGTCGAGAGCTATCGGACCGGCCTTCGAAACGCTTGGGAGATCGACCTTTTCGGACGCCTCCGCCGCGGCACCGAGGCCGCGATCGCCGATGCGGAAGCCGCCGAAGCAACGTTGCGCGACGTCCAGGTGCTCGTTGCCGCCGAGGTCGTCGCCACGTACGTCGATTTGCGCGAAGCGCAGAAACGTTTGCTCGTCGCCGAGGAGAACCTCGCAAGCCAGCGCGAGACCTTACGGCTGACCGAAGTCCGTTACGAGCTCGGCCGCGGCAGCGAGCTCGACGTCGCCAGCGCCCGTGCGGCCTTGGCCGCGACCGAGGCGCAGATCCCGCCGCTCGCGGCGCAAGAGCAAGTCGCCGCCCATCGGCTCGCGGTCCTCGTCGGCGTTCGGCCGGGCGAGCTCGACGTCGAGCTCGCCTATCGCGAGCTACCGCCGCGGCTGACGACGCTTGCGATCGGTCCGCCCGAGGAGCTGCTCCGCCGGCGGCCCGACGTTCGCGCGGCCGAGCGGCGCGCCGCGGCTGCGACCGCGCGGATCGGCGTCGCGAAAGCCGACCTCTTCCCGCGCGTGTCGTTCGACGGTTTTCTCGGCTTCATTGCCGGGGATTCCGGCGAGCTCGGCGAGTCGTCGAGCCGCGCATGGAGCTCGTCGCCGGTGATTCGCTGGGCCGCATTCGATCTCTCCGGCGTCCGCGCGGACGTGCGCCGCGCCGAAGCCTCGGCCGACATCGCGCTCGCGGAGTACGAGCGCACGGTGCTGCAAGCGCTCGAGGAGACCGAGAATGCGTTCGTGAGCTATGCCCAGCAGCGCCGTCGCCTCGAGGCGGTCCTCGAGCAGGCCGCGGCGTCGCGAAGGGCCGTCGAGCTCGCGCGGATCCGCTATTCCGAAGGCGCGCTGGATTTCCTCCGCCTGCTCGACGCCGAGCGCACCGTGCTCGAAGCGGAGGATGCCGCAGCAGCGGCGGCGGCCGACCTCAACGCCGCAGTCGTCGCGATCTACAAGGCGTTGGGCGGCGGCTGGGCCGCCGCGCCATCCCCAAGCGTCGGCAGCTAACCGGACTTGAGCAGCGGTGCGCGCCTGCAGATCGCGATTCGTTGCGCGGATCGGGTAGCCGGGGCGGGTCACCCGCCCCGGCTCCGACACCAGGTCCGGTCATCGAGCCCCCAAAGGACTTTCACCTCCAAGTCACTTCCCGGCTCGCTTTCGCTTGGCGGTTAACCAGCGCCAACTCATCGCGCTGTGCGCCATGCCGGCGCGAAAAAAAGGCGGGCCACTAGGGCCCGCCCAAAGCTCAGGTCAGATGGATCCCCGGGATCAGAACCGGACGTTCAGTCCCAGGAAGAAGCGCCGTCCAAGCGTATCGTAGTACCCCGCGCTGAACGAACCGGCACCCGGCAGACTCGGCGAGGTCGGATTGTTGCAACCCGGTGCGTCGCCGCAGACCGCGCTGAAATCCGTTCCAACCGGATAGCCGGTGGTTCTACCTGTCAGCTTGGGATCGGTATCGAACAAGTTCGTGATACCCCCGCGGAACGTCAACATCTCGTTGATGTTCCAGTTGAACGCGAGGTCGAACACGTTGTAGCTATCCGTCTCGATCTCCGTGCTCGGCGTGTACAGCAGGTAAATGCCCTCTGCACCAGCCGCAACCGACTGGTTGTGCTCGACAAGCGCCTGCTGCCGCGCGTATCCGGCCGTCCAGACCGACGGCAGATGCCGCCACCTGAGACTCACGCTCCAGTTGTTCTGTGTGTAGCTGAGCGTGCCGAACAAGCGATAGTCATAGGCGCCCGAGTTCGTGCTCGCCATCTGCGGTCCGAGCGAACCAGCCCACTCGATCTCCGGATCGAAGAATCCGGGGGTCGACCTCGTGCGATAGTAATCGAGCACCGTCGCCTGGAGGTTGAGGCCGATCGTTCCCGGCAGCTCCATTCCCAGCTCCGGCAGCCTCAGGAACCAGTTCACTTGAGCGTCGAAGCCCGCCGTTTCGATCGTCCCCAGATTGTCGTACGTCACCCACGTATTCAACGGCACGCCGCTCACGAGATCGCGCGGATGACGTTGACAGGCATCGGTCGCAGCCTGCTCTCTAGCCTCGTCCGCGTTGGTCACGATCCGCGTACCGAAGCACTGGTACGCCGCCCAATCGAGCGAGTAGAGCATGATCGCGTCCTTGATATCGACCTTGTACCAGTCGAACGCGAGCGTGCCGCCGGAGAGCCACGGGCTGTCGAACGGAGAGTTCATGACGAAACCGAACGTCCAAGTATCGGCCGTCTCTGACTTCAGGTTGGGATTGCCTTCCTGGATGACCCAGGCGAAAGGCCCACCGCCGTCACCGGAGGCGTCCGACTCGTCGTAGAAGCGGTTCGCGGCGAGACTGCCGGCTCCGCCCATCAGCTCTTGGCAAATCAGCTTCGTGCTTTCGGCACCTTGCTCCGTCTGCCCCGGTGCGTAGTTGCCCAAGACAGGCTGCTCCCACGGGAACAGTTGCGGGTCTTCCTGTACGCCCCTGGCACCCCACGGCGCGTTCGAGCGGACTCCGCACGGATCGCCGAAGTTGCCGCCCGCCGTGAAGATCTCCTGCGGGTTCAAGAAGAGCTCGCCGAGATTGGGCGCTCGCGTCGCTCGGTTGAAGCCGCCACGGAGGCGTACCCAATCATTGATCTGCCAGTTGACCAAGCTCTTCCAGGTCGTCTCTTCCTCAACGTGCTCGTAGTCGGAATATCGCACACCGAGCTCGAGCTCGAGCCGCTGTGCGCCGGTCTTGCCTTGGAGCAGCGGTATGAGGGTTTCGAAGTAGTAGTCATCCACGGACGTCGACGCGTCAAGATAGCCCGTCGGATAGACGCCGACCACTTGGTCCGTGAAAGAGACCGTCGACTGCAGGATATCCGGGTAGAAGAGCGCCTTATTCCGCCGCTTCTGGTAACCCACGGCAGCGAGAACCTCGCCCGCCGGCAGCTCGAACAGCGGGCCCTGGAAGTTGAGCTCCACGATCTGCTGGACGTTCTCGGACCGCGTCTGAAGCTGCGCGGTGATTGCGTCGACGCAGTCCTGATCCGGCCGCTGATCGCCGCGGAACAACGTGTCATAGAAGCCACTGCCGCACGTGATGTCAGCGGCGCCGAAATTCGGGCGAACGCTGTTCTCGTTGCCGCTGATCTCCGCGTTCCGCCCATAATCCGGCTCGCTCAACAGCCGACGAACTCGCTCGAGCGAAAGGTTACCGCCGGCGACGTTGTACGTGCTCGACTCACCGTGCGAGAAGTAGAGCTCACCGCCCCAATTCCGGCCTACATCGAACTCGAGCCCCGCTTCGAGTTGCCAGACCGCATTCGTGTTGTACGTGTTGCGCGGCGGCAGGCTATGAGCGGGGTTCCAGTCGGGCTGCCACGGCGCAGCCGGATTCGGCCGGCTGTTCAGCAGAATGGCGAGATCGAGAGGAACCGGGAAGTGCGCCCCCTCTGCCCCCGTAGGAATGAACGTCGGATTCAGATAAGCATCCGGATTCGCCCGAATGTCTGCGACCAGATCCGGATCCGTGAGATCGAGCCCCAACGGGATCGGGCTATCGACGGCCGGATCGTACGGGATCGTAAACTCCCAGCCGGCGATCACGTTCGTGCCGGCCAGCACGGTACGAGTCTTGCTCTCAGCAAAAGTCGACCGCGCGAACACCCGAACATTGTCGGTCAGATCGAAATTACCGGCTGCGAAGAACGACTTGCGCTCTTGCGGGCCACTGATGAAGGCGTAGGGGTTGTTCCACTTCAAGCCGGTCCATTCCTGAGGCGGACTCGCGAAAATGTCTAGGTTGTCGCGAAGCGCGTACTCCTCATTGATCGGCCCGTTGTAGCGATAAATGCCGCCCCGGTTCTGCGTGAAGACCGTACCGTCGGCGTTGAAGCTGAAGCCCATCGACACGATCTGGTAGAGCGGCAGAACATCGCCCACGTCCGGTCCGGTTCGTGTCGGCCTATCGAAGAACAACGCATCCACAACCGCCGCATCCGGACAATTCGGACCCGCGGACGTGTTGCAGTTGAAACCGTTGACGCCTTGAACGAATAGCCAGCCGGGGACAGCAGGATCGAGCCACCGCTCACGATACCGGTCATGATTGATCTCGAGCGCCTCGTTGCGGTTGTAGCTCTCGAGACCGAACGTCACGTTTCCGCGACCGTCGGCGAAGTTCGTGCCGAACACGACCGAGACGCGCGACTCCTCACCGTCTCCTTCCTGCGTCGCGCCGTGCTGGAAGTCGATGTCAAAGCCTTCGAAATCGTCCCGAAGAATGAAGTTCGTGACGCCTCCGACGGCGTCCGCGCCGTAAACCGCCGACGCGCCGCCCGTGATGGTCTCGACGCGCTCGATCAACGCGGACGGTATCGAGTTGATATCGGTGACCATCAACGCGTTGATCGGTACGGTGCGCTTGCCGTCGACCAGAACGAGGCTTCGGTTCGGGCCGAAACCACGGAGCGAGATCGACGCGATACCGACCGAGTTCACCGGCGTGATCTGCACGTCTTGTTGCGTCGTGACCGGAGAAGCGGCCGGATTATATTGCGGCAACTGATTCAGGTAAGACTCAATGTTCAAGCCCGACTGTTGCTCGAAAGCGTCCCGTTCCACGGTGACAATCGGGCTGCTGGACTGATAGTCGCGGCGAACGATGCGCGAGCCGGTGACGACGACTTCCTCGAGCAGGACCTCTTGCCCGTCCTGCGCATGAGCCGGAGCAACGAACGCACCGGAAATACCCAAAGCCGACGCGACCGACGCAGCAAGAAGCCGCGGTCGAATAGATAGACCTTGATGAGACATGTTGTGTCCCCCCCCGGACAAACTCCCCAAATTTAGTGCTTCGCCGGCGCAGGGGCGCACCGGTTCGAGCGAAATCTAACAGCAATGAATGCGTCGGGCAAGAGAAAATGGCGATGCAAACAACAGTCCCGTACTAGAGCGCACTAACACAATGAAAACATTGAAATAACCGATTCTGACGGGTGTTGCGGAGCCGCCCGACCGGGGTACGTCGGGGTTCCTGAATCGGCTTGTTTCCTTCTTCCCAAGGCCTGGCACAATGGATGCTGTGAATGCGCTCGCAGGCGCTTGGAGGTCGCGATGATCGCTCATACCTCTCTGCCCGTCAGCGACTATACGAGATCGAAAACGTTTTACATTCGCACCTTGAAGCCGCTCGGCTACACGAACAATATGGAATACGGAGAGGCCGCCGGTTTCAACGACGGGAAGAACACGGACTTCTGGATCGCGAAGGAAAGCACGATCGTCCCGCTTCACGTCGCATTCGAAGCCCGCAGTCGCGACGAGGTCGAGGCGTTCTACCGCGCGGCACTCGACGCCGGCGGCACCGACAACGGTGCGCCGGGCTATCGCGAGTACTGGCCCGGTTACTATGCGGCGTTCGTTCACGACCCCGACGGGCACAACATCGAAGCCGTCTGGTACGACTACGACAAGGCAAGAGAGCAGCGCTGACGCACAGGCACGAGCCGCATTGCGCGGCGACGATCGGCGTTCGCAACGCGGCGCTCCTTATCGGCAGCAATGACGAGCATCATCGGCGTCATCTCTGATACCCACGGGCTGCTCCGTCCGGAGGCGAAGGACGCGCTCGCCGGGTGCGATGCGATCGTTCACGCCGGCGACATCGGCCAGCCGCAGGTGCTCGACGAGCTCACCGCGATCGCGCCGGTGACGGCGATTCGCGGCAACGTCGACAAGTGGGCCGTCGATCTGCCAGATACCGAGGTCGTCGAGATCGCCGGTCGGTATCTCTACGTCATTCACGATCTGAAAGCGCTCGATCTCGATCCGAGCGCAGCCGGGTTCGACGCGGTCATCTCCGGTCATTCCCACGCGCCGTCGGTCGACACGCGTGACGGGGTCCTCTACCTGAATCCGGGAAGCGCCGGTCCGCGGCGCTTCAAGCTGCCGGTCGCGCTCGCCCGCATCGCCGTGCGCGACGCGGGGCTCGATGCGGAGATCATCGAGCTGGCGGTCTAGTCACGACCGACTCGGACGGCCCGTTCGAGCGGGCGGCGCCGTGCGTCCGGACACGTTCGCTTTCCGCCGGTACGCTTGCGTTCGGCAGCCGTATGGTTATTCAATGGCCGCGGCCGAATCGAGCACGGTGATCGCGTGTATCGGCGCGGCGGGCAGGAAGGGAGGCGATCTCATTGACGGCGACGCTCTACGGCATCAAGCAGTGTGACACGATGAAGAAGGCGCGCGCGTGGCTCGACGCGCACGGCATCGACTATCGGTTTCACGACTATAAGAAGGAAGGCATCGACGCGGATCGCCTGCGGCGCTGGTCCGAGCAGGTCGGCTGGGAGACGCTGCTGAACCGCGCCGGCACGACGTTCCGCAAGTTGCCGGATACGGACAAGCAAGACCTCGACGAGCGCTGCGCGATCGCGTTGATGGTCGCGCAGCCGTCGATGATCAAGCGGCCGGTGCTCGAGCTCGAGACGAAGCTCGTCGTCGGCTTCCGTCCCGAGACGTACGAGCGCGAGCTCGTCGACGCACGATGACCCGCGCCGATACGCCTCGCGAAGCGAGAGCTGCCGTGAAGCTGCGCTCGGCCGCCGACATAGAGAAGGAGGCGATGCGCAGACTCCCGCCGTTCCTCGGCGAGTATCTCGCCGGAGGCTCCTACACCGAGCATACGTTGAGGCGCAACGTCGAGGATCTCGCGAGCATCGAGCTGCGCCAGCGCGTCCTGTGCGACGTCTCGAGCATCGACACTTCGAAGGAGCTTTTCGGGCATCGATGGTCGAAGCCGTTCGGCCTCGGACCGATCGGCATCTCGGGCATGTTCGCTCGGCGCGGCGAGATCCAGGCCGCGCAAGCGGCGGCCGGCGCGAACGTACCGTTCTGTCTTTCGACGGTATCGATCTGCAGCATCGAAGAGATTCGGGCGGCGACGGGACAGGCGTTCTGGTTTCAGCTCTACGTGATTCGCGACCGCGCGTTCATGCGCGACCTCATCGACCGCGCGACGGAGGCCGGCTGCTCGGCGATGCTGTTCACGGTCGATATGCCGGTCCCCGGCATCCGCTACCGCGATTTCAAATCCGGCATGGCCGGCGTTTCCGGCTTCCGCGCCGCGGCGAGACGTTACTTCCAGGCGCTGTCGAAGCCGCGTTGGGCCTACGACGTCGGCCTCCGCGGCCGCCCGCATTCGCTCGGTAATCTGATCGCGGTGCTCGGCAAGCACAGCGGGCTCGAGGACTACATCGGCTGGCTCGGCCGCAACTTCGACCCGTCCGTGACGTGGAGCGACCTCGACTGGATCCGCGAGAAATGGAAAGGGCCTTTGATCATCAAAGGCATCCTCGATCCCGAGGACGCGCTGCGGGCGGTCGACCTCGGCGCCGACGGCATCGTCGTCTCGAACCACGGCGGCCGGCAGTTCGACGGCGTGCGCTCGACGGCGCGTGCCGTGCCGGCGATCGCGGAGGCGGTCGCCGGCCGCGTGACGGTGCTCGCCGACGGCGGCGTGCGCAACGGCGTCGACGTGCTCAGGATGCTCGCGCTCGGCGCGGACGGGGTTCTGCTCGGACGCGCCTGGGCGTACGCGCTCGCGGCCGGCGGCCGGCGCTCCGTCGCCGCGATGATCGAGACGCTCGGCCGGGAGCTCGAAGCCGCGATGGCGATGGCCGGGCGGACGAGCGTCTCGGAGCTCGACCGCTCGGTGCTCGACCTCTGAGCGAGCCGGCGCCGGCAGCGAACGCGCCGCGCCGCCGCTACGCGGAAACGATCTCGGCCCTCTCGATCACGACGTCATCGAGCGGCACGTCCTGGTGCATACCCTTGCGTCCGGTCGGGACCTGCTTGATACGGTCGACGACGTCCGTCCCGTCGGTCACGCGGCCGAACACGCAGTATCCCCAGCCCTGCTGCGTCGGCGCCGCGTGGTCGAGGAACGCGTTATCCGTGACATTGATGAAGAACTGAGCCGTCGCCGAATGCGGATCCGACGTGCGCGCCATCGCGATCGTGTACGCCTCGTTCTTAAGCGCGTTGTCGGCCTCGTTGCGGATCGGCGCGCGCGTCGGCTTCTGCCGCATCCCCGGCTCGAAGCCGCCGCCCTGGATCATGAAGCCGTCGATCACGCGATGGAAAAGCGTATTGTCGTAATGCCCGTCGCGCACGTACTCGAGAAAGTTCGCGACCGTCGCGGGCGCACGCTCCTCATCGAGCTCGAGCGTGATGACGCCGTGATTCGTATGCAGCTTGACCATTAGCGACTCCGATGTTGCGGGGAACGGCACGCGGCTCAAACTTCGCCGGCATGACGTGAGACGTTCAGTCTAACCCGGCGCGGTCCCCAACTGTGAACGATGCCGCCTTGCGGGTCTGCGCGCGGCTCAATATGCTGATGCGCGCCAGTTCCGTCGCACGCGGCAGCGCGATCGGGACCGGGCGCTTTTTGTGCCGCGTCGGCGTCTCGTCGCGGCCGCAAGCTTCAACCGAGGGGTCACTCGCATGCCTTCGTTCGACGTCGTCTCCGAGCTCGACCGCCACGAGCTGACCAACGC
>CAYMAF010000067.1:0-14306 GCA_964388365.1 uncultured Gammaproteobacteria bacterium | reverse complement strand
GCTGCTCGCCGTCGCCGTCGAAGGGGAGATCAGCCAGGGCGCGCAGCGCTGGCTCAATCTCGGCATCGTTCGCTTCCAGCCTTCCGAGCTGATGAAGCTCGCGGCGCCGATGATGGTCGCGTGGTTCCTGCACGATCGCACGCTCCCGCCGAGCATGCCGCAGCTGCTCGTCCTGTCGCTGATCATCGCCGTGCCGGCGATCCTGATCGCAGGTCAGCCCGATCTCGGCACCGCGCTGCTCGTCGTCGCGGCCGGCGGCCTCGCGATCCTGCTCGCCGGAATCAGCGTCCGGCTGATCCTGATCTGCTGCGGGCTCGCGCTCGCGTGCGCGCCCGTGCTATGGATGTCGATGCTCGACTATCAGCGGACGCGCGTGCTGACGTTCCTGAACCCGGAATCCGATCCGCTCGGCGCGGGCTACAACATCATCCAGTCGAAGATCGCGATCGGCTCGGGGCATCTGTTCGGCAAAGGCTGGCTGAACGGCTCGCAGGCGCATCTCGAGTTCCTCCCGGAGCGCTCGACCGATTTCATCTTCGCCGTGATGGCGGAGGAGTTCGGTCTCTTCGGCGTCGTGCTGCTGCTGATTCTCTATCTCGTGCTCGTCGGCCGAGGGCTGTACATCGCGATTCAGGCGCAGGATACCTTCACGCGTTTGCTCGCCGGCTCGCTGAGCCTCACGTTCTTCGTCTACGTATTCGTCAATGCCGGCATGGTGTCGGGCATCTTGCCCGTCGTCGGCGTGCCGTTGCCGATGGTCAGCGCGGGCGGCACCTCGATGGTGACCCTGATGGGGTGTTTCGGTATCCTCGCGGCAATTCACGGCCACAAAAAGTTGCTGCCGGCATGATGTTTCTCTTTCGGCCTCGCCGACGTTCGCTGCTCGTCCTCGGCGGTTTGCTTTTCGCGGCGAGCGCGCATACCGAAGTCGACATGGACGCGGTCGAGAGCGCAAAGCGCGATTTCGTCGCGCGGATGGTCTCGAAGCACGGCTTCGACGCGCACGAGGTCGAGCGGACGCTTGCGAACGCCGAGATCCAGCCGAAGATCCTCGAGACGATCTCGCGGCCCGCCGAGCGGGTGCTCGCGTGGCACGAGTACCGGGCGATCTTCCTCACGCCGGAGCGCATCGCGGCCGGCGTCGCGTTCTGGGATGCGCACGCCGAGGATATCGCCGAGGCGAGCGAGCGCTACGGCGTCGCGCCGGAGATCGTCGTCGCGATCCTCGGCATCGAGACGTATTTCGGTCGGCGAATGGGCAGCTGGCGCGTGCTCGATGCGCTCGCGACCCTCGCATTCGCGTATCCGCCGCGCGCGAGCTTCTTCGCTTCCGAGCTCGAGTCGTTCCTGCTGCTCGGGCGCGAGGAGGGCATCGAGCTGTTCGATCAGCTCGGCTCGTATGCGGGAGCGATGGGCGCCGGCCAGTTCATCCCGTCGAGCTTTCGGGCGTATGCGGTCGACGGCAACGGCGACGGGCGGCGCGATTTGTGGCACGACCGGAAGGATATCCTCGCGAGCGTCGCGAATTACTTCCGAGTGCACGGCTGGCGGGACGGGGACCTCGTCGCCGAGCGGGTCGCGATCGGCGACGGGTGGTCAGGGCACGTGCCCGAGAATCAGATGGACTTGAACCATACCGTCGGCTCGCTGCGCGGCCTCGGCTATGTCTTGCCGGCGGACCGCAACGATGATGCGAAGGCGACCGTCCTCGGGCTCGAAGGGCCGGGCGGCGAGACCGAGTACTGGGTCGGCTATCACAACTTTCGGGTGATCACACGCTACAACCGGAGCGTGATGTACGCGCTTGCCGCTCACGAGCTGAGCCGCGCGATCGCCGACGAGTACCGCGGAGCGCGCGCGGCCGAGTAGCGCACGTGCTCCGCGTCGACGAAGGGAGAGCGGAAGCTTGAACGAAACGACGCGACGACTCGGCACCGCCGCTCTGTGCTTGCTGATTGCCGCGGTTCAATACGGCTGCGCTTCGGTGCCGAAGGGCGGCGCCGCGGCGGGCGCGGGGGCCGAGCGCAGCGCACGGGGGAATCCGCCGTTCTACGAGGTTTTCGGCCGCCGCTACTACGTGCTGGACTCTGCGGAAGGCTACGTCGAGCGCGGTATCGCGTCGTGGTACGGGCGGGAATTCCACCGGCGGCCGACGTCGAGCGGCGAAACCTACGACATGCACGCGATGACCGCGGCGCACAAGACGCTGCCGCTGCCGACCTGGGTCGAGGTCACGAACCTCGAGAACGGCCGGCGGGTCATCGTCAAGGTGAACGATCGCGGTCCTTTCGTCGGCGACCGCATCATCGATCTTTCGTATGCCGCGGCGAATGCCCTCGACATGGTCCGCGCCGGCACCGCGCGCGTCGAGGTGCGCGCGATCGGCACGCCGGCCGACGCACAGGCCGGCGGCCGCCGCGCGGCACGAGCCGAGCGCCGCGACGCGGCCGGCCGGGTCGGCGGCACGGCGAATGCGAGCGCGGGCCGAGCCGATACGCTGTTCATTCAGGTCGGCGCGTTCTCCGAGCACGGCAACGCCGAGAGGCTCGTCGAGCAACTGCGCCGCAGCGGCTTCGATAACGTCTTCGTCGTCTCCGACGATTCGTTGCATCGGGTTCGCGTCGGCCCGTTCTACGACGTTGCCGACTACGATCGCGCGACCGACGGCTTGCGCCGCTCGGGCATCGGGGACGCACGCCTCGTCGTCGAGCCCTGATGGAAGCCGGAAGACGATCCGTGCTGGGGCGAATGTGGACTGCCGCGGCGGTGCTCGTTGCGGCGCTCGCCGCGCTGCCGGCCCGCTCGTCGGTCGTCGCGGCGCCCGAGCCGCCTCAGGTGCCGGCGGACGCTTATATCCTGCTCGATCACGTCACGGGCGCGGTGCTCGCCGAGCACAACGCGGACGTTCCGCGCCCGCCGGCGAGCCTGACGAAGCTGATGACGGCTTATCTCGCGTTCGAAGCGGTTCGAGACGGCGAGATCGCGCTCGACGAGCACGTCGTCGTCAGCAAGAAGGCTTGGCGAATGCGCGGCTCGCGGATGTTCATCGAGGTTGGCAACGAGGTCGCCGTCGAAGATCTGCTGCGCGGGCTGATCGTGCAGTCCGGCAATGACGCCGCGGTCGCGCTCGCCGAGCGGATCGCGGGCTCGGAGGAGGCGTTCGTCACGCTGATGAACGAGCGGGCGGCGTCGCTCGGCATGACATCGACGACGTTCCGTAACAGCGCGGGGCTGCCGGCCGCGGGCCACGTCACGACCGCGCGCGATCTCGCGGTGCTTTCGACGGCGATCCTCGACGAGTTCGCGGAGCTGAGGTCGCTGTTCTCGGAGACCGAGTTCACGTACAACGGGATTCGCCAATACAACCGGAACCGGCTGCTCCGCTACGACGAGTCGGTCGACGGCCTGAAGACCGGCTACACGTCGACCGCGGGCTACTGCCTCGCGGTGACCGCGAAGCGCGGCGATATGCGCCTCGTCGCGATCGTGCTCGGCGCGGACACCCCCCGCGCGCGCCAGACGGCCGGCCGCGCGCTGCTCGATTACGGGTTCGGCGCGTTCGAGACGCGCAGGCTGTTCGCGAAAGGGGAACCGATTCAAACCGCGAAGGTCTGGATGGGTAAGGTCGACAGCGCGCTGCTCGGTCTCGCCCGGGACCTGCACGTGACGATCCCCCGCGGCGCATACGATGCCCTTTCCGCGGTGCTGAACTTTCGCGACGGGCTCGTCGCGCCCCTCGACGCGAACGTCGAGATCGGCACCGTGAGCGTGATGCTCGGTGATCAGCCGCTGTCGGTCGCGCCCGTCGTCGTGCTCGAGCCGGTTTCGCTCGGCGGGGCGTGGACGCGGTTCAAGCACATGCTACTGATGCGGTACGGCGGCCATGACTGATTCGGATTCCCTGCTGTCCTTTCCCTGCGACCTGCCGGTCAAGGTCTTCGGCCGCAACGGCGAGGCGTTTCGTCGCACCGCGATCGAGATCGTGGAACGGCATTTCGGCGAGGTTCGCTCCGAAAGCGTCTCCGAGCAGCTGAGCCGCCAGGAGAGTTACGCGAGCCTGACGATCGTCGTCCGCGCCGAGAGCCGAGCGCAGATGGACGCGCTTTATCGGGACCTGACGTCGAGCCCCGATATACTCATGGCATTGTGAGCGCCGCCGTCTCTCCGTCCCCCGAGCCTTCGCGGATCGTCGTCCGCGATCTCGGCCGCCGCTCGCTCGAGGCAGTCTGGGCCGAGATGCGCGAGTTCACCGATCGGCGAACCGCGGACACCGCCGATGAGATTTGGTTCGTCGAGCATCCGCCGGTGTTCACGCTCGGGCTCAAGGCCGATCGCGCGCACCTCCTTGCACCCGGAGATATCCCGGTGGTGCAGATCGACCGCGGCGGCCAGGTGACGTATCACGGGCCGGGGCAGGTCGTCGCCTATCCGCTGCTCGATATCCGCCGGCGCGGCCTCGACGTGCGGCGGCTCGTGATCGCGCTCGAGAACGCGGTGATCCGCACCGTCGCCGGGTACGGCGTCGCCGCGCATGGGCGCCGCGACGCGCCGGGCGTATACGTCGACGGGAAGAAGCTTGCGGCGATCGGACTGCGAGTGCGGCGGTACTGCTCGTATCACGGCATCGCGATCAACGTCGCGATGGATCTGGAGCCCTTCGAGCGCATCAATCCGTGCGGATTCGCGGGGCTCGAGGTCACGCAGCTCGCGGAGCTCTGCGGCGTCGACGATCCGGCCCGATTCCGGCGCGACCTCACGCCGAACCTGCTCGGCGCGCTCGCGGGAGAGGCGCGAGGCTGAAACGCCGTTATTTCTCCGCGGCCGAGCGATACGCGCTCGGCGCGTCGGCGGCCATGAACTCGTACTTGCGCCGCCAGCCGTCCACGGCCTCGTTGAGGCGCGCGATCGTCGCTTCCTGCTCCTCGATCTTCTGCTTCAGGCGCATCGTCTCGCTCTCCGAGCTGCGCAGCTTCGCGATCTTGCGCTGCTGCTCGTCCGAATCGTTCTCGAGCTTCGCGACGAGCTGGTTCTTCGTCTCGAGCTCGCCGCGCAGCAGCTCGATCTCGCCGCGCAGGCGCTCGATCTCGGAGCCGGCTTCCGCGCGGACTTGCTGGAGGGCCTTCGCGGTCTTGAGCTCTTCCTCGAGTGTCTGAATGACGTGGATCTGGTCCTCGACACGCTGCTCGAGCTCGGCCACCCGGGCTCGAGAGGCTTCGAGCTGTGCCTCGGTCAGCGTCGCGCCTTGGTGGCGCGCGATCGTCTCCTCTTGCTCCTTGGTCTTCGCGGTCAGGCGGTCGATGCGGGCGAGCAGCTCGTGCTGCTTCGCCTCGGCCGTCGCCTTGTACTTTCGCAAGCTGTCGAGGCCGGCCTTCAACGCGGTGTTCGCCTTGTTCTTCGCGCGAATCCGCTCGATCAGCGCCGCGATCAGGCGCTTGCGCCGGATCACGAGTCGCTCGAAGTGCTGTGCCTTGCCGAGGCGCCAGCGGGCTTCCTCGTAGCGCTCCTCGGCCTCGGCGAGCCGGTCCTCGAGCCGCGTGATGATCTCGCGCCGCTCGTTCGCGACCTCGCTGAGGTTATCCGTGCACTCCTTCTCGTCGCGAAGCTCCTGCTCGAGCCCCGCGATCTGCTCGCGTGCCGTCTCGAGCTCCGCGGCGAGCGTTTCGCGTGCGCGCTCGCGCTCGTCGAGCTCCGCTGCGTGCGCTTGCCTTGCCTGCTCGAGCTCCGCAGTGAGCCGCTCGCGCTGCTCGACGGACGCCGAAAGCTCCGTCTTGACGCTCTCGAGCTCCGCGGAAAGCTGCGCGATCCGCGTTTCCCGCTCGCCGAGCGTCTCGCGAAGCCGGTCGTTCTCCGCCTGGGCGGCCGCGGTCTCGCGCGCGAAGCGCTCCTCGGCTTCCTGCCGCGCGCAGGCGTCCCGCTCGAGCGTTTCGATCCGGCGTTCCGCGACGTCGAGACGCGACCTGAGTCCTCTATTCTCGGCGTCGAGGTCCTCGGCACGCCGGCGCACCGCCGCTTCGGCTTCGACGGCGCGTCGTTCGCTTTCGGTCAGCGCGGCGAGCTTCTCGTCGCGCTCCTTGAGCTCGCGCCTGAGCTCCGCGAGCCGGCTCTTCTGCTCCCGGCTCGCGCGATCGAGATCGTCGATCTTCGAGCGCCAGTAGTTGATTTCCTTCGTCGTCAGCTTGTCCGGGCCGGACTGTGCGACCTCGAGCTTGGCCTTGAGCTGCTCGACCTTCGCGCGTTCCTCGGCGAGAACGTCCTCGACTCGGCCGAGCTCGCGGACGAGCCGCGTCCGCTCCTGCTCCGCCTCGTCGAGCTGCTGCTTCAGCTTGTCGATCTGCTCGCCGACGCTGCCCTCGGGCGCGCGTCGGCGCTCTAGCTCATCGCGAAGCTCCGCGGCGCGCGCCTCGGACTCGCGCAGGGCATCCTGAAGCAGAGCGAAAGCCTGGTCGGCCAACTCGCGCGGATCAGCCATCTTGCCGATACTTATGGTATGTCCCTCCAACGACCGTCGAGCGTAACAGGCTTTGATCGGTAACGAGGCGGTACTCAGTCACGTTTTGACATAAAGGTTCATGGCATACTTCACGCCCGATGGTCGGAGCATCGCGTTGACGGCGGGAAAGACGATCGCACGAGCCCTGCTCGACGGCGATGCACGCACGGCCGAGCGTATCGGCGCCGGGCTGCTGAAGACGTCGCCCTGCAATTTCGTCGAGCGGCCGTGGGGCGGGATGCGGATTCGCGAGTACAAAGGCGTTTGTCCGCTCCCGGATCAGCCCGAGCTGACCGGCTCGGGGCTCGGCGAGGCCTTCGAGATCGCGGCGTACGACGCCGACGACGAAGCGCGCGAGCATCCGAGCCGCGTGCGCTTCGAGGACGGCTCGGAAGCCGCGCTGCCGGCGCTGCTCCGCCGCCACGCCGAGCGCTGGCTCGGGCCCGAGCTTGCCGATCGGCACGGCGGTGCGTTCCCGCTGCTACCGAAGACGCTCGACGTCCGCGAGCTCTTGTCGGTGCAGGGCCACCCGGACGGCCATACCGAGGCGTACGTGATCATCGACGCGGAGCCGGGCGCGACGCTCCGCGTCGGGTTCAATCGCGATATCGATCCGGCCGAGCTCGAGGCGTCGCTGACGCAGGGCCGTGCGTGGCAGCAGCACGTGCTCGAGCTCGTCGGGGCTCGGCTGACGCCGACGCGCCTTCAGGCGCTCGTCGCGCCGTGGCTCGCGGATCGGCAGTCTGGGGCCGCGGAGCTGCCGGCGGAGCTCGCGGACGCGTTCGGAAGCGGCGATCGCGCGCACGCCGTGTCGCTGCTCGAGCGGCTGAAGGCGCTCTACTGGAACGTGCTCGACTCGATGAACGCGATCCCGGCCGAGCCGGGCACCGTGATCCACAACGCCAATCCGCCGCGGATCGCCGCGGTCCGCGGCCGGCCCGCGGCCGCGGAGGTGCATGCGCTCGGCAACCCCGAAGGGCTCGAGATCCTCGCGCTCGAGATCCGGCGCCCCGGGCCGACCTTTCGCGCATGGGACAACGTGCGCTTTCCGCTGAGGCGCATCGATATCTCGGCCGCGCTGCATGTGCTGAACTTGCGCCGCGTCGATCCCGAGGAGCTGATCGCGCAGTTCGAGCCGGTGCCAGGCCACCCAGGTCTCTTCCGGTCCGTGCGCGATTCGAGCTTCGAGATCGAGCACATCAAGCCCGGCGCCGGCCAGCCGGTCGACGTGCCCGCGAGCGGCGCGCACTGCCTGCACTGCATCGCCGGCACGGCGACGCTCGCCGGCGCCGACGGGCGGGACCTTGGCACGCTCGTGCGCGGCGAGTCCGCGCTCGTGCCGATCGGCGTCGGAGCGTATCGAGTGACCGGCGCTGCGGCCGGCACCGAGATCGTGAAGGCGGCCCCGACGGCGGGAGCCTGACGTGACCGAAAAGGCCGCTTGCCACAATTCGTCAGATTCTCGTCCGATTCCCGCCCGAATCCGCCGCCGGGGCGGCGGATTCGCCGAGCAGCCTGAGGCTTGGCCGATCGTCGGCGCAGCGAAGGAGTAGTTCCCGGTGGCGCATCCGAGTCCGTTTTCGTCGCGGCTGCCTGCCTGCGACGAGTCCGCGGCGGTTCCCCCTTCGGGCGTGCTGACCGTGAATCTCGACGCGCTCGCGCGAAACTACCGGCGGATGCGCGATATCGCGGCGCCCGCAGTCTGCGCCGCGGTCGTGAAGGCGGACGCGTATGGACTCGGAATCGCGCCGGTCGCCGCGCGTCTCGCGCTCGAGGGTTGCACCCGCTTCTTCGTCGCGACCGTCAGCGAAGGTGTCGAGCTGCGGCGTATCGCCCCGGAGGCGTCGATCTACGTGCTCGAAGGTGTCGCGGACGGCGCCGAGCGCGCGTTCGTCGATTCGGCGTTGATCCCGGTGCTGAACTCGCTCGAGCAGATCGAGCGCTGGCGCCGGGTCGGCGGGCCCGCGGTGCTGCACGTCGATACCGGCATGACGAGGCTCGGGCTCGACGAGCGCGATATCGATCGGCTCGCAGCGGAGCCGGCGAGGCTCGCGGGCATCGAGATCGATCACGTGATGACGCATCTCGCGTGCGCGGACGAGCCGGAGCATCCGCTGAACGCGGAGCAGCTGCGCCGCTTCGACGCGCTGCGCCGCCGGCTTCCGCCGGCACCGACGTCGATCGGTGCGTCGGCCGGCATCTTTCTCGACGCCGCGCATCGCGGCGATTTCGTCCGCGCCGGGATCGGGCTCTACGGGGGCAACCCGTTCCGCGGCGGCACATGCCCCGTCGAGACGGTCGCAACGCTGTCGGCGCGCATCGTGCAGATTCGCGACGTCGCGAAGCCCACGACCGTCGGCTACGGCGCGACCTACGAAGCCCGTCCGCCGTGCCGTCTCGCCGTGCTCGCCGTGGGCTATGCGGACGGCTATCCGCGCGCGGCGGGCAATGTCTGCGATGCGGCGTTTCGCGGCACGCGGCTGCCGATCGTCGGGCGCGTATCGATGGACCTGACGTGTATCGACGTCTCCGCGCTTCCGGCCCGCGCGATCGCGATCGGAGACTATGTCGAGCTGATCGGCTCGACCGTCACGCTCGACGAGGTCGCGGCGGCCGCCGGGACGATCGGCTACGAGATCCTGACGCGGCTCGGGCCACGGCTCGAGCGGCGCTACGAGGGCGAGTTCTAAGCGAATGTCCAGCTTCGTCAGCATGACGAACGTGGACGGCGTGATCACGCCGACCCGCGAAGCGCGCATCCCGGTTCTCGACCGCGGATTCCTGTACGGCGACTCGGTCTACGAGGTGTTTCGCACGTACGACGGCGTGCCGCTCTTCTACGACGAGCACTGGGCCCGGTTCCTGAACTCGGCGAGGCTGATTCACCTCGACGTCGGTCTGACGAAGGACGAGCTGACGGGGCGCATCCGCGCAACGATCGAGGCGACCGGCGCGGCCCGGTCGCGCACCGACGTCTACGTACGCTATACGGTGACGCGCGGCGCCGGCGATATCGATCTTTATCCTGACGAGCGGCTTCGCCCGAGCTGCGTGATCATCGTCAAGGCCGTGCCCGATTGGGGGGCGGCCTCGTATGCGACAGGCGTGCGGCTCGCGGTGCCGGCGACGCGGCGGAACTCCGGCGACGCGCTCGATCCGAACATCAAGGGCGGCAACTACCTGAACAACGTGCTCGGGGTCATCGAGGCGCGAGCGCTCGGTGCCGACGACTGCCTGATGCTCGATGCGCGCGGGCTCGTGACCGAGGCGTCGAACAGCAACGTTTTCTTCGTGCTCGACGGCGAGCTCGCGACGCCGTCGCAGACCGCGCGGAACCTGAAGGGCACGACGAAGGCCGCGCTGTTTGAAGCGTGCCGCGCGTACGGCATCGACGTGCGCGAGCGGGAGATCGCCGAGGACGATCTGACGCGCGCCGAGGAGTGCTTTCTGACGAGCGCGACCCGCGAGGTGATGCCGGTCGCGAGTATCAAGCTCGGCGACGGACGGGAAGTGCGCTTCCCAGCCGGCGGGGGCGAGCGGACGCGGCTCGCGGCGCGGCTCTATCGCGAGCATGTCGCCGCATACGTCCAGCAGCACGCGGCGTCGTCGTTCTTCGGCTAGAGCGGGGGGCCCGACACAAAGGTCGGCAACTACACGAAAAAGGTGGTAATCTACCGCGCCTCGCGCAGCCGTCGCGGTGCCTTCCGGCGCATCGCCGGCCGCCGCTGCGTTAGAATGGGTCCCGCCGGCGCCCTGCCGAACGGGGCCGGCTCAGCCGATACGCGCCCGTAGCTCAGCTGGATAGAGCACCGGCCTACGAAGCCGGGGGTCGGGAGTTCGAATCTCTCCGGGCGCGCCATCCCGCCCAAGGTCCATACCGGAGACATGAGTACCTGGCGTTCCATGCGGGTATTGGCGCGGTGATGAACGTGCATCATGTCCGCCGTGTGTGATTCCATCTCGTGCTCGGGTTCTTCGCGACCGCTTGAATCAGCTCTCATGGCGACTCGGCCGCTTCCCCCGGTGCCGGTATAATGCCTCCTAATCCGTCAACGGGGGACAGCCTAATGAGCACGCCGGAACGCGCCGCGACCGTCGATACCGAGATTCGGGATCTGGTCGCCAAGGCTCGGGTCGCTCAGGCCGCGTTCGAGTCGTTTTCGCAGGAGCAAGTCGATGCGATCGTCCGCGACATCGGCAAGTACGTCTACGACCATGCCGAGCCGCTGGCGCGGATGGCCGTCGACGAGACCGGCATCGGCGATTACGACGATAAGGTCTTGAAGAACAAGGGTAAGGCCCGCGTCATCTGGAACAACCTGAAAGGGAAACGGTCCCGAGGCATCGTCGGCGAAGAGCCCGAGACCAATATCGTGCTCGTCGCGAAGCCGATGGGGGTCGTCGGCGCCGTGACGCCGGTCACGAACCCGATCGTGACCCCGATGTGCAACGGCATGTTTGCGTTGAAGGCGGGTAATGCGGTGATCTTCGCGCCGCATCCGAAGGCGCAGAACTGCACGCGGCACCTGACGCAGGAGTTCATGCGGATCGTGAAGTCGCACGGCGGGCCGGAGCACCTGATCCAGATGGTCGAGAACGGCTCGGTCGAGAAGACTCAGGAGCTGATGCGCGCGGTCGATGTCGTCGTCGCGACCGGCGGGCCGGCGATGGTCAAGTCCGCGTATTCGTCCGGCAAGCCATCGTACGGCGTCGGCGCCGGTAACGTGCCCGTCATCATCGACCGCGACGTCGATCTGAAGGACGCCGTCGAGAAGATCGTCGCCGGCGCCGCATTCGACAACGGCATCATATGCTCTCACGAGCAATTCGTGCTCGCGCCCGAGGATCGTTACCAGGACACGCTCGCGGCCTTCGCGGGCACGGGCAAGGTCTGGTACACCGACGACGAGGCCGTCGTGCAGAAGCTGCGCGATCTCGTCTTCCCGAACGGGCAGCTCAACAAGGACGTCGTCGGCAAGCCCGCGCACGAGATCGGCCGGATGGTTGGCATCGACGTGCCGAAGTCCGTGAGGCTGATCCTCGTGCCGGCGAAAGGGGCGGGCACCGAGGACGTTCTCGCGAGGGAAAAGCTCTGCCCGGTCGTCGCGATCTTGCCGTACAAGGAATTCACCGAGGCGGTCGAGAAGGCGAAGGCGAATCTGCTCGTCGAGGGCGCGGGCCACTCGGCGGCGCTCCACTCGAATCGTGAGGAGCACATCCGTGCGGCCGGCGTCGCGCTGCCGGTCAGCCGGCTCGTCGTGAATCAGCCGAGCTCGCTGACCGCCGGAGGCTCGTTCACGAACGGTTTCGCGCCGACGACGACGCTCGGCTGCGGCTCGTGGGGCGGGAACTCGATCTCGGAGAATCTCGACTACAAGCACCTGATGAATATCTCGCGGATCGGCAAGGTCATTACCGAAAAGAAGGTGCCGACCGACGAGGAAATCTGGGCCTAGCTCATTCCCGGTGCGTGCGCCGTCCGCGGCCGCAGGCTCGGCGCGCTCACGGCCGTTCGAGCCACCATGCACGCGCCGCGCCGGGAAACGGGTCCGGTCGGAAATACGCGATCGTGCGCGCGCGGTGCTCGCCGCCGGCAGTCCATGGCGCGATGCCGTGCAGCGCGAGCCGGTGAACCAGGTATGCTTCGCCGGGACGTGCGGCGACGACGACGCGTCGGCAGGCTTCAAAGCAAGCTTGCCGGGCAGCCGTATATGCTTCGGTGATATCGGCGTCTAGCCACCGTTCCGGCGCCACGCCGGCAAGACGTTCGCGCAGCGCGCGGCGCATGATCTCGTGCGAGCCTTCCCAGACGACGAACGGCGCCGCGCCGGCCGGCGCATCCGATAGCGGGACGCCGAGGATGAAGCCGTGTGCCTCGTCGCCGAGGCGCCGCCGCCGGTCTTCGGTCCGCTTCACGCCGTCGACGTGCGCCGCGTCGCGGTCGCGACGGAAACGAAAGGCGGCATCCGATTCGCCGGGCGATTGCCGCGGATAGCCGGGGAAGAAGACCGAGACCTGCGCCCGATCCCACTTGATGTCGGGTAGGCCGAGCGCGTCGGCGATGAAACGGATCGGTGCGCCGGCGAGCGGCGGCACGCCGGCCTCGGGCACGGCCCCGGTCGGGTCGTTCGGAAACACATTCGCCCCGACGAACCACGTGCCCCCGCAGCGCAGCCAGCGCGAGCGTAGCGCCTGGTCCGCTCGATACGCATCGGCGACCGGGCGAGCGCGAGCCGCCCACTCGGCGATTGCCGGATCGTACGCAAACCGAATCCAGCCGGCGCGGAAGAAGGTCGCCGCATCCATGCGCCCGACTATGGCCGGCACCGCGCCGTGCGGCAACCTGATGGGCCGCGCGCCGATGAGTAGGAGCGCGCGCAAGAGTCGGGCGCCGGCATTCGCGATTCGCTCGCTTCTCCGCAAGCTGCGGCGCGGCTACTGCGTCTGGAAGTGCACGTACGCCGCGCCCCGCGAGCACGAGTGATTCGACCCCGCGCCCGCGCTCGTGCGCCCGGTCACGCCTCGACGCGAAACTCCCGCTGCTCGAGGATCTTCTTCACGCGATTCAGGAACGCGCCCGAGTAGGCGCCGTCGACCGCGCGGTGATCGAACGACTGCGCGAGAACGCCGACCGGCCGAATCGCGATCGAATCGCCTTCCGGTGCCTCGATGACGATCGGCTTCTTGCGCACCCCGTCGGTCGACAGAATCGCGACCTGCGGCTGATTGATGATCGGTGCAGTGATCAGCGTGCCGAATGAGCCGTTGTTCGAGATCGTGTACGTGCCGCCGGCTAGATCATCGGGTTTGAGCCGTCCCTGCCGCGCGCGGCTCGCGACTTCCTGGATCGCGTCGGCAAGCTCCGCGACCGACAGCGTCTCGGCCGATCGGATCACCGGCGCGACGAGGCCTTCGGGTCCGAGATCGACCGCGATCGCGAGGTTCACGTGCGGATGCAGCACGAGCGAATCGCCGTCGACGCTCGCGTTCAGGTTCGGAAACTCGCCGAGCGCCTCGCAGACTGCGCTCGCGATGAACGGCAGATACGTCAGCGAATAGCCGCGGCGGCCGCGCCACGCGTCGCGAACGCTGCGGCGCACGAGATCGACGTTCGCGAAATCGACCTCGACGGCCTGGAGCACGTGCGGGCTCGTCGCCTTCGAGCGGACCATATGCTCCGCAGTGAGCTTGCGAATCCGCGTGAACGGCACGACGTGGCCGTCCGCGGACGCTTGCGCTCGCGCCTCGGGGCCGCGTGCCGCGGGCGCGGCGGCCCGCGGCGTGGAGGCCGCGCCTTCGAGGTAACGGATCACGTCTCGGCGGGTGATGCGTCCGTCTCGCCCGGTGCCTTCGATCCGCGTGAGCTCGAGGTCGTGCTCCGCTGCGAGTCGGCGCACGGCCGGCGAGAGCCGTTGCCCGGCTTGTCGCGGACGCGCGGCGCCGTGCGGTCGGCTCGATGACGGCGCGTCGGCGACCGCAGCGGCCGCTGCCGTCGGCGCGGCGGCGCCGTTGCCGGTCTTGCCGGCCCCGGCAGGTCCGGACGCGACGCCGGCGGTTGCGGGCTCGCCGCTCGAAGAGGCCGCCGCCGCGGCCGCGGTTCCCTCGGCCGCCTCGCCCGCGACCTCGACGACCGCGAGCACCGTGCCGACCGGAACGGTCTCTCCTGCCTCGACGAGGATCTTCGAAAGCACGCCGGTGCCGGGAGACGGGATCTCCATCGAGACCTTGTCCGTCTCGATGTCCAGAAGGATCTCGTCGGCCTCGACGCGGTCGCCGACCTGCTTGTGCCAGCTGGCGATGGTTCCCTCGGTGACGG
>CAYMAF010000066.1:0-14379 GCA_964388365.1 uncultured Gammaproteobacteria bacterium | reverse complement strand
AAGGCAAGGTCTTCGTCGGCACGTTCGACGGCCGGCTCGTCGCGCTCGATGCCGCATCCGGCAGCGTCGTCTGGGAGGTCAACACGATCGACCGCTCGAAGCCGTACACGATCACCGGCGCGCCGCGTGTCGTGAAGGGGAAGGTGCTGATCGGCAACGGCGGCGCGGAGATGGGCGTGCGAGGCTACGTCTCGGCCTACGACGCCGATACCGGCGAGCTCGCGTGGCGTTTCTACACGGTGCCCGGCAATCCGGCCGACGGCTTCGAGAACCCGATTCTCGAGATGGCCGCCGAGACGTGGAGCGGCGAATGGTGGACGCTCGGCGGCGGCGGCACGGTCTGGGATTCGATGGCGTACGATCCCGAGCTCGACCTGCTCTATATCGGTGTCGGGAACGGCTCGCCGTGGAACCATACGTTCCGCAGCGAGGGCCGCGGCGACAATCTCTTTCTCGCGTCGATCGTCGCGCTCGATCCGGACGACGGCTCGTACGTCTGGCACTACCAGAGCTCCCCGGGCGAGACTTGGGATCACACCGCGACGCAGCAGATCACGATCGCCGATCTCGTGATCGACGGCGAGGAACGCCGCGTGCTGATGCAGGCGCCGAAGAACGGCTTCTTCTACGTGATCGACGCGGCGACCGGGAAGCTGATCTCGGCGAAGAACTTCACCGAGATCGCATGGGCGACACACGTCGATCTTACGACCGGCCGCCCGGTCGAGACGCCCGAGGCGCGTTACAACGCGACCGGCGAGCCGTTCTTCTCGACGCACAATCCGAACGGCGCGCATACGTGGCATTCGATGTCGTACAGCCCCGACACCGGACTCGTGTATCTGCCGATCCACGGCTCGCCGTTCGTCTGGGCCGCGCCCGAGACGTTCGAGCCGGTGCGCATGGCCGCGAACCAGGGCGTTGATTTCAGCGGCAACGCGCTGCTCGATCCGAACGACGTGCTCGCACGCACGTTCGGCCGGCTGATCGCGTGGGATCCGGTCGCGCAGCGTGAGGTGTGGCGCGTCGAGCGCGCGGGCCCGGCGAACGGCGGCACGCTCGCGACCGCCGGTGGGCTCGTGTTCCAAGGCACGGGCTCCGGCCAGTTCACCGCGCTCGACGCCGCGACCGGCGAGGAGCTATGGTCGACGCACGTCCAGACCGGCGTGATCGCCGCGCCGATCAGCTACGAGGTCGACGGCGTTCAATACGTCGCCGTGATGGCCGGCACCGGCGGCTCGTGGGCCGTGATCGGCGGCGACACGAACATGAAGGGCTATGCGCTGCCGAACGTTTCCCGGCTGCTCGTCTACCGTCTCGACGGGACCGCCGAGCTGCCGGAGGTGCCGGTCTTCGAGCGGCCGCCGATGAGCCCTCCGCCGTCGACCGCGTCGGAGGAGACGATCAACGCCGGCGCGCCGCTCTACGAGACGCACTGCGGGAGCTGTCACGGCGCGGGCGTCGTCGGCGTCGGCCTGCTGCCGGACCTGCGTCGCAGCCAGTACTTGCACGATCCGAACGCATGGACGCAGATTGTCGTAGGCGGCGCGCTCGAGGCGAGGGGCATGGCCTCGTTCGCCGAGGTCATCGACGCGGAAGGCGCAGCGGCGATTCGCGCGTACGTGATCGCGCGCGCGAATCAGGACGCCGGGCTCTAGCTCGACTGCGGCGGGAGCCGGCCCGAGCCGGCTCCCGCGACACCGCGCCGCCGACGCGAACGGATCGTCGAGGAGTATTCGCGAAGATAAGGAGTGTCGGCTTGGCGTCTTCCTCGCTTGACGCGTATGCGGCCGCGAAGCTGCGCGCGCTCGACGCGCGCCGCCTGCGGCGCCGGCTCGCCGGGACCGAGCGCGGCCCGCTCGCCCGCGCGCGCCGCGGCGGCCGCCAGCTCGTCTCGTTCTCGTGCAACGACTATCTCGGCCTCGCGACCGATCAGCGCGTCGCCGAGGCCGCGGCCGAAGCGGCTCGGCGCTTCGGCACAGGCGCGGGCGCCGCGCGCCTCGTGACCGGCAACCATCCGCTCTACGACGCGCTCGAATCGCGGCTCGCGGCGCTCAAGGGCACCGAGTCCGCGGTCGTGTTCGGGAGCGGCTATCTCGCGAACATCGGCATCCTGCCCGCGCTCGCCGGCCCGCGGGATCTGATCGTCATGGACGAGCTCTGCCATTCGTGCCTGCTGAACGGAGCGGCGTTGAGCGCCGCGCGCATCGCGACTTTCCGCCACAACGACGCGGACGACGCGGCTGCGCTGCTCGACGCGCACCGGGGCGCGCATCGCCATTGCCTGCTCGTGACCGAAGGCGTATTCAGCATGGACGGCGACCGAGCGCCGCTGCCGCGTCTCGCCGAGCTCGCCGCGCGCTACGATGCGTGGCTCCTCACCGACGATGCGCATGCGCTCGGCGTCATCGGCGGCGGCCGCGGCTCGGCGTTCGCATCGGACCCGCCGATCGACGTGCCGCTGAAGATGGGCACGCTGTCGAAAGCGGCCGGCGCGTACGGCGGATATCTGTGCGCGAGCGAGCCGGTCATCGAGCTGATCCGCAACCGTGCACCGAGCTTCGTGTACTCGACTGGGCTGCCGCCGCCGGTCGTCGCCGCGGCGATCGCCGCGCTCGATATCCTCGCCGACGAGCCGGACCGCGTGAGGGCGCCGCTCGAGCGAGCGCGCCTGTTCACCGAGCTCACCGGCCTACCTCGAGCCGAGAGCGCGATCGTGCCGCTCGTGCTCGGCTCCGCCGAGCGCGCGCTCGCCGCGAGCGCCGAGCTCGAGCGGCAAGGCTTTCTCGTCACCGCGATCCGGCCGCCGACGGTGCCGCTCGGCACCGCGCGCCTGCGGTTCGCGTTCTCGGCCGCGCATTCGCCCGACGACGTCGCGGCCGTCGCGAAGGCCGTCGCTGGGCTCGTGCCGCCGCGCGAAGACGCACCGCAGCAAACATGAGCGCTTTCTTCGTCACGTCGACGGGCACCGGGATCGGCAAGACCTTCGTCGCTGCCGAGCTCGTGCGCGGGCTGCGAAGCGCCGGGCGCTCGGTTTACGCGCTGAAGCCGGTCATTACGGGCTTCGATCCGGACGATGCCGCGGAAAGCGATACCGGACGGCTCCTCGATGCCGTCGGGCAACCGCTGACGCTCGACGCGATCGAAACCGTCTCCCCGTGGCGTTTCGCGGCGCCGCTATCGCCCGACATGGCCGCGGCGCGAGAAGGACGCGAGATCGACTGGCCGGCCATGCTCGCGCATTGTCGACGAGCGATCGAGCGCGCGGGCCGCGAGACGGGCGCGGTGGCGCTGATCGAGGGCATCGGCGGCGTGATGGTCCCGCTCGACGCGAAGCATACGGTGCTCGATTGGATCGCCGAGCTTCGCATTTCGGCGCTGCTCGTCGCCGGCAGCTATCTCGGCACGCTGAGCCATACGTTGACGGCCGCGGGCATGCTCGCCGCGCGCGGCTGTTCCCTTGCGGGCGTCGTCGTCAATGAATCGGCGACGCAGCCCGTGCCGCCGGAGGAGACCGCCGCGACGCTCGAGCGCTTTCTGCCGTCTGTGCCGATCGTGATCATGCCGCGCGGAGGAAGCGCGGCGGCGCGAGATCGCCTCGTCGATCTCTGTCATGCTGCTCGCCTCGAGCCCTGCCGCTGCTGAGCACTCGTTCGATCGCCTCGCGATCGGGTAAGCGTGCGGTCTTTTAGCGGTCGGCGAGGTCGCCGTACGCGATGCGATCGCCCCGGAAAGTGCCGAGCCAAAAGCGGCCGCTATGCGTCAGAACCATCGTCGCGTTGCTGAAGACCGGCGTCGCCGGCGTGTCGACGATGATCTCGTACTCCATCGTGGCCGGATCGATCGCGATCCCGAGCGTGCCGCGCGGACACGTCGACAGCCGCTCGAGATCGTGCTCCGGTCCCGGTTTGCCGCCGCACTCGGGCACGTCGTTCTTCATGCCGGCCGTCAAGAGACGCCCCATCTCGTCGAAGTGGAGGTTATCCGGTGTGAACGGCAACGGCGCCGTCGAGCGGAGCTCGCGTGCCGGATTCGTGTTCGAGAACGCGACGACGGTCTGAAAGCCCGACGAGACGACGTAAATCTCGCTGCCGTCCGCCGACACCTCGATACCGTTGTTGCCTGGCAGCTCGGTCCCTTCGATGCGCGTGAAGCCAGGATCCCCCGGCGACCATTTGAGCACGATGCCGGTCGGCCGCATCGCGACCGAGTCCGCGAACGTTCGGCCGGGTAGGATCAGCACCGTCGCGACGAGTGATCCGTCCGCGAACGACGCGACGCTGTTCGCCGCGAGCCCGTCCGGTAAACGCACGCAGCCCTTCCACGACACGGTCGGCCGCTCGCCCGTCGAGTCGACGTCGAAGACTTCGATCGACTCGCGCTCGCCGTGCAGGACCGCGTACAGCGTCGAGCGGCCGCCGCTGCCCGGCCGCAAAGAGAGGCCATGCGCATTGAAGCGTGCCGGATCGGGCGGCTCGGCGCAGTCGGCGTAGATCGGATCAGGGGCCGCGCGCGGCCTCGATCCCGGATAGAGCTCGGTCCAGGTCGCCTCGTTCGCATCGACGAGCAAGAGACCCGCGCCCTCGGTCATCGAGCTCGCGATGATCCAGCGGGTACCCGGCACGAGCACGAGATCTTCCGGGCTCTGCGGACCGCATACGAACTCGAGGCCCGCCTCGGACGCGCAGCCTTCGCTCGACGGCTGGGCGAAGAGCGGCAACGATGCGACCGTCAGAATGGCCAAGAAACCGAGCCTCGTCATCTTCCGCTCCCCCCGTGATTTGCGTTGCCCCCATTATTCACGAACTTCTCGAATATGGCACGAGGGGACTCGCGGCGCTCCGGTGCTGCACACAGGGCGCGTCGACCCGACCGATGCGCTCAGGCACGATTGATCACGGCGGCTCCGCGCCGGCCGGCGATCCCGTCGGACGCCGGCCGCGCGGAGGAAAGCCCGCGGATCTCAGTGCTCTCGAGCGACCCGCGGACTGACATCGGGGCCGACGATGCTGATCGCCACCCGCCGCTCGAGCGCGAGCGCGTCGAGATCGTTCGGCTCCGCGACGGCGTGGTTCTCGCCCTCGGCCGTGACCGCGATACGCTCGGCCGGCACGCCGGCGTCGATGAAGACTTGCCGGACGGATTCCGCGCGCGCCGCGGAAAGCGCCTCGTTGTACGCTGCGTCGCCGCGCGAGTCCGCGTGACCCTCGAGCATCACGACGACTCCGTCCATCTCGCGGATCAGCTCCCCGATCCGCGCGAGCCGTTCGGCGGCGGCGGGATCGAGCTCGGCCTGCTCGGTGCGGAAATAGACTTGAAGATCGAGTGCCTGCTCGAGCCTGCGCGTATGCTGCGCCCGCTCCGCGTCGAGCTGAGCCGCGATCCGCCCAAGCTCGCGCTCGTTGCGTGCGAGGAGTCCCTCGAGCTCGGCCGTCTCGACGCGCAGCGCCGCATACTGTTCCTCGGCCTCGATGCGCTGCGCACGCTCGCGATCGAAGCGGTCGCCGAGCCAGCCGCCGAGTGCTCCGCCGAGCACGAAGCCGACGGGTCCGCCGGCCGCGGCGCCGATCACCGCCCCGCTGCCGACACCAATCGCCTCGCGCTTCGACGCGCGCTCCTTCTCGGCCGTCCACCCCGTCGTCGCGGTCGCCGCGGCGATCGCAAGAACCAGCAGTTGCTTGCGCATTGTTTTCGCTCCTTGTCCACGTGCCCCCGAGGCACGAGCACATTGAAGCGACGCGAAAGGCGCAGCCGCTGCGCGAAAGCGTTGGACCGATGCGCGATTCTGTCGAATTCTGGCGCGTCGATCGGGCCGGCGGCATGGCCTTCGAGCCGCGCGCTCGAGGCCAAACCCTCGGCGCGCGCCCGACCGGCGTCAGAACTCGTCTTCGATCTCGTCGACCGCCTGGTCGATCTCCTCGCCGGCCTCCTCGAACGGTCCCTGCGATTCGCAGGCCGAGAGACCGACGACGCCCGCCGCGACGAATGCCGCCCACCACGCGGCGATGCTCTTTCGATGGATCATGCTCATGCCTTTGTTCTAATTGGACGACGGGGACCATGCAGAAAGCATGCCACGGCCATTGCGCGCGAGCGTGCTCGGCGCAGGCGGCGGATCTTATGGTCGGCGAGGTTCTCGACGAGAGGGCGGGCGCGTCTCGCGCCGCATCAATGCGTCATCGAGTAGATCACGTAGTTGATGAAGATGCGCATCGCGCTCGCGGACCAATTCTCCGGATACTGCGGCGTATCGGAATGCTCGACCGCATCGCCGAGATCCATGTTGTGACAGATCGCGACCATGATGCGGCCGTCGTCGTCGTAGATCGCGCGCCACCGCGCCGTATAGCCGTCGTCCTCGTAGAGGCTTCCCGTCTGCAGGAACTGCGCGCCCGGGATCTGCGAGAAATCGTCGATATCGTAGAGAACGTGAAAGATCGGATCGTCCGGCGGGATGTCGCGTATCGGGCGGTCCGGGAACACGCGCTTCATGCTCTCCATGAAGACCGCCCACTGATACGTACCGTGAAAATCGTCGACCATCAGGAAACCGCCGCGAAGCAGATACTCGCGCAGCTTCGCGGCCTGCGCGTCCGTAAGCTCCCACGTGCCGACCTCGACGGCGTATAGCCACGGCCAATAGAACACGTCGTCGCCGTCGTCGAGATTCACCGGCTGCTCGACCGGACGCACGTCGAGCGCGGTCAGACGATCGATCATCTCGGCGATGTGCCGATCCGCGCGCGGATAGTCGATCGTCCAGCTCGTGCCGCCCTGTCGCCAGTCCCCGCCCCATCCGTAGTACCGCGAGCTGCGCGACTCCGGGTACATCAGCCGCGCGAAGACCCATTCGGACGGCTTGTCGTGCCCGCGAGGCAGCGGGAAATCGTAGTACTCGATGCCGAGGAGCTGGCGAAACGGCATCGGGTCGGCGAGCGCGAGCCCCGCGAGCGACGCGGCGACGGCCGCGGCGATCCACGCTGCCCGCTTACGCGGGCGGGCCCGCGACACGAGCGGTTCGCCGGCGCGACCGTTGTCCGCGTGCTTCGCGTCCTCGAGCTTCTCGTCCTTGATCGTGCTCATGTCGTGGAGGTTAGCAGATTTCCTCGGCCGGGCTTCGGCGCCGGCGCTCAAATGTCCCGCCGCGACGGCAGCGCGATGAACGTCCCGCCGTTACGCTGACACAGCACGCGCATTAGCGTCGCGTACCGCGCGGCCGTGACGAGATTGCCGCCCATGACCTCGTAGTAGACCGGAAACGCGACCGCGTGGATGCGCACCCGCCGTCCTTCGGGCGTGTTCGCGCGATTCTTGCGATCGACCTCGCGGACGACGGCGTTGATCGAGCCTTGCGAGAAGTCGTCGCTGTACACGTAAACCGAGACCCGCTTCTCCGGGTCGTAGAAGGTTTCGATCGCCTCGAGAACTCCTTCGCGCGGCGAAGAGTTCGAGAACGCGTTCCAGTTGCGCAATCCGTCGATGATCGCCTGACGGGTCGCCGGCGTATCCGGAATCCATTGCTTGCGGTAGCTCTTGAAGAGGTACTCGCCCATGTCGTTCATCACCTGGATGCCCTTCACGGTCGGGTAGACCTCGAGCGTCTCGCGGATCTGCCGCTGCACGCGGTCCCACGCGTACTGCCGCATGCTGCCCGATGTGTCGATCACGAAGATGATGTATTCGCTGTCGACCGGAATGCCGCCGATCTTGTACTCGTCGATCGGCGGCCGGTAGTCGGCGAGCAGCCGCCGCATCTCCTCGGTCAGCTCCTGCTTCGCCTGCGCGAGCCGTCCCGCGAGCTCGCTCGCGAGCTCGGCATCGTCCTGCCGGTCGAGCATCTCTGCTCGGATCCGCGTGAGCTGACGCTGCAGCTGCGCGACTTGGGTCTCCTCGAGCTCGACCTCGTCGACGAGCGACGCCTGCTCGCGCCGCACGACCTCGATCTCGCCGAGAATGTCCTCGAGCTCCTGCTGATAGCGGACCATTAGCCGATCGAGATCGGTTTGCGTCTCCTCGAGGCGGATCGGCTCGAACAGCTTCGTGATCACGAGCAGCAGAATCACCGCGCCGAAGCCGCACGACACGGCATCGAGGAACGAAAGATTCAACGTGTCGAATTCGCGTCGCTTTCTACGTCTCGTCATGGCCAATCCTCCGCCGGCGCGAGCATCGAGCCGCCGGTATTCAGCGCGAGCAGCCAGTAGAGCGGCGCGGCGTTCGGGTCGCCTTCCATCGCGAGCAGGATCACGTTGACCGGCACGTTGAGCGGCAGCTCTCGCGCGGCGCGCTCGAAATGGGACGCGCGCTCTCGTCCGGTCACGCCGGCGCGGCTCGGCTGCACGCTGCCCATCGTCGGCAGACCGTCGACGATCAGGTAGATATTGTCGGGCTTCGGCTCGAGCGCGCGCGCCGCCGCGAACGCCGCGTGCAGGCTCGTCGGTCCCTTCGGCACGGTGCGGCGCAGCGTCTCGACCGCTTGCTCGAGCTGGCTGCCGTCGCTCGCCGTCAGCCACTGACCGTCCGTGCCCTCGATCAGCGACCACGCTTGGTCGTTGAACGCGACGACCTGAAACTGTGTGCCCGCCGGAATCTGCGCCGTCAGCCAATCCACCGTGTTCACGGTTTGCTGCCACTTCGGCGCCCTGAGCTGATCCTCCTCGGGCATGTTGCGCCGGCGGATGATGTTCACGAGCGTCCGATCGAGCATGCTCGTCGACGCATCGACGAGGATCAGCACGCGCCGCCCGCCCATCCTGAGGCCGGTCAGATACTGACGGTTGCCTTCGCCCGAGACGCTGCGGATCCGATTGCCGGCCTCCTCCGGCGTGACGCTCGCCGCGGACTGCTGCTGGATCTCGGCTCGGAGCGCCGCGAGCTCGGCCTCGAGCTGCTCGATCGCTTCGCGCCGCGAGAGGCTTTCCTCGGTCAGGTTCCGAAAGTCCTCCTGCGTCCGCTCGACCTCGCTCGCGAGCCGCCGCTTCAACCCTTCGAGCACGGTCCGATCCTCGAGGAGCGCCGCGAGCTCCTGCCGAGCCTGCACGAGGTTCTTCCGACCCGCGAGCACGCGCAGCTCGAGCCGATCGACCTCGCCGGCGGCCTCCTCGACGATCAGGTCGTGGCGCAGGTCGATATTCGCGACGATCACCATGTAGAACAGGATGATCGCCCCGAAGCCGCACGTGATCGCGTCGAGGAACGCGAGCGAGAAGACGTTGAATTCCCGCCTACGCGCCATCGCCCGCCACCCCGATCACGAGCAGCTCGACACCGGGCGAGCCGACGCGGATCACGTCGCCGGGATTCAGCGCGGTGTCGCCGTTGACCGGCTTCTCGTTGACGAACGTCCCGTAGCGGCTGAGATCCTTGACGCGGAGCACGCCATCGCGAAGCACGAGCTCGCAGTGCAACCGAGAGATGCCGCCGTGATCGCCGTCCACGGCGATCGTCCTGCGCCCGTCGATCGCGGCGCGGCCGACGACGATGCCGTCGGCGCCGATCGGATACGCGATGCCGCGATAGACGACGTGCGTCGGCGCGGCGTCTTCGACGGAAAGCGCGTGATCCGCGCCGGCGGGCTCGCGGTCCGGGCCGTTCCGCGTCTCGGGGGCGGTCTCCGGCTCGTCGTCGTCGGCCGGCGCGCGCCACGGCAGATGTTTCAGCAGCCGCACGGGGCCGCCGGAGCGCTCGACGCGCTCGACGCCCTTGATCGCCTCGCGCGCCGCGTGGCCGGTCGGCAGATGCACGAGACGCGCGGCGTCGAGCCGGGCGAGCTCGCGCGCAAGACCCGGCAGATGCGCGAGCCGCTCCGAGACCTGCACGACGAGCGCGCCGTCCGAGCCCCGTGCCTGAGCGATCAGCTGCGTCACGGCGCGATTGAAACCGCGGACGACGCCGACGAGCCGCTCGCGCTCGACCGTGATCGCGAACTTGTCGTCGCCGTGCTCGAGCTCGAGCTCGACCGTCTCAGCTTCGCCAAGCGAGCCGAGCCAGCGCGGCAGCCGATCGAAGAGCGTCTGCTCGGAATCGGCGTGATGGAACGGATCGAAGCGGGTCGCGAGCACGAACGTCTCGGCGATCCAGCGCGCGACCATGTCCTGCACGGCCGCAAGGCCGGTCGACTCGAGCGCGAGCTCGTCACCCGCGACCGCCTCGTCCGCCTGCTCGACGGCCGTGACGGAGACCCGGTGCAGCCCCGCGTCGACGTGCACGACGCGCCGGCCCGGGTACGGCCGATTCGCGGCCGCGACGGCGGCGTCGACGAGCGCCGCGACCGGCATGCCGCACTCCTCCGCGATGCCGAGCAACAGCCCGAGCTGCTCGCGCGTATAGCTGCCGGGCACGACGAGCACGACACCCGCCGCGCCGTCGCCGAATCGCTTCCACAGCGCGTCGAGCTGACGGTACGCGAGCTCGGCGGCGTTGAGGTCGCCGATGCCCGCGCTGCCGGGCTCGAGGCTCAAGCTCGCCCAATAGCGATTGCTGACGTGACGCGGCTTCAACCGCGCCTGGCCGTGCGCTTCCGCGCCGGTCGTGATGCGTCCGTTCTCGGCCAGCGCGTACCCGGGCTCGATCGCAAGCACCGCGTCCCGGTCCGCGACCACGAGACCCGCGTCGTTGATCTCTATCGCCAGCGTACGCAACGCACCACCTCGCCGTCGGCCGGAAACGACGTCATCCCCGGCCCTGCATGTGCCGGATCAGGTTCCGGTCGACGTATTCCTGAGCGTCGAACACGAGCCGCTCCTGCTGCGATTGGAGCTGGTGCACGAGAAACATCAGCACAATCGAGATCAGGAGCGCGATCAGCGTCGAGTTGAACGCCGTGCCGAGATTCTCGGTCACGCCGGTGATGTCGCCCTGCACGGCGCGATGCGCCTCGCCGAGCGCGAGGCCGATGCCGCGCACGGTGCCGATGAATCCGATCGAGGGGATCGCCCACGCGATGTAGCGGATCATCGACAGATCGGACTCGAGCCGATCGCTTTCGCCCTCGAACATCGTCTTCGCGACGGCGGAGACGTCCTGCACGCTGCGCGTCGAGCCGAATCGCTCGAGCGCGGTCAGGAGCGCGCGCGGCAGCAACAAGTCGCGGACGGTCTCGGGCAGCGACTGGATCGCGCGGGCGTACTCGCGCGTATCCTCAGGCAGGATCCGGACGCCTTCACGAACCGGCAGCAGCTCGTCCTGCAGCAAACGGCGCTCGCGCGCGACTCGCACGGCCTTGTAGCCCATGATTGCGAACGCCCAGAGCATGAGCACGAAGCAAGCTTCCTGCTCGTAGTCGCGGATGATGACCCAGACCGACTGATCGGGCGAGTAGTTCTCCTCCTGCTGCATCCGCAGCGTCTGCTCGGCGAGCACGGCGTTCGCCCGAGGCCGAACGACCGTCACGTAAGTCGAATGCACGACGATGACCGCGATGATCAGCGCGAACACCTGAAACAGGAACTCGGTCGGAAACGTTCTTCTCATTCAGCTTGCACTCCGGACGGCGGCGGCCGTCTTCTTCGGTTCGGCCGGCTCCGTCGATCAGATATCGACCGGAAAAGTGACCTCCTCGTCGGCCCCGATCTCCTCGGACGGTATGAAGATGTCCTCGCTCTCGTCCGCGGGGGGCCGGCCGGAACGTGCCGGGCTTCGCTCCTGCCCGCCGTCCTGCGCGGGCTCCGGCGGCGCCGGCCGCTCGTCCTGCGCGACGGACGGGACGGCCAGCACGAGCGCGGCCGCCAGCCCGGCCGTGATCCTCACGTGTCTCGTCATGCTCACACCCTCATCGCGGAAATCGCGCTACGACCTCTAATAGACACCCGTATCGCGTCTTCATTCGAGATTGCGCGCGATCCTGAAGCCGAGATCGTCCCGCCCCTCTGCCGCATAGTCCCGGTACGCCATCCGCAGATTCGTCTGCGTCGCGCTACGCCAGCTCGGGCCGCGAACGACTCGGAAGCGCCCGGTCGTCGGTCCGAGCGGATCGACCGCCTGCTCGGTGCCGGCATCCGGATAGACGTCGTAGAAATCCTGGATCCACTCGGCGACGTTGCCGCCGATATCGTGGAGCCCGAGCACGTCGGCCGGGAAGCTGCCGACCGGCGCCGACACCTCGAAGCCGTCGTTATACGTGACGAGCGTCGTCGGCAACACCTTCGCGGCGCTGACGTCCGCGAAATTCCCCGAGCGATCCGGCGGCGGCAGCTCCGTGCCCCACGGATAGACGAGCGCCGTCTCGCGCTCGGCGAAGCGGGCGGCCCACGCCCACTCGGCCTCGGTCGGCAGCCGATAGCCGTTACGCAGCGGCCGGGCCGCGACGAACGTGCCGTCGTCGCGCTCCTCGTAGACCGGCTGCAGCCCGTCGCGGATGCTGAGCCAGTTCAGATATCGGGCGACGTCTTCCCAATCGACGTTCACGACGGGCTGATCGTCGCCGTTCAGCGAACGGCCGGCGAGCGTCCCGGAATCGTGGTCCGGCTTGAATTCGCGAAACTCGGCGTTCGTGACCTCGTGCACGCCTAGATAAAACGCCCGGCTCAGCTTCACGCGGCGCAGCGTCTCGTTCGAGCGGCGCCCCGGCTCGCGCCGCGACGATCCCATCGTGAACTGGCCCGCCGGAATCAGCCTGAGCTCCTGGCCGAGCCCGGTCGTGATCGTTCGCGGATAACCGCTGCCGCTCGCCTCGTCGAGCGGCTCGAGCTCGAAGCTGAGCCGCTGCGCGAAGCCCGGACGAGGCGTCACCTGCCCTTTGCCGACCGCGTAGCCGTCGAGCCGGACCTCGATCTCGTGCGGCAGCGCGGTCAGGCGCAGCGTCGCGGGCGTCGTGCCGGCGCGGCTCCCGTCGACCCAGATCTCGGCCTGCGGCGGCTCGCTCGCGACCTCGACCTCTCCGTACTGCGCCGCAAGCTCAACCGCAATGCGCCGGCCGCTGTCCGCTTCGACCGTCAGCTCGCGGGTCGCGGGCTCGTAGCCCGGCTTCGTCAGCGTGATCCGGTGCGTGCGGCCCGGCCGGAGGCTCAGCGTCAGCGGCGTGCGGCCGCGATACTCGCCGTCGACGCTGACGGACGCCTCGGACGGCGTGCTCGCGAGCTCGACTCGGCCATCGGCCTGAACCAGCGCGACCGACGGCAGCTCGACCGGGCGATTCGCGACGACATCGAGCTCGGTGCGCCACGCGTTGTATCCCGCGAGCCGCACCTCGATCTCGCGGCGCCCGGCCTCGAGCTCGAGCGTCGCCGGCGTCGTGCCGGCCGGCTCGCCGTCGACGAGCACGGTCGCTCCGGCTGGGGTCGTCGCGAGGCTGACCGGCGCCCAGCTCGGCGTCAGCTCGACCGTAAGCGCCTGGCGCGTCCCGCCGCCTTCGACGTCGATCTCGCGCTGCTCCGGCAAGTAACGCTCGGCGCGGAACTCGACCCGATGTCGGCCCGGGCGGATCTCGGCGACGAGCGGCGTGCGCCCGACCGGCTCCCCGTCAACGAGCACCTCGGCACCGGTCTCGGGCCGCGTCGCGAGCTCGACCTCGCCCGGCAGCTTCGTCAGCTCGAGCTCGAAGCGCTGATCCTGCGACAGCCCGACCTCGATCTCGGTATCGAGCGGATAGTAACCGGCGAGCTCCGCGACGACGCGATGCTTGCCCGGGCGGAGCATGAGCCGGTCGGCGAGGCGAAGCTTGAAGAGCGTGGCCGGCAGCTCGACGACGTCGGGCTCGGGCTCGAACTCGAGCGAGACCGATCGCGCGGTGAACGCGAACCACGCGAGCACGGCGAGCACGGCGAAGACGAAGCCCGTCGCGACCGCCGCGAAGCTCGGACGCCGGCGTCGCGCGACGCGCGGCACCGCGTCCGGGCGGAACGCGATCGGCGTGATCGCGAGCTCGTCGTCGGCGCGGACGTCGCGGGCGAGCTCATCGAGATCCGGCGGCGCAGTATCGCCGGCCGTGACCCGCGCCTCGATATCGAGCAGCAGCCGGCCGCCGTCGATCCGGCACGCGATCCGCGCGGCGTCGAGCGCAATGACGTCGCCGTCGGCAAGCTTGCGGGCGCCGGTCACGTGCTCGCCGGCGATGCGCAAGTTCCGGGTCTCGCGCATCGGCTGGATGAAGAACACGCCGTCGAGCAGGCCGATCGACAGCGTGCCGTCGACCCCGGAAAGCCGGATGTCCGCACGCGGATCGCCGCCGATCGTCACGGGCAGGGCCTCGGCCGCGAAGTGGCGCGTGAAGCCTTCGACGTCGGTCCTGAGCAGCCAGTCGGCAGCTACGCTCATCGCCGTCCAGCCCCGCGGCGTGCGGGCGAGCCCGCGCGCATTCTCGTCTCCGCGCTCATATCGTCTCCATGCAGACCACGCTGATCGGCTCGAGCTCGCGGCCCGGCAGCACGGTGAACGTCTGCC
>CAYMAF010000065.1:0-14512 GCA_964388365.1 uncultured Gammaproteobacteria bacterium | reverse complement strand
GCATGACGAGGGCGCGGCCTCGCCGCAGTGCTCGATCCCGTTCGCGAAGGAGGCGATCGACGAAGTGCCTTCCCAACGCCGGCGGCGAAGGATGTCATCGACGACATTTAGCCCCAACGCCGTTCGCGAAGGACGCGAGCGGCGAAGTGCCGTCCGAAGGCACCGCCACCGAAGCAAAACTTCAACACGACCCCGGTCGCGAAGCTGGGCTAGAATTTCAGGACACGAGGGAACGCGAGGTTGGGGCGGTGCGCACATTCGAGGACCACTTCCTGATTGCCATGCCCGCGATGGACGACCCGAATTTCAACGAGACGGTCACCTACGTCTGCAAGCACGACGAGGCCGGGGCGATGGGCATCGTGATCAATCGCCCGACCGACATGCCGCTCGCCGAGGTGTTTCGGCAGCTCGGCCTGAAAGCGAGCGATCCGCGAATCGCCGATATGCCGGTGCTCGCCGGCGGGCCCGTGCAGCGGGATCGCGGCTTCGTGCTGCATCGCTCGGAAACGCCGTACGACTCGACGCTCGAGACGCCGGCCGGTATCCGGGTCACCGTCTCGCAGGACGTGCTCGACGCGCTCGCGCGCGGCGAAGGCCCGGATCCGGTGCTCGTCGCGCTCGGCTACGCCGGCTGGGATTCCGGCCAGCTCGAGGCCGAGCTCGCCGCGAACGCGTGGCTCAGCGTGCCGGCCGACGACAAAGTGCTGTTCGAGACACCGTACGAGCAGCGCTGGCGTGCCGCTGCCGGGCTTCTCGGCGTCGACATCCGGCAGCTTGCGAGCTACGCGGGCCACGCCTGACCGGGTCGAGGCGCCGGTGAGCGAGGGGACGCACCCCGATCTCGTGCTGGCATTCGACCTCGGCCGCCGCCGGATCGGCGTCGCGAGCGGTAATTTGCGCACGCTTACCGCGTCCCCCGTGACGACCCTCGAGCGCACCAGCGACGTGCCGTGGACGAAGCTCGACGCCCTCGTCGCCGAATGGCGGCCCGGCCGCCTGATCGTCGGCGTGCCCGAAGGCTCCGCCGGGCCGACGTCGATCGCTGCCGAGGCAAGAACGTTCGCGGCGTCGCTCGCGAAACGGTACGGGCTCCCGGTCGAGACGGTCGACGAAGCGCTGACGTCCGCGGCCGCGGCCGCGGAGCTCGCCGAGGGCCGGCGCAGCGGCCGCATCCGGCGACGCACGCGCAAAGCACAGATCGACGAGCGGGCGGCATGCCTGATTGCCGAGCAGTGGATGAGCGAGACGATATGACGAGCGACGCGGCAGCCGGAGAAGAGATGCGAAAGCATCGCGGCACGATCTATCTCGAGGACGACGCCGAGATCCTCTCGCACCGCGCGTGGCCCGGTAACCAGTACGTGCTGCGCGTCGCGGCACCGCAAGCCGCGCGGCGCGCCGAGCCCGGCAGCTTCGCGCACATCACCTGTCATCCGTCGGTGCCGATGCGCCGTCCGCTGTCGATCATGCGGGCCGCTCCGGACGAAGGCTGGGTCGAGTTTCTGTACAAGCCGATCGGCGCCGGCCTCGCCAAGCTCGCCGAGCGCCGGCCGGGCGAAAGCATCAGCCTGCTCGCGCCGATCGGCCGCGGCTTCACGCCGTCGCCGTCTCGGCCCCGCGTCGTCGCGGTCGGCGGCGGCGTCGGTATCCCGCCGATGATCTTCGCCGCCGAGCGCCTCAACGCGGACGAGCGCTTCATGGCACCGATCGTGCTGATGGGCTCGGAGCTGCCGTTCCCGTTCGACCTCGACGCGTCGCCGTCCCCGATGCCCGGCATGCCGGAGGATGCGACGGCCGCGATGGCGCTGCTCGAATCCTGGGGCGTGCCGTCGCGGCTCGCAAGCGGCGCGGGGCTTCAGGGCGCCCATCGCGGCTTCGTCACGGCGCTCGCGCGCGCATGGCTCGAAGCGCAGCCCGCCGACATCCTCGCCGAGACCCAGCTCATCGGCTGCGGCCCCGGGCCGATGCTGCACGCGCTCGCGTCGCTCACTGCCGAGCTCGGCCTGCCGTGTCAGCTCGCGCTCGAGGAGTACATGGCTTGCGGCGTCGGCGGCTGCGCCGGCTGCGCGGTGCGTATCGAGACGCCGGACGGACCCGCAATGAAGCGCGTCTGCGTCGACGGCCCGGTATTCGAAGCGCGAGAGGTGTACCCGGCGCTCTTCCGCTGACCGCCGTAGCGGAGCGCCGTCAGCCGAAGTTGATCTTCGCCTCGAGGTTCGCGCGCGAGTCGGCGTGCGCAAGCGCCTCTTCCATGCCGATGATGCCGCGCCGGTAGAGGTCGAACAGCGCCTGGTCGAACGTCTGCATGCCGGGCTCGCGCGTATCCTTGAACGCCTCCTTGACGTTCGCGATATCGCCCTTCCTGATCAGCTCGGAGATCAGCGGCGTGTTCAGCATGAGCTCGACGGCCGCGACGCGTTTGCCGTCCTTCGCCCGGACGAGACGCTGCGAGATCACGGCGCGCAGGTACTGCGAAAGGTCCATCAGCACCTGGGCGTGCTGATCGTTCGGGAAGAAGTTGATGATGCGGTCGAGCGTCTCCGGGCCGTTGTTCGCGTGCAGCGTCGCGATCGCGAGATGCCCCGTGCCGGCGAGGTCGATCGCGGCTTGCATCGTCTCACGATCGCGGATCTCGCCGATCAGCACGACGTCGGGAGCTTCTCGCATCGCGCTCCGAAGCGCGCGCGCGAACGAGTGCGTATCGAGGCCGATCTCGCGCTGATTGACGATCGACTTCTGATTCGGATGCAGGAACTCGATCGGATCCTCGATCGTGATGATGTGAGACGCCGAGTTGCGATTGCGATGGTCGATCATCGCGGCGAGCGTCGTCGACTTGCCGGAGCCGGTCGCCCCGACCATCAGAATCAGGCCGCGGCGCAGCATCACGAGATCCTTCAGGATCTCCGGCACGCCAAGGTTCTCGAGCCGAGGCAGCTCGGGCGTGATGAATCGCAGCACCATCGCGACGTTGCCGCGCTGATGGAAAATATTCACGCGGAATCGGCCTAGACCCGGCTCGGAGATCGCGAAATCGATCTCGAGATCTCGGGTGAACGCCTCGAGCTGCTGCTCGTCCATCAGCTCGAGCGCGGCTTGACGCACCATCTTCGGCGTCAGCTCGACCTGATTCACCGGCATGATCTTGCCGTCGATCTTGATCATGACCGGCGCATAGGTGGTGAAGAAGAGGTCGGACGCCTTCTTGTCCACCATCAGCTTGAAGAGCGGCTTGACGTTCATCTCGAGATTCGCACGGCCTCGGCGGTCCGCTCGCGCGCTCCGCTTCCGGCCCCCCCTCCGGCCTCCTTAGTCTCTGTCGACGCTTCGGTTCACGGCGTGCCTCGACGGCGCTGCGTGCCCGTGACGCGCCGCGAACGGCGCCTCACGCGCACGGCGCGTGCTCGACGCTCATTGAAAACTCGCGCCGCGGTCCTCCTCGAGGATCTGCAGGCTCTCACCCTGCTCCGCCTCGGAGGCGGCCTCGCGCTTGCTCTGCAGCTTGATGCGCAGGCGCAGCTCATTCTGCGAGTCCGCGTTGCGGATCGCCTCGTCGTAGGAGATGACGCCGTCCTCGTACAGATTGAACAGCGCTTGGTCGAACGTCTGCATGCCCAGCCTCGTGGACTTCGCCATGACGTCCTTGATCGCCGCGACCTCGCCGCGGAAGATCAGATCGCGAATCAAAGGCGAGGCCAGCATGATCTCCATCGCCGCGACGCGTCCCATGCCGTTCTCCCGAGGGATCAGGCGCTGCGAGATCAGCGCCGTGACGTTCAGCGAAAGATCCATCAGCAATTGCTGGCGGCGCTCCTCGGGGAAAAAGTTGATGATTCTGTCGAGCGCCTGGTTCGCGCTGTTCGCGTGCAGCGTCGCGACGCACAGGTGCCCGGTCTCGGCGAACTGGATGCCGTACTCCATCGTTTCACGATCGCGGATCTCGCCGATCATGATCACGTCGGGCGCTTGCCGCAGTGTGTTCTTCAGGGCGTTGTGCCAGCTTTCGGTGTCGACGCCGACCTCACGATGCGTAACGACGCAGCCGCGGTGCGAATGGACGAACTCGACCGGGTCCTCGATCGTGATGATGTGGCCGCGGCTGTTCTCGTTTCGATAGCCGATCATTGCCGCGAGGGTCGTCGATTTACCCGAACCCGTGCCGCCGACGACGAGGCAAAGGCCGCGCTTCGTCATCGCGACCTCCTTCAGCTGCGGAGGCAGATCGAGGTCCTCGAAGCTCGGGATCTTCGTGACGATCTGCCGGATCACGGCGCCGACCTGCCCCTGAGCGACGAACGCGCTGACGCGGAAACGGCCGATGCCCTGCGGCGATATCGCGAAGTTGCACTCCTTCGTCGCGTCGAATTCCTTCGCCTGCTTGTCGTTCATGATCGACCGCACGATCAGCGAGCTCTGCGCCGCGGTGAGCGGCTTCTCGCCGTACGGTCTGATTGCGCCGTCTACCTTGATCGCCGGCGGGAAGTCGGCGGTGATGAAAAGATCCGAGCCGTTGCTCTCGACCATCTTGCGGAGCAAGCTCTGGATGAGTCTGACTGCTTGATCCCGTTCCATCCCCCGATCCGATCCCGGCCGTTCGCCGGCGTCAGAAGTTCTCCTTGATCACCGCCTTGAAGCGAGCCTCTTCCTTCGTGATCAGCCCCTTCGACAGCAGCTCCTGCAGATTCTGGTCGAGCGTCTGCATACCCTGCGCCTGGCCGGTCTGAATCGACGAATACATCTGCGCGACCTTGCCCTCGCGGATCAGGTTGCGGATCGCCGGCGTGCCGATCATGATCTCGTGCGCCGCGATCCGGCCGCCACCGACCCGCTTCAGCAGCGTCTGCGAGATGACCGCTCGCAGCGACTCCGAGAGCATGCTTCGAACCATTTCCTTCTCGGCCGCGGGGAACACGTCGACGACGCGATCGATGGTCTTCGCGGCGGAGCTCGTGTGCAGCGTGCCGAATACGAGGTGACCGGTCTCGGCCGCGGTGAGCGCGAGGCGAATCGTCTCGAGATCGCGCATCTCGCCGACGAGGATCACGTCCGGGTCCTCGCGCAGCGCCGAGCGCAGCGCCTCGCTGAAGCCGAGCGTGTCGCGGTGCACCTCGCGCTGATTGATCAGCGACCGCTTGCTCTCGTGCACGAACTCGATCGGATCCTCGATCGTGATGATGTGGTTCGGCTTGTTGTCGTTGATGTAATCGATCATCGCGGCGAGTGTCGTCGACTTGCCGGAGCCCGTCGGCCCGGTGACGAGCACGAGCCCGCGCGGATGCATCGAGACATCTTTGAAGATGCGCGGCGCACCGAGATCGTCGAGCGTGAGGATCTCGGACGGAATCGTGCGAAAAACGGCCGCGCACCCGCGATTCTGGTTGAACGCGTTGACGCGGAAGCGAGCGAGCTTCGGGATCTCGAACGAGAAGTCCGTCTCGAGGAATTCCTCGAAATCCTTCCGCTGTTTGTCGTTCATGATGTCATATACCATACTGTGCACTTCCTTGTGCTTCAGCGGCGGCATATTGATTCGCTTCACGTCCCCGTCGACGCGAATGATCGGCGGAACGCCTGCGGAAAGATGAAGATCGGAGGCGTTGTTCTTGACGGCGAAGGCGAGCAGCTGTGCGATGTCTACGGCAGCCATATCGATCCTTGGTCGAAGCCGAATCCGTCCCCGATCCAGGGCGGACACTGAAGTTCCATAATATAGTCAGCGGCTACAGCGAAACGTGACTGGTATCACGGAGCATCTATCGGCCGTCCGGGACCGCGCCCGAGAAGCGGCCGAGCGCGCGGGACGAAATGTCGACGAGATCACAATCGTCGCCGTCAGCAAACAGCAGCCCGCCGATGCCGTGCAAGCGGCATATCGCGCAGGTCTTCGTCATTTCGGCGAAAGCTACGTGCAGGAAGCCGTGCCGAAGATGGATGCGCTTCGGCCGCTCGATGCGGCATGGCATTTCGTCGGCAGAATCCAGGGCAACAAGACGCGGCCGATCGCGGAACGGTTTCAGTGGGTGCACACGCTCGAGCGCGAGCGCATCGCGCGGCGCCTCTCGGACCAGCGGCCGTTTCATGCGCCCCCGCTCAAGGTTCTGATCCAGGTCAATCTCGGCGATCCGCGCAAGGCCGGCGTCGCGCCCGAGGAAGCGGCCGACCTCGCCGCGGCGGTCGCGAGCCTGCCGCGGCTCGAGCTTCGCGGCTTGATGACGATTCCGCCGGCCGGGCTCGACGAGCGTGCAACGGCGGCGTATTTCGATCGTCTCGCAAGGCTTCGCGGCACGCTCGAGGACTCGGGGCTTTCGGTGCCGGATCTGTCGATGGGCATGTCCGGCGACTTCGAGGCCGCGATCGCCGCGGGCGCGACGCTCGTGCGGATCGGCACGTCGATCTTCGGCGAGCGCGGAACGCGCTCGAGCCCCGTGCCGGAGCAAACCGGCGGCGGCGAGCGGACCTGAGGCGGCCGACTGCCCGGGCATCGCATCGTTTCGGGCACTGGAGGCACGAAGCGTAGGCCCGAGCCGCCGCCGCAGCCGGGCCGTCCGCATCGGCGACGACCCGGAGCGCGTCGGCATGGTATCTTTCCGCGGACCTCCAACGACTCGAACGGCATGCAAAGCGCGCTGATCTTCCTCGTCAAGACGCTGACGGACCTCTACATCCTCACGTTCCTGCTGCGTTTCATCATGCAGTGGACGCGGGCGGACTTCTTCAATCCGTTCGGCGAGGCGATCGTCCGAATCACGAATCCGCTCGTCGTGCCGGCGCGGCGCCTGTTGCCGTCCGCGCGCGGCGTCGACGTGCCGACGCTCGTCGTGCTGATCCTGCTCGAGGCACTCGCAACGCTGCTGCTGCTCTCGCTCGCCGGAGCGTCGGCGCCGATCGACGCGTTCGTCTATCTCGTCGTGCTTCGCCTCATCGACCTCACGCTCTGGTTCTACACCATCGCGATCTTCGTCTGGGTGATCCTGAGCTGGGTCGGCAGCGGCCGGTACAGCCCGATCGGCGCGGTGCTCGGCGACCTGGTCGAGCCGCTGCTGCGGCCGGTCAGGCGCATCGTCCCACCGATCGGCGGGCTCGATCTCTCGCCGCTGATCGTTCTGATCCTCCTCCAGTTCGTCGTCCGGCTCCTCGACCTGCCCTGGTTCTTGCGGTGACCGCCGCCGGCGCGCCACGGCCGATTGGGTTTGCCGGCCGATTGGGTTTATATTGGAGCCGGCGGCTTCGAGGAGACTCGTATGATCCGATACGCGATGCATCACGCACGATGGCTCCCGCTGTTCGGCACGCTGGCCTTCCTGTCGGCCTGCGATCAACCGGCCCGGACCGCAGAAGCGCAGGAGCAGGATCAGACGGTCCTGCCGGGCACGGAAAGCTCCCGTGACTTCGGCGACTACGTCGTCCACTTCAACGCGATCGGCACGGACCAGCTGACCCAGGAGGTCGCCCGCCAGTACGGAATCGTCCGCAGCAAGAACCGCGCGATGCTGAACGTCAGCATCCTCAAGAAGGCCGAGGGCACGATGGGCATACCGGTGACCGGCAGCGTCGCGGCTTCGGCGGTCAATCTGGCGGGGCAGCTCCGCAGCATCGCGCTGCGGGAAATCAAGGAAGGCAACGCCGTCTACTATATCGGCGAGACGGGCATCACCGACGGCGAGACGCTGATCTTCACCGTCGACGTCACGCCGATCAACGAAGCGAGCCGATTCACGGTCCGCTTCAAGAAGCAGTTCTTCGTCGACGGCTGATCCCGGGTCGCGGCGGCTGGCTTCCTAGCGCCCCGCGGTCTGCGCCTTCACACGATTGCGGATCCGGATCAGATCCGCGTGCGAAACGTACAGCAGATCGGCGATCTTTCGCACGATGTGGTCCTCGTGCTTATCGAGGCGGTCATCGGCGAGCGCGACTTTCCATAGCATCTCGACGACGGCGTGCTTCTCGTCGACCGTGAGCGTCTCGTGCAGGCGGCGCGTGAACGCGTGCAGCGACGCGGCGTGATCGGCTTCGGCGCGCGCCTCCTCGATCAGCAGCGCGGCCTCCTCGTCCGTGAGCTCGAAGAACGCCTTCAGCGAGCGGAACGTCTCGTCGCGCTCCGTCAGGTCTTCCGAGAAATCCGCGCGCTCGACCTCGATCAAGAGCAGCGCGGTCGCGACGCGTACCGCGTGGCTTCGTGCGGCCGCCGCGTCCTCCTCGTCCGGCCGTGCGCCGCCGAGCGTACGATCGAAGAGCTCCGCGAGGGCTTTCAGCATCGGCGCATGCTGCGGCTTTCGGCGCCGCTACGATTGCGACCCGAGCCCGGCGTCGGCTCGAGCGAACGCCGCGACTTCGTCGGCGAGGACCGTGAGCTTACCGTGAAAGAAATGCGTCGCGCCTTCGATGACCGCGAAGCGGGCATCGGCTGCATGCTCGTCGTGCCAGCGGCGAACGTCGTCGAGCGGGATGATCTCGTCCTCGCTGCCGTGCACGATCAGCCACGGGCAGCGCGGCAGCTCGAGATCGCCCGGCAGGCGATTCACCGGCGGCGCGACGCTGACGAGCGCGGCCGCATCGACGCGCGAGGCGACCGAGATCGAGACCGCCGCGCCGAACGAGAAACCGGCGAGCACGAGCCGCGCGCCGGGCTTGTGCGCTCGCGCCCACTCGGCGACGGCGATCGCATCGTCGCGCTCGCCGACGCCCTCGGCGTACGCGCCGGCGGATTCGCCGACGCCGCGAAAGTTGAACCGGACCGTCGTCACGCCGAGCCGGTTCAGTGCCCGCGCGACCGTATGCACGACCTTGTTCGTCATCGTGCCGCCGTGGAGCGGATGCGGATGGCAGACGACCGCGACGGCGGGCAGAGACGCTTCGGCTTCCTCGACGAGCGCCTCGAGCGCGCCTGCCGGCCCCGGAATCGCAACCCGCTCGCCGGGGATAGCGCGCTTGGCCGACGTCGCCGTCATCGCGGCATCGGCTCGCCGTTCGCGAGCCGAATCAGGCCGAGCACGTGCCGGTAGACGTACCACAGCCAAACGAGCCCGAGGATCAGCCAGCCGACCGCGAGCCCGGTCGTGAGGTGGCCGAGCGCGGCCCACGGGAGCGCCCACCAGAACGTGCGGATCATCCACGCGTGATGACTCTCGAGCAGTGAGCCCGCGCCCGCGCGCTTCGCATAGTTCATCGCGAGCGCGACGAGATTCGGCAGCGACAACGCGAGAAGCCCCGGCAACGCACCCGCGCTGCCGACGAGGTGCAGCAAGTATGCGACGAGCACGACCGCACGCTCGGGCTCGACCGCGTCGAAGTCTTGCTCGGGCTCGCGCGGCTCGGCAACGGCCGCGATCCCTCGGCGGAGGGGCAGAATACGGGCCCGCGGCATGATCACTTCGCCTCGAAGCGCAGCGCCGCCGAGTTGATGCAGTAGCGCAGGCCCGTCGGAGGCGGCCCGTCCGGGAAGACGTGGCCGAGGTGAGCGCCACACTTCGCGCATCGGACCTCTTCGCGCACCCGGCCGAGCGAACGGTCGTCGTGCGTGCTGAGCGCTTCGTCGCGGACCGGCTCATAGAAGCTAGGCCAGCCGGTGCCGGAGTCGTACTTCGTCTCGGAACTGAACAGCTGCTGCCCGCAAACGACGCAGAGGTATTCCCCCGGCGCCTCGTGCGCGTAGTACTCGCCCGTGAAAGGCCGCTCCGTCCCGCCTTCCTGGGTGACGCGAAACTGCTCCGGGGTCAGCCTGCGCTTCAGCTCCTCGGTGCGCCGATCCTCTTCCTGCATGACCGGTTCTCCTGCGGCTTTGAGACTCATGGTAGCGCAGCCGGCGCCCGGGCGGGACCTCGGCGTCGCTCGTGGATCGGCCGATCGCCGTGAAACGTCACGCCGCGGACATCCCCTCGAGCTCGACGAGCAGTGCGTTCAGCCGTTTGACGAACGCCGACGGATCCTCGAGCGGACGGCCCTCCGCGAGCGTCGCCTGATCGAGGAGCAGCAACGACAGCCGCTCGAAGCGGCCGTCGTCGCGCTCGGCTTCGAGGCGCTTGATCAGCGGATGGCTCGGGTTCAGCTCGAGATTCGGCGCCTTGTCGGGCGCATCGTGGCCCGCGGCCTTCAGGAGCTCGCGCATCCTGACGCCGAGGTCATCCTCGCCGGTCACGAGACATGCGGCCGACTCCGTGAGACGCTCGCTGAAGCGCACCTCACCGACTCGCTCGCGAAGCACGCGCTTGACGCGCTTCAAGAGCTGCTGCTCGTCGCGGCTCGGCTCGGCCACGGGTTTGTCGCCGCCGAGCTTAGACAGATCGATCGAGCCGCGCGAGACGTCCTTGAACGGCTTACCGCGGTACTCCGGGAGAAACTGCATCGCCCATTCGTCGAGCCGGTCCGTCATCAGCAGCACCTCGACGTCCCGCTGCCGCAGCGCCTCGAGGTGAGGGCTCGATCGTGCGGCCGTCAGCGAGTCGGACGGCAGGTAGTAGATGACGTCCTGCTCCGGCTTCATCGCCTCGACATAACTGGCGAGGCTCCTGTCCTCCTCGTCGCCCGCGGAGCGCGTGCTGCTGAATCGCAGAAGCTCCGCAATTCGCTCGCGGTTCGCCGGATCCTCCGCGAGCCCTTCCTTGAGCACGGGACCGAACTCGCGCCAGAACGTCGCGTACTTATCCGGCGCTTCTTTCCCGAGGCGCTCGAGCATGTCGAGCACCCGCTTCGTCAACGCCGTTTTGATCGCCGTCACGTGCGGATCGTCCTGCAACAGCTCGCGCGAAACGTTCAACGACAGATCGCTCGCGTCGACGACGCCGCGAACGAAACGCAGATAGAGCGGCAGGAACTGCGGCGCGGCATCGGTGATGAAGACCCGCTGCACGTACAGCTTCAGCCCGCGCGGCGCTTCGCGGTTCCAAAGATCGAACGGCGCCCGGGACGGCACGTAGAGCAGGCACGTGTACTCCCGCTTGCCCTCGACGCGATTGTGGGTCCACGCGAGCGGCTCGCCGAGGTCGTGGGACACGTGTTTGTAGAATTCGACGTATTCGTCGTCGGCCACCTCGCCGCGCGGGCGAGTCCAGAGTGCCTTCGCCTCGTTGACCGTCTCGGCTTCGCCGCTGCCGACGCGAAGCTTGACCGGGAACGCGATGTGGTCGGAGTACTTGCGAATCAGGCCTCGAACGCGGTGCTCGTCGAGGAACTCGGCCGCGTCGTCCTTCAGGTACAGCGTGACCGTCGTACCGGCCTCGTCTTTCGCGCACGGCTCGACGGTGAACTCTCCGCGGCCGTCCGAATGCCACTTGACGCCGCTCTCAACCGGGTCGCCGGCCTTACGGCTCTCGACCTCGACCCGCTCGGCGACGATGAACGCCGAATAGAACCCGACGCCGAACTGGCCGATCAGCTGCGAATCCTTGCGCTGGTCGCCGGTCAGCTGCTCGATGAACCGCTGCGTCCCGGAATGAGCAATCGTGCCGAGCTGCTGGGTGATCTCTTCGCGGTTCATCCCAATGCCGTTATCGGCGATCGACAGCGTCTTCTCGTCCCGGTCCAGCGAAACGACGATCTCGAGCTCGCGGGCGAGCTCCGGCCGCTCGAGCGCCGCGAAGCGAAGCTTGTCGTTCGCGTCCGATGCGTTCGAGATCAGCTCGCGGAGGAAGATCTCGCGGTTGCTGTAGAGCGAGTGGATCATCAGGTGAAGCAGCTGCTTCACCTCTGCTTGGAATCCGTGCGTCGACGGAGCTGAGGTTCCCATTTGTGCCCGTAATCCCCAACGTAGCCACGTACGCGATACGATGGGGCCGGCCGGTTTTTTTTCAACCCGTATGACGCACGCGATCGGATCTCGCGGAGATCGCCTCGGCAAGCGACGCAAGGCCGCCGATGACCACTGCCGTCGCGACGCTGCCTACGGCGAGCAGCCCGAGCAGCGGCACCCAGTCCGGGTGAGCACCTGCGCTGCACCCCGCTACCGCGACGGCGGCGGCGGCGCCGATGCCGAAACACCGGCGCCGCAGCTTTTCCGAAGCGAGCACGAACGCGAACACCGCGTCGTCGAGCTCATCGAGCCACTGTAGTACGATCTCCATCGCCGAACGCAGCCCGTGCTCGACGTCAATGGGTTTCGCCGTCGAACGAGGGCGGTTCTCCGAGATCGGCGTCTGCGGCTCGGGCATTGCGCTGCCGCTCGGTATGACGCCTCGCGGCATCCATTGCGGAGGCGATCCATTCCAAGGACAAGAGGGTATCGGCGAAGGGGTTATCCATGCCGTCGTCTTTCGCATCCATTGCAATCGATCCCTGCTGCGACGATGCGCGGTATGGTGCTCCTTTGAGCGTTTTTTCGCTGTGAGAGAACTCTCATCCGTCTAGCGCAACTACGTTTGACTTATTCTGCTGACCGATGCGCATGACGACTCTCACGCTCTCGTCGAACGCCGGCCGCGCGCGGTCGCGCACACGGAGATGACGGCGAAGCGATGCAGCGAATCGTCATCCTGAACCCGAAAGGCGGCTCCGGCAAAACCACGATCGCGACGAACCTCGCGGCGTGCTTCACTCGGCGCGGCCGTCTTCCTGCGCTGCTCGATCTCGATCCTCAGGCGTCGTCGATGCGTTGGCTCGGCCGACGTCCGCAACAAGCTCCGCCCATTCACGGCATCGCCGGATACGAGCGATCCGCATCGGTAACGAGAAGCTGGCAGCTGCGCGTGCCGCCGGGATGCGAGCGGCTGATCGTCGATACGGCGGCAGCGATCGAGAGCCGGCACATGCCCGAGCTCACGCGCGCCGCGTCGGCCGTGCTCGTGCCGGTCATGCCGTCGGAGATCGACATCCACGCGGCGGCCCAATGCATTGCCGATCTGCTGCTCGTCGCGAAGATCCGCCGCGCCGACGGGCGGCTCGGCGTCATCGCGAACCGTGTAAAGACGAACACGCGCGTCGCGCAAACTTTGTTGCGCTTCCTCGACAGCCTCGACATTCCGCTCGTCGCGACGTTCCGCGACAGTCAGGCCTATATTCGTTCCGCGGAGAGCGGCCTCGGCCTGCTCGAGATGAAAGGCGCGGGCGGGGGCAGCGACGGCTACGCATGGGACAGGCTGATCGCCTGGCTCGACGACCGTCCGCCGGTCTTCCCGAGCGCGCGTATCGCGGGAGCGGTGCCGCCCGCGAAGGCGACACCGTGATTCGGGCCGCGGCTCAGCTTTCCTCGGGCTTCCAGGACTGGCGCACTTTGTCCGCCCAGTTCTGGTAGCCCTTCCAGCTATAGATCGAGTGGTCGATGGGTGAGCGCTGGACCGAAGGCTTTCGGCTCACGTGCGTGAGCCACTTGCGGTAAGCCTCCCATCCCTTTTGTTCCCGCGCGGCATCGGTCACTCGATCTCCGGAATCATCCGCGCGCGAGCTTTCCGCCGATTTACGGTGATAGAGAGGGGGACGAAATCGGTGAGACTTCTGCTCGGCCATCGGCATCGGACAGTGATACGAGTAGCGCATACCGTATCTCCCGACGTGCCGCAGCTCCAGGAACTGGGTCTCAGTAAGGAAGAGCAAAAACCCCTTTCACGGCCGGCACTTACGGGCAGTTTACGTAATCGCGGAAGCGCCGCTCAGGCGATCACTCGATAACACGGCACATAGTTGCACGGATCCGTGAGACGCATGCGCCGCTGCGCGACGAAATCGTTCAGCAACCGATCGAGCGCTCTCGTGACGGAAGGCTCGCCCCGCAGCTCGAACGGCCCGTATTCCTCGACGAGGCGGATACCCGCTTCGCGAACGTTGCCGGCGACGATACCGGAGAACGCGCGCCGCAGATTCACGGCGAGCTGGTCGATCGGCTGGTCACGGTGCAGCTCGAGCGCCGCCATCGATTCGTGCGTCGCCTCGAACGGCCGCTGGAAGTCGATGCCGATATCGAGCTGCCAGTTGAAGAAGTACGCGTCATCCGTCTCGGCGCGCGCCTTGCGCACGGCCTCGAGGCCCTCCGCGACTTCGCGTGCGACGCGCTCGGGGTCCGCGAGAATGATCTTGTAGCGGGCCTGGGCCTCGTCGCCGAGGGTCTCGCCGATGAACGCGTGCAGCCGCTCGAAGTAGTACCGGCTGCTCTCGGGCCCCGTGAAAACGACCGGCAACGGAATCGAGCCGTTCGCGGGGTTCAGCAGAATGCCGAGCAGGTAGAGGATCTCCTCGGCCGTGCCGACGCCGCCTGGGAAAACGACGATCGCGTGCGCGAGCCGGACGAACGCCTCGAGGCGCTTCTCCATGTCCGGCAGGATCACGAGCTCGTTGACGATCGGGTTCGGCGCCTCGGCCGCGATGATCGAGGGCTCCGTCAAGCCGAGATACCGACCGGCTCGAAGCCGCTGCTTCGCGTGGCCCAGCGTCGCGCCCTTCATCGGCCCCTTCATCGCCCCCGCGCCGCAGCCCGTGCAGATGTCCATCTGCCGGAGACCGAGCTGGTAGCCGACCTCCTTCGAGTAGTCATACTCCTCGCGGCTGATCGCGTGCCCGCCCCAGCAGACGACGAGGCGCGGATCCG
>CAYMAF010000064.1:0-14618 GCA_964388365.1 uncultured Gammaproteobacteria bacterium | reverse complement strand
TCCGAGGGTATAGTCGCCGGCTCGCCGTCCGAAGGAAATCCGAAAATGTCGAGAGTCTGTCAGGTGACCGGGAAGCGCCCGACCACGGGCAACAACGTCTCCCACGCCAACAACAAGACCCGGCGACGTTTTCTGCCGAATCTGCACACGCAGCGTTTCTGGCTCGAGAGCGAGAAGCGCTTCGTGAAGCTGCGCGTGTCGTCGAAGGGCATGCGCATCATCGACAAGCTTGGCATCGAGAAGGTCGTCGCGGACTTGCGGGCGCGTGGCGAGAGGGTTTGATCGCGAGGAGACGCCGCTATGCGTGAGAAGATCAGACTGATGTCGTCGGCCGGCACGGGCCACTACTACACGACGACGAAGAACCGCCGTCTGCATCCGGAGAAGATGGAGATCAAGAAATACGATCCCGTCGTCCGGAAGCACGTGATCTACAAAGAGACGAAGATCAAGTAGGCGGCGGCACGAGCCGGACACGACCGGCGGCACGAGCCGGACACGAAAAACCCGCCTCACGGCGGGTTTTTTGTTTCTCGCGGAAGGGGTCGGGGCGCCGGCTCTCGTCCGGGCCGACCCGCCCCTCGGGGTCATGCCGGTAGCGGCGAGCGCAGCGACTTCACGTACGCGGCGAATTCCTCGAGACACTGGATGCCGCTCGCCTCGGCGCGCGCGCACCATTCCTTGAAGTCCGCGAGCAGCCGCTCGTTGCTCGTGTACGCACCTTCCCACAACGCCTTCAGCTCCGCGTGGAACTGCAGCACCTTCTCGAAATGCGGGTACCTGCGCTTGAGCTCGGCGAGACGCTCGCGCGCGTCCGAGTCGAGCATGTGCGGCTGCCAGCTGAGCCAGCGCTTCACGGCCGAGACGACGCCGTTCGCGTTCTCGCCGAGCGCCTCGAGCTCGCGCCGCAGAACCGGCAGCGTGACGCTGTGCGTATACGCGCGCAGCACGTGCATTCGGTTCGTGATCACGGCCTTGAGGCCCTCGAGATCGACCGTCGGCGGCGCCGCCGGGGCCGGCACCGGCGGCGTCGCGACGCGGCGGATCTTCGCTAGCCCGAGCCACGACAGCACCTTCAGGTGCAGCCAGCCGAGATCGATCTCGTGCGGCCGCATCGAGAAGCGCGCCGACGTCGGGAACGCGTGATGGTTGTTATGCAGCTCCTCGCCCGCGACGATGATGCCGATCGGCCAGAGATTCGTCGACGAGTCGTCGGTCTGGAAGTTACGGTAGCCCTTCGCATGGGCGAGCCCGTTGATCACGCCGGCCGCCATGAACGGCATGTTCGAGAGCTGCACGGCGATCAGGATGATGCCGGGGACGCCGAACAGCACCAGATCCAGCACGACGAGAAGCGCAATCCCGGTGTACGTGAACCGACCGTAGACATTGCGCTCGAGCCAATCGTCCGGCGTGCCCTTGCCGTACTTCTCGAGCGTCTCGGGATTGCGTGCCTCGGCACGGTACAGCTCCGCGCCCTCGAACAGCACCTTCTTCAAGCCGAACAGCCGCGGGCTGTGCGGATCGCCCTCGCGCTCGCAGAACGCATGATGCTTGCGGTGCACCGCGACCCATTCTTTCGTCGGCGCGCCGGTATTCATCCAGAGCCAGAACCGGAAGAAATGCCGTACGGCCGGGTGGAGATCCACCGAGCGGTGCGCCTGGTCGCGATGAAAGTACAGCGTGACGCCGATCATCGTGATGTGCACCCAGACGAGGGCGACGGCGACGTAGCCCCAGAAACTGAGGTTCAAGAGGCCCTTGTAGTGCTCGAACAAGAAATCCACTGGCTTGGCTTCCGAGAATAGGTAAAACGCACCGCACTATAACGGATACGGCTCGTGCGGCTCCAGACGTGCCGTCACAGGGCACCGGGGCGGGGCTCTGGCTGCGCGGCTTCCCCGCGGCTATGCTGCTCCGCCCATGCCCGAGCTGCCCGAGGTCGAGACCACGCGCCGCGGGCTCGAGCCCCTCGTCCTCGGCCGGACGATCGAGCGGCTCGAGGTTCGCGAGCCCCGCCTACGCTGGCCCGTGCCGCCCGGGCTCGGCGACCGTCTCGCGGGACGACGCATCGTCGACGTCTCCCGCCGCGCGAAGTACCTGCTGTTCGGCACCGAGGCGGGCACACTGCTCGTGCATCTCGGCATGTCGGGCCACCTTCGGTTCCATGCAAGGAACGCTCCCTCGCCGGGCAAGCACGATCATTTCGACATCGGCTTTACCGGCGGCGCGTGCCTCCGCTATCGGGATCCGAGACGCTTCGGCAGCCTGCTGTTCGCCGCGGATCCGGCGCAGCACCCGCTGCTCGCGGAGCTCGGACCCGAGCCGCTGGCCGACGAGTTCGACGCGGACTATCTCGCGGCCGCGAGCCGCGGCCGGCGCGTCGCGATCAAGCAGCATCTGATGAACGCGCGGATCGTCGCGGGCGTCGGGAACATTTATGCGAACGAGGCGCTGTTCCGCGCGGGGATTCATCCCGCGCGGCCGGCGGGGCGCATCGCGCGCGCGAGGCTCGAGCGGCTCGTCGACGCGGTTCGCGACGTGCTCCGCGACGCGATCGATGCGGGCGGCACGACGCTCAGGGATTTCGCCGGCAGCGACGGCCGCCCGGGCTACTTTCAGCTCGACCTCGACGTCTACGATCGGGCGGGCGAGCCGTGCCGGCGCTGCGGCGAGCCGATCCGCGCGAAGGTCATCGGCCAGCGATCGACGTACTACTGCGGCCGCTGTCAGCGCTAGATCGCCCGATGGATCGCGTCGAACGGGTCCGGCCGCCGCCCGCGCCCGGCCTCGATCAGTCGCCGAGCGCGACGCCCTCGCGGCGCGGATCCGCAGCGCCGTAGAGCCGCCGCCCGGCTTCGCCGTGCTCGATCACGATCCCGTGCAGCCCGCTGTTCAGCGTCCGCAGCACGACGCGATGCCCGAGCGCTTCGAGCGCGGCCGCATGCTCGACGATCGGCGTGCCCTGCTCGAGCTCGACCGTCGCGTACTGCGCGACGAAGTGCGGCGCGGCGATCGCGTCCTGTACGTTCATGCCGAGATCGATGAGGTTCACGAGCGCCTGGGAGACGTAATTGATGATGCGCGTTCCGCCGGGCGAGCCGATCGCGATCTCGAGCCGCCCTTCCCGATCGAGGACGAACGTCGGCGCCATGCTGCTCAGCGGCCGCTTCCCGGGCTCGACGCGGTTCGCGACCGGCCGACCGAACCGCTCGGGCTCGTACGAGAAATCCGTGAGCTGATTGTTCAGCAGGAACCCGCCGACCATCAGCGTGCTGCCGAACGCGCTCTGGACGCTCGTCGTCATCGTCACCGCGTCGCCTTCGGCGTCGACGATCGAGAAGTGGCTCGTCGAGACCATCGTCTGCGGCAGGCTCGGTGCGTAACGTGCCGCCGCGCCGGCCACCGGCACGCCGGCCTCGACGCTGCGCATCGCGCGCTCGGTATCGATCAGCGACGCGCGGCGCTCGAGGTACGCGGGATCGAGCAGCGCGTCGACCGGCACGTCGACGAAGTCCGGGTCGCCGATATAGCGCGCGCGGTCGGCGAACGCGAGCCGCGCGGCCTCGGCGACGAGGTGCACCGTCGTCGGCGGATCGTCCGCGGTCGCGGCGACATCGAAGTGCGCGAGGATGCCGAGGATCTGCTGCACCGTGATGCCGCCCGACGACGGCGGCCGCGGCCCGCAGACGCGCCGCTCGCGATAGGAGGTGCAGAGCGCCTGCCCGCGGCGCGCCTCGTAGCGCTCGAGGTCCGCGAGCGCGAGCCGTCCGGGGCGCAGCGCGCTCTCGCGCACGGCCCGGACGATCGCCTCGGCGAGCGGCCCCGTGTACATCGCGTCCGCGCCGTGCTCGGCGATTCGCCGCAGCGTCGCGGCGTACTCCGGGTTCACGAGCCGATGCCCGGTCGGCAGCGCCTCGCCGTCGTCGTCGTAGTAGTGCGCACGGAACGCGGCGCCGGTCTCGAACCGCTTGAACTGGTCGAGCAGGAAATAAAGCCGCGGCGAGATCTCGAATCCGTCCTCGGCGAGCCGGATCGCGGGCGTGAACAGCGCGGCCCACGGCAGCCGGCCGTGCTCGCGATGAGCGAGCTCGAGCATCCGGATCACGCCGGGCACGCCGACCGCGAGCCCTCCGAACGCGGAATCGGCGAAGCCGAGCGGATTGCCGTCGGCGTCGAGGAACATATCCGGCGTCGCCGCAGCGGGCGCGGTCTCGCGCCCTTCGTACGCGATGATCTGCGCGGTCTCGCCCGGCTCGTCGGGCGCGTCGAGATACAGCATGAACGCGCCGCCGCCGATCCCGGACGACTGCGGCTCGACGAGCGACAGCACGGCCTGCACCGCGATCGCCGCGTCGACCGCGCTGCCGCCGGCCGCCAGGATCTCGTAGCCGGCGCGCGCCGCGTGCGGATTCGCGGCGGCGACGATGAAGCGTTCCGCGGTGACGGGCTCGTCCGCCCGCGCAGGTTCGCCCGTGCCGAGCAGCGACGCGAACGCGGCCGCGGCGATCGCGGCGCGCAAGCCTTTGCCGCGGAGCCCGAATCCTTCTGTCATCTTCCGCTCCCTGCCATGGGGCCGCGCTCAGCCGCGGCCGAGCTTCGCCTTGAGGCGGGCGGCGACGTGCGGATGCACGAACGGCGAGACGTCGCCGCCGTACTCGGCGATCTCGCGAACGAGGCTCGACGAGATGAACGTGTAATGCTCGGTCGGTGTCAGGAATACGGTCTCGACGCGCTCGGTCAGCCGCCGGTTCATCGTCGCGAGCTGAAACTCGTATTCGAAGTCCGAGACCGCCCGCAGCCCACGAACGATCACGCCGAGATCGTGCTCGCGCGCGAAGTCGACCGTGAGCCCCTCGTAGCCCATGACCTTGACCGTGGGCATATCCTTCAGCACCTCGGCCGCGAGCTCGACGCGCTCGTCGAGCGAGAAAAGCGGCGCCTTACGCGGGCTCGCCGCGATCGCGACGATCACCGGATCGAACAGCCTGACCGCGCGCCGCAGCAGGTCCTCATGGCCCCTCGTAATCGGATCGAAGGTGCCGGGATACATCGCGCCGACCTTCATATTGCCGCGTCCCGTGACTGGATCGCGGGCCATTGTACCCGTGCCGAGCCGTCGGTATCGGCCGCGTCCGCCGGCCGATGCCGTGCCGTGAGCCTCACTCGGCCGCGCGCAGCAGCCCGAACTCGATGCCGCCGGCGCGCGAGCGCTTCGACCATTCGCGGCCTGGCGGGGCGTCCGGCAGCCCGTCCGGCAGCGGGCGCTCGACGTAGACGACGGCACCCGGCGCAAGAAGCGGGCCGAGCGCGGCGACGATCGGCTCGATCGCGTCGCGATACGGCGGATCGACGAACGCGATGTCGAACGGCCCCGCGGCCCGCGCGAGGAAACGCCGGACATCGTCGCGCACGACGTGCGCGCGGGCACCGAGCATCTCGACGTGGCCGGCGAGCACGCGCGCGAGCACCGGGTCGCGCTCGACGAGCCACGCCTCGGCTGCACCTCGGGACAGCGCCTCGAGCCCGAGGCAGCCGGTGCCGGCGAAAAGGTCGACGCACCGCGCGCCGGACAGCATCGGCGCGAGCCAGTTGAACAGCGTTTCGCGGACGCGATCGGGCGTCGGGCGCAGGCCCGGCCGACTCGGGAAGCGCAGGCGCCGGCCGCGCCACTCGCCGCCGATGACCCTGAGCCTGCCCGGCGCGCTGCGATCGCTCATCTCGTTCTCGTGCTCGTTCGTCCGCCGCTTCGCCGCCGCGGCCGGCCGGCGTGCAGCGCGAAGGGGTCCCATTGTGCAGGGGCGGCCGTATAATTTCGCGGACTTTCCCCGCTTCACCTCCCGCTCGAGATTCATCGTGGCCGACTCCAACGCTCGGAAGGGCAACGGCTTCTTCGCGAAGCTCAAAGCAAAGCTGAACAAGAGCCGGTCGTGGCTGACCGGCGGGCTGTTCGGCCGCGGCATCGACGAGGAAGCCCTCGAAGATTTCGAGGAGCGCCTGTTGACGGCCGACGTCGGCGTCGAGGTCACGACGTGGCTGATCGACCGGCTTCGTAAGGTCAAGGGCGGCTCGGCCGAGGCCGGCGTCGACGCGCTGCGCGGCGCGCTGCTCGAGCTGCTCCGCCCGGTCGAGGTCCCCCTCGCGATCGATTCGGCGCAAAAGCCGTTCGTAATCCTCGTCGTCGGCGTCAACGGCACCGGCAAGACGACGACGATCGGCAAGCTCGGCCATCGGCTCCGCGCGGAAGGCCGCTCGGTGCTCTTCGCCGCCGGCGACACGTTTCGTGCTGCCGCCGTCGAGCAGCTGCGCGAATGGGGCGAGCGCACGGGCATCGGCGTGATCTCGCAAGCCCCGGGCGCCGATCCCGCCGCGGTCGTCCACGACGCGCTCGCCGCGGCGAAGGCCCGCGGCGCGGACGTCGTGATCGCCGATACGGCCGGGCGCCTCCATACCGCCTCGGGGCTCATGGACGAGCTCGAGAAGATTCGCCGCGTCGTCGCGCGCTTCGATCCGAGCGCGCCGCACGAGGTGCTGCTGGTCGTCGACGCGAGCCAGGGGCAGAACGCGCTCGCGCAGGCGACCGAGTTCCACCAGCGGCTCGGCGTGACCGGGCTCGCGATCACGAAGCTCGACGGCACGGCGAAGGGCGGCGTCGTGCTCGCGATCGCGAGGAAGCTCCAAGTGCCGATCCGCTTCGTCGCGGTCGGCGAAGGCGTCGAGGATCTCGACGTCTTCGATGCGGAGCAGTTCATCGGCGCGCTGATCGGGGAACGCGCGGGTTGATCCGTTTCGAGAACGTCGCAAAACGCTATCCCGGCGGCCGCGAAGCGCTTCGCGGCGTGAGCTTTCATGTCGAGCGCGGCGAGATGGCGTTCCTGACGGGGCCGTCGGGCGCGGGGAAAAGCACGCTGCTGAAGCTCATCACGCTGATCGAGAAGCCGACGCGCGGCACCGTGATCGTCAACGGGCAGAATACGTCGCGCATCGCCCGGCGCGCGATCCCGCGGTTCCGTCAGCGCATCGGCATCGTGTTCCAGGATCACAAGCTGCTCTACGACCGCTCGGTCTTCGACAACGTCGCGTTGCCGCTCGTGATTCTCGGCCTCGGCCCGCGCGAGATCGCGCGGCGCGTGCGCGCGGCGCTCGATCAGGTCGGTCTGCTCGGCCGCGAACGGCACGCCCCGATCACGCTGTCGACCGGCGAGCAGCAGCGCGTCGGTATCGCGCGCGCCGTCGCGAGCCGCCCGGACGTCGTCGTCGCCGACGAGCCGACCGGGAATCTCGACCCCGAGCTCTCGCTCGAGATCATGCGGCTGTTCGAGCGGTTCAACGACGTCGGCGTCACGTTGCTGATCGCGACCCACGACCTCGAGCTGATCGAGCGCCTCGACCGGCGCCGGCTGCGCCTCGTCGACGGCATGATCGAATCGGATACGCCGGCATCCGGCCAGGCATGATGCGCGCGCTTCGCCACTATTCGTCGCTCCACGCGCAAAGCCTCTCGAGCGCGGCCGCGCGGCTCGCGGCGCAGCCCTTCGCGACGCTTCTGACCGTGCTCGTGATCTCGATCGCGCTCGCGCTGCCGGCGGGGCTCCGCGTGCTCGTCGGGAACGCGTCCGCGGTCGCCGGAAGCTGGGACGGCGCGGCCGACTTCAGCGCGTATCTCGCGGCCGAAGTCACCGTCGAGCGCGCACGGGAGATCGTCGCCGACGTCGAGCGGCATCCCGACGTCGAAGCGGTGCGGCTCGTGACGCGGGACGAGGCGCTCGCCGATTTCCGCGCGCGCTCCGGATTCGGCGAGGCACTCGACGCGCTCGACGAGAACCCGCTGCCGCACACGCTCGTCGTGCGGCCGGCGAGCGGCGCGGCCGGCAACGTCGAAGGCATCGCCGCGGCGCTGCGCGCGATCGACGGCGTCGATCTCGTGCAGCTCGATACCGAATGGGTCGAGCGGCTGCGCGCGCTGCTCGCGCTCTCGGTGCGGATTGTCGACGTCGTCACGGCCGTGCTCGGGCTCGGCGTCGTCCTCGTCGTCGGCAACACGATCCGGCTCGAGATCCTGAACCGCGCGGCCGAGATCGAGGTCATCAAGCTCGTCGGCGGCACGGACGCGTTCATTCGCCGGCCGTTCCTGTATCTCGGTCTCTGCTACGGTTTCGCCGGAGCCGTCGGCGCCGCGCTGCTGATCGTCGCGGTGCTCGCGCTGCTCGCGAAACCCACGGCCGCCGTCGCCGGCCTCTACGGCAGCGATTTCACGCTCGAAGGCCTGTCGGCCGCCGACGCGGCGATCCTGTTCGCCGGGGGCGCGCTCCTCGGCTGGGCCGGCGCCGCGCTCGCGACCGCCCGGCACCTCCGCGCGATCGAGCCGCGCTAGCACCGCCAGCCGAACCGATCGGTTCGGATCACGCCTCTCGAGCACAGCCCGGAGCCGCTTTCGGATTACCGAAATCCGCGGATCCTTTGCGCGCCGCGGCGGTCTCAAATCTCTGGAAACCTTAGCGAGCGGAAACGTGAGGGCGGTTTAGCACTCTAAGGGGGTGAGTGCTAAGATCGCCGTAAAAGGGAGGAAGAATATGTCGACTGCGGTAGCGCTTAGACACAGCGAAAGCATTCTGACCGGCCCGATCGGCAGCCTGGATCACTACATTCAGGCCGTGAACGCCGTGCCGATGCTGAGCGCCGAGGAGGAGCAGAAGCTGGCCACGCGGCTGCGCGAGCATAACGACCTCGATGCGGCCCGGAAGCTCGTCCTATCGCATCTGCGCTTCGTCGTGCATATCGCTCGCGGCTACGCGGGCTACGGCTTGCCGCTCGGCGATCTGATTCAAGAAGGCAACGTCGGGCTGATGAAGGCGGTCCGGCGCTTCGATCCGAAGGTCGGCGTGCGGCTCGTCTCGTTCGCCGTGCACTGGATCCGAGCCGAGATTCACGAGTTCGTGCTCCGCAACTGGCGGCTCGTCAAAGTCGCGACCACGAAATCCCAGCGCAAGCTGTTCTTCAATCTGCGCAAGGCGAAGAACCACCTCGGCTGGCTGACGAAAGACGAAACGGAAGCGGTCGCGCGGGACCTCGGCGTCACGCCGCGCGAGGTGACCGAGATGGAGCAGCGCCTGGCCGGCTACGATTTGTCGCTAGATCCCGATCCGGCCGACGACGAAGGCTACGCTCCGGCGCATTACCTGCCGGCGCCGGACGCCGATCCGGCCGACGTCATCGAGCGGGCCGATTGGAGCGCGAACGCGCACGACGCGCTCGGCGACGCGCTCGAGCGGCTCGACGCGCGCAGCCGCGACATTCTCGTCCGGCGCTGGCTCAATGAGAAAAAGGCGACGTTGCAGGAGCTCGCGGACGAGTACAACGTGTCGGCCGAGCGTATTCGTCAGATCGAAGCGAACGCGATCGGCAAGCTGAAGACGATGATGGCCGCCGCCTGACCGGCGCGGCTCGCCCGATCGGGGCGGCCGCGAAGCACGCGGCCGCCCCGCCCCTCGACGAAACTCAGCTTAGCGTCAGCGGCACGAGCGTCAGCTCGACGCGCCGATTCTGCTGACGGCCCTCCGGCGTCTCGTTCGTCGCGATCGGCCGCGCCTCGCCCATCCCGATCTCGATGATCCGGTCGGCCCGCACGCCCCGCGTGCGCAGGAACGCCGCGACCGACGCGGCACGCCGCTCCGACAGCCTCTGGTTGTACTCGTCGCTGCCGGTGCTGTCCGTATGGCCCGCAACCTCGATCACCGTTTGCTCGAACTCGTTGAGCACGATCGCGACCGAGCTCAGAACGTCGTAGAAGCCGGCATTCAGATCCGCGCTATCCGTTGCGAACGTGATATTGCCCGGCATGTTCAACGTGATGTTGTCGCCGATTCGCGTCACGCTGACGCCGGTGCGCTCGAGCTCCTGTCTCAGCCGCGCCTCTTGACGATCCATGTACGAGCCGACCGCGGCTCCGGCGAGCGCGCCGAGACCCGCGCCGACGAGCGCGCGCTTCTTGCGCTCCATCGAGCTGTCGCCGGTCATGAGCCCGGCCGCCGCACCTGCCGCCGCGCCGATCCAGGCCTGGCGCTGGGCGCGCGCCGCCCGCTCCTCACGCGTATACGGGTCGAGCGTCGTGCAGGCGGACGCCAACAGGGAAGCCCCGCACACGATCAGGGCGGCTCGGCGAAAAACAGTCCTCATACCCATCCTCCTATCGTCCTGGGTGCGAGCAGTTTGCCCGTCCTAGGCTGAACGAAACGTGACGGAGCCGGAAATACGCTACGCTTGCACCGCCATCGCCCGGCAAGGATACGGACCGCGGAACCGCCGAGGAAGCCCGGATGCAGGATGAAAGGAATCCGTGGACGACACTGTCGTCCCGCACCGTTTACGACAACCCGTGGATCAGAGTCGAGGAGCACGACGTCGTCAACCCCGGCGGCGGACGCAACCGCTACGGCAAGGTGTGCTTCAAGAACCGCGCAGTCGCGATCATCGCGATCGACGACGACGACAACGTCTACCTCGTCGGTCAGCATCGCTATACGCTCGGCGAGTACTCGTGGGAGCTGCCGATGGGCGGCGCACCGCTCGACGAGGACCCGCTCGAAGCCGCGGCGCGCGAGCTCAAGGAGGAGACGGGCCTTTCGGCGCGGCACTGGCGCGAGCTGATGAAGCTGCACACGTCGAACTCGGTGACCGACGAGGTCGGCTTCGTCTACGTCGCCGAGGGCCTGACGCCGGGCGAGCAGTGCCCGGACGAAACGGAGGCGCTGACGGTCGAGGCGCTGCCGTTCGCGGACGCGTGCCGGTGGGCGCTCGACGGCCGAATCACCGACGCGATCTCGGTCGCCGGGCTGTTGCGCCTCGCCGCCGAGCGCGGGCTCGCCGCCGATCGGGAGGTCGCCGCGCCGGCCGAGCGGCGCGCGGCCGGCGGGCGGGCACGGCGGCGCCGCGCATCCTGACGCAGGAGGAGGAGATGTCGACGTCGGACAAGCTCGTCGCGATCGTCGAGGACGAGATCGCGATTCGCGACAACTATGCCGCGGCGCTGCGGCGCCAGGGGTATCGCGTCGCCGGCTACTCGACGCGCAAGGAGGCGCTCGCCGCGTTCGATGCCCGCCTGCCCGATCTCGTGATCATCGACGTGAACCTCGGCGCGGAGATCGAGGGCGGCTTCGAGCTCTGCAGGACGCTGCGCGCACGGTCGGCGCAACTGCCGATCATCTTTCTGACCGCTCGCGAGAGCGAGCTCGACGCGGTATCGGGCCTGCGCCTCGGTGCCGACGACTACCTGACGAAGCGCGTCAGCATCGAGCATCTGCTCGCTCGGGTCGCCGCGCTGTTCCGCCGAATCGAGGCGCTGCAGGGCGGCGATGGCGAAGCCGAACGTCTCGTGCGCGGCTCGCTATCCCTCGACCGGGACCGCATGACTGCGCACTGGAAGGACCGACAGGTTCCGCTGACGCTGACGGAGTTCTGGGTCGTCCACGCCCTCGCGGCGCACCCCGGTCACGTGAAGAACCGCGAGCAGCTGATGCGCGCGGCGAACGTCGTGCTCGACGACAGCAGCGTCACGTCGCAAATCAAGCGCATACGCGCGAAGTTCGCCGCGATCGACCCGGATTTCTCCGCAATTCAGACGGTTTACGGAATGGGTTATCGCTGGGACGAGCAGTAGCCCTCCCCATCGCGCCATCAAGGTGCATTGACTCAAACCTGCGACGTTTTTTATAGTCGACCGTCGGCCCCTAATCCGCCAAAGCTCTCGGCTTGATGAGTTCCTCCGCGCGGATCACGAGGTTCAAACGGCGCAGGATCGATGCCGGGAAAGGACACCCCGGCAGGCAGCGCCGACCCAGTACGGACTGAAACCTGGCATGCGCGGAGCGCGCAGTCTCCGCCAAGGAAAACCATGACTCCACCTGAAAAGAACGATAGCGGAGTGGCTGGCCCGTGCCCGTCTTCCGGGCATTCCCGGGTCTCGCCGATCGAAAGGCCCCGGGCCTACGGCCTTTACCGCCCCGAAATGGAGCACGACAGTTGCGGCGTCGGATTCGTCGCACACATCAAAGGCGTTCGCAGCCATCAGATCGTCCGCGACGCCGAGCATCTTCTTTGCCGCATGGATCATCGCGGCGCACGCGGCGCCGAGCCGAACACCGGCGACGGGGCCGGCATACTCACGGCCCTGCCGCACGAGTTTCTCGCGAAAGCCGCGCGCGATGCGTTCGGCACCGATCTGCCCAAGCCCGGCCGCTTCGGCGCCGGCATCGTGTTCCTCCCCACCGACGAGCGCGAGCGCGCCGTCTGCAAGGAGACGGTCGCCCGCATCTGCGGCGAGGAAGGTCAGCACCTCGTCGGCTGGCGAGTCGTGCCGATCAACCCGGACGGCGCGAACCTCGGCGACTCGGCGCGCGCCGCGCAGCCGCATATCGAGCAGCTGTTCGTCGCGGCGAGCGACGGCCTCGAGGGCGACGCGTTCGAGCGCAAGCTCTACATGATCCGCAAGCGCGCGAGCCGCGTCCTGCGCGGCGACGAGCGTCTCTCGCAGCGGCACTTGTTCTACGTCTGCAGCCTGTCGACGAAGGTGATGATCTACAAGGGCATGCTGACGCCCGGGCAGCTCATGACCTTCTATCCGGATCTCGCGGATCCCGACTACACGTCGCATCTCGCGATGGTGCACTCGCGCTTCTCGACGAACACGTTTCCGAGCTGGGACCGCGCGCAGCCGAACCGCTTCATGTCGCACAACGGGGAGATCAACACCGTCCGCGGCAACGTGAACTGGATGCGCGCGCGCGAGGGCATCGCGAAGTCGGAGCTGTTCGGCGACCGTATCGAGGAGCTGTTCCCGATCGTCGAGCCGGACGGCTCGGACTCCGGCATGTTCGACAACGTGCTTGAGTTCCTGCTGATGAGCGGCCGCACACTTCAGGAAGCCGTGATGATGATGGTGCCCGAAGCGTGGCAGAAGAACGACCTGATGCCGGACAACAAGAAGGCGTTCTACGAGTTTCATTCGTGCATCATGGAACCGTGGGACGGACCGGCGTCGATCGCGTTCACCGACGGCAAGTACATCGGCGCGGTGCTCGATCGGAACGGGCTGCGGCCGAGCCGTTACTACGTCACGTTCGATGACCGCGTGATCATGGCGAGCGAGGTCGGCGTCGTGCCGGTCGATCCCGCGAACGTCAAGGCCAAGGGCAGGCTCGAGCCCGGCCGAATGTTCCTGATCGACTTCGAGCAGGGACGGCTCGTCCCGGACGAGGAGCTGAAGGACGACTTCGCGAATCGACGTCCGTACGGCGAATGGCTCGAGTCGCAGCGCATCTCGCTGCGCGACGTCGTCGCCGAGGGCGGCGAACGGCGGTACGAGCCGGAGACGCTGATCCCGCGGATGCAAGCGTTCGGCTATACGACCGAGACGATGCAGTTCATGCTGCTGCCGCTCGTCAAGGAGCTGCGCGATCCGGTCGGCTCGATGGGCAACGACAGCGCGCTCGCGTGCCTCTCGGACCAGCCGCGGCTCCCGTACGACTACTTCAAGCAGCTCTTCGCGCAGGTCACGAACCCGCCGATCGACTCGATCCGCGAAGAGATCATCATGTCCCTCGAGTGCTACATCGGCCCCGAGGGGAATCTCCTCGAGACGAGCCCGACCCAGGCGCATCGCTTGAGGCTCAGGCATCCGATCCTGACGAACGAGGAGATGCAGTCGCTGAAGTCGCTCGACCATCGCGGCTGGCGCACGGCGACGATCGACATCACGTACCCGCGCGACGACGCGCCGGGCGCGCTCGTGCGCGCCCTCGACCGGATCTGCGCCGCCGCCGAGCGCGCGATCGACGAGGGCTACAGCCTCGTCGTGCTGTCCGATCGCGCCGTCGGACCGGACCGCGTCGCGGTCAGCGCGCTGCTCGCGTGCGGCGCCGTGCACCATCACCTCGTCGCGCGCGCGAAGCGCACGCGCATCGGCATCCTCGTCGAGACCGGCGAGGCCCGCGAGGTGCACCACCATTGCCTGCTCGTCGGCTACGGCGCCGACGGCATCAATCCGTACCTCGCGTTCGAGGCGCTGTGGAAGGCACGCGAGGACGGTCTCGTCGACGCCGATACCGGGCTCGTCGCCGCGTACCGCAAGGGCGTCGCGAAGGGCATGCTCAAGGTCATGGCGAAGATGGGCATCTCGACGTTGCAGTCGTACAAGGGCGCGCAGATCTTCGAGGCGCTCGGGCTCGACGACGAGGTGATCGACCGCTGCTTCGCGGGCACCGTGAGCCGCTTGAAGGGCGTCGGCTTCGACGTGCTCGAGCAAGAGGCGCTGCGCCGTCATGCGCTCGGCTATCCGCGCCGCGAAGAGGACCGGCTGCCGAGCCTGCCGAATCCCGGCGAGTTCCACTGGCGCAGCGCCGGCGAACGGCACGCATGGGATCCGCAGGCGATCTTCTCGCTGCAGGTCGCGGCTCGCCGCAACAGCCCCGACGCCTACCGCGACTTCGCCGAGCACGTGAACAAGGCGGCGCGCGAGACGTGCACGCTGCGCGGCCTGCTCGACTTCGAGCCGGGCGTCGCAGGTCCAGCGATTCCGCTCGACGAGGTCGAGCCCGCGAGCGAGATCGTGAAGCGCTTCTGCA
>CAYMAF010000063.1:0-14746 GCA_964388365.1 uncultured Gammaproteobacteria bacterium | reverse complement strand
GCGGAGCGAGTGAATCCCTTGGTCGTAGGTTCGAGTCCTACCGGGCCCACCACTCTCGCGGTCCGCCCCCTCCGCGGAAACGTCGGCCGGGGCATGCACGTCGAAGCTTCGGAGAACGCCGGCGATGCACGCTCGATCACCGATCCGCCGTGACGACGAACGGCCGGATATTCAATGCCGCACGTGTCCGCTCGTCGTACTCGGAGACGACGTGCGCGACGGAAGGGTTACCTTCATCGACGATGACGGTATAGCGCGAGAAATCGCCCTCGATCTCGAGCACGCGCAGCGGCAAGTCGTCCTCGATATCGAGCAAGTGAAATTCGTTGCGCCGAGTCCTCACGACCGGAAACTCCCTGCTCCGCCCGAGCTCCTCCTCGAGACGCAGCCGAGACTCGCTTTCCGGCGCGTGCATGAGAAGCTCGACCTGAACGGGACGCGGATCGACGATCACGAGGTACGGCCGATCGGAAGCGGATAAGCCGGCCAGCGTTTCGCCGATCCGGCTCGCGCTACGAAAATATTCCTCGGTGCGAGCCTTATTGGCCGTGATCGCGCGGATCGGCGCGCGTGCCGAATAGTCTTGGACGCCGTACTTCCATGGATAGGCACGTTGCAGCAAAGGGAAGTAGGCCTCCGCGAGCAGCAGGCTCGCCGGCACAAGGCTTGCGGCGACACCGACCGCGGCGATGCGCGCGCCCCATACGGTCGCCGAGCCGCGGACGAGCATTGCGACGGCGACGCCGACGCCTGCTGCGAGGACCGGCGCGACATACATGAAGTGTCGGCTCGGCGACGGGTTCGGCAGCCAGAACAGGTAATTGATCGCGATCGTCGGCACGAGGAAGAACAGCGCGTCCCACGCGCGTCTCCTGACCAGCAGCACCGCGCCGACGCCGAAAAGAGCGACGAACAGCGGATGGCACGCGAGCACGAAGATCGTCGTGCCGCGCACCAGATTCGGTAAGAGGCGTGCAGGGTCGTGCCACCTCTCGAGCGAGCCGAGCACGTTCCCGAGCGCCCCGCCCGCGGGGAAGATGGCCTGCCGCACCCCGATGAAGATCGCGAGCGCGAGCACGGCCCAGCCGATCGACTCGGCGAACGATCGCAGCCAGGATCGGCCTTCGAGCCGCAAGCATGCGGTCAGCATCGGGAAGAGCAGCACGGCATCGAGCCGGAACATCAGCGTCAGCGCGAGCAGGCCGACGACCGCGGCGTCGACTGCAATGCCCGCCGCCGAGCTGCCCGTTGCCCGAACGAAACGATCCCTGAGGCCGACCGCCGCGAGCGCGCACAGAAAGACGAGCGCAGCGGGCATCATCGGGTGCGCGTAAAGCGCGAGGTTCCACCAGACGGGAACGACGATCAGCGTCAACGTCGCACCGACGGCCGCCGTGAGCCCGAAATAGCGCCGCATCACGACGAGGAACGGCAGGGTCGCGAGCGTTGCGGCGATGACGTTCACGTAGTTCATGATCGGGTACAGCGAGGTCGGATCGCGCCGGACCGCATCGCCGAACGCGAGCAACAGGAACGAGTACGCGTAGGACACGCTGTTGTTGCGGATCCCGGATTCTCCAACGCTCGCGTCGTCCCGCACGGCCTCGAGCACGCCCGCGGCGACCCGATAGCTGTCCCACTCTCCGAACGCGTCGCGATAGACGAACGGGACGTAGGCGAGCCCGGAGAGCACGACCAAGATCACGGCCCAGACGAGCGTCGGCGACCGAGAACCGGCGATCGCCTCCTGGTGAGGCTGCCGCCGCACGGCCGACGATAACCCCCCCAGCGGACGCCGAAGCGTGCGCTGCTCGTGCTCGTTGCCGGCCGTCAATCCCGTCTGCATCGAATCGGCGTCACTGTGGCTAAGACTTTGCATCGGCCCGAGGCCGCGCGGCTCGGGTGCTCACAGTCATCGGCCGAGCCAAGTTTCTACGGCGTCGGTGTTAGGCCCGGCCTCCAAATACTCTTGCGTGCATGATCTGTTCCACTTCAGGAACGGACACGAAGGAACTCGCAAGCCGTAGCCTGAGAAGGGATCACGACGAAGCGAAGCGGCGGGCACGGCGCATCGCCGCTCAGATACTGCGCAGACGAGACCAGATCTTGGAGATTATCGGCTGGAATCGGCCGACAACACCGCTCCCGTGCATCCGCTCACGAGCGGCGGCGGCTCCTCATTCTCGGCCGTCGGATCGCCGACGAGCCCGACAAAAAGAATCGCCCCGGAGCGGCGCTCGCGAATCGCGAAGACGAACGGGCGATCGACGACGAATCCGTTGAACGAGACGAGGCCGATCCCGACCGAGGTCGCCGCCGCGGCGCGCGTGCCCTGCTCGTCGACCTCGATCCGCGCCTTCTGGCGCACGAAATCGATGCACATCTGCTGCCCGAGCGGCGACAGGCGCGTGAAATCGGCGCCGGGAACGAACGCCGGCTCCATCCCCATCGCGATCAGCGCATCGTTCAGATACGCGTCGAACGTCAAAGTGAACTTGGGCATCGACAAAAGATCGAGCCGGCTCGTTTCGAGCCCTTCGACCACGTCCGCCCATCGATCGGCATCGAGGCCCGCGAGCCACTCGCGCGCACCGACACCCGGATGCGGCACGACGACGAGCATCGCGAACGCGCCCGCACCGTACGGCAACTCGACGGCCGAGTACGAATCGCCGTTCGCGCGAAGCACCTCGACGTTCCGCAGCGACATCATCTCGACGTCGACCGACGAGCCGTCCTCCCGCTGAAACGCCTCGCGCCGAGTCTGCTCCGCGTCGAACGACGTCGTCCAAGCGCCGTCGAAATAGACCGCATTCAGGAGCAGCATCACGAGCGACGGATCGAGCGTATCGACGATGCCGTCGATCCGTCCCTCCGTTTGCTGCTCGACCCACTCGTTGATCGCGGCGACGGTCGCCGGATCGGCGAAATCCGACGATTCCGCGCGCGCGTCGAACGCTGCCGTGACCGCCTGCAGGAACGCGTCGTGGAACGGCACGTCGTCGTCGGCCCAGACCGCGTTGGCGATCTCGAGCCGAACGTCGGGATCGAGTCCGGCAAGGGAATCCAACAGCTCGCGATACGCAGCGTTGAGCTCGTCTCGCGAAAGCGTTCCGAATCCGAGCGTCTCGCGCATCGCGTCGAATAACGCCCCGTCGGCGCCGTTCAGCGCCATCCCGAGCGCCATCGACGCGCTCAGCGGAGACAGCACGATATTCGCCCGAGGGTCCGCCGCAACGGTCCGGGCGACGAGCTCGAGGCCGAATCCGACCGACGCGTCGATCACGGCGGCTTCGGTCCGGCTCGGTGCGCGCGGCGGCTCTTCGGCCGGCGTCGCCGCCTCGACGGCGTCCCCGCCCTCGCCGCCGCTGCTGCATCCCGCCAAGACCGCGGCGAGAACGACGGCTGGGGGCAAGATTCTCAACGTATCAATCATTCGAGCTCGGCTGATCGAGTGGTACCGATACGTTAGAGCATAGACAACCCGGCCGTCGAATGTGTATCTACTCGCGGTCGCCGCGGCGACGACCTGCGCGGCGTCCGCGAAAGCATACGTATATACGGCAATTGCCGCGTTCGCCGGCCGATTGCTACCGTCCGCCGGGGCCTGATAGGGCGAGCGCCGGCGGCCGGCGCTGACGATCCGAGTTCGGAGGGAGAAACCGATGAGCGATGAGATGGACGGCGTCGATCGCCGTGTATTCCTGGGCGCGGCTCTGGGCGCCGCGGTGATCGCGGCTGGCAGCTCGCCGCGGGCCGCTCGCGCGCAGTCCGAGTCGAGCGAGCCGCCGCGTCGAGCAAGACCGGGAGGCGGCGCGAACTACGCCCCCCTTCGCGCCGAGATCGATGTCCGCGACTGCGAGATCGAAGGCCGGATCCCGGACGGTCTGAACGGCGGCTTTTACGCGACCGGCCCCGATCCGCAGTACCCGCTCGCTCCCGGCAATATCGTGTTCGACGGCGAGGGCCACGTCCGGATGTTCCGAATCAAGAACGGGCGCGTCGATTACCGTACGCGTTACGCGAAGACGGAGCGGTACGTCGCGCAGGACGAGGCGCGGCGCAGCCTGTTCCCGATGTATCGCAACCCGTCGCTCGACGACCCGAGTGTCAAGGGCTTGAGCCGGAGCACGGCGAACACGCACGTGCTGAACTTCAAGGACATGATTCTCGCGCTGAAGGAGGACAGCCCGCCGTGCGCGATGGATCTCAATACGCTCGAGACGGTCGATCCGGTTTTCACGTTCGACGGCGAGCTGCCGCGCGAGCGGCCGTTCACTGCGCATCCAAAGATTTGCTCGACGACCGGCAACATCGTCGCGTTCGGCTACGAGGCCGAGGGCTTCGGCAGCGACGTCGTGGCGGTCTTCGAGATCGATCAGCAAGGGAAGAAGGTCTGGGAGACGAAGATCAAGGTCCCGTACGTCGGCCTGCTGCACGATTTCGCGGTCACCGAGAACCACATCGCGTTCTTCGTGATTCCGATCGCGATCGATCACGAGCAAATGAAGCGCGGCGGCATTCACTGGTCGTGGGACAAGACGAAGAGGACCTATCTCGGCATCATGCGCCGCTACGGCGACGGCAAAGACCTCCGTTGGATCGAAGGCCCGACGCGCAGCGGCACGCACACGATGGGCGCGTTCGAGGACGGCGGAAAGCTCTATTTCGATACCGAGATCACCGAGGCGAGCCCGTTCCCGTTCGTGCCGAACCAGGACGGCTCACCGCCGAACTACGCCGGCGCGACGAGCTATATCCATCGGCTGACGGCGAACCTCAACGGCCCGAACAAGGGCTACGGCATCGAGAAGATGTATCCGCTGATCGCGCCGCTGCCGAGGCAGGACGATCGCTACAACACGATGCCGTATCGCTACGGGTATATGGCGTCGCCCGACCCGAGCGTCTCCGATCGCACGCGCGCCGGCGCCTGCTACGCGCGAGTCGACAACCAGACCCGGACCTTCAAGCTGTGGAATTTCGGCACGAGCGTCGGCCTCGGCGAGCCTGTCTTCGCACCGAAGCGTCCGGATTCGAGAGAAGGCGAGGGCTATCTGCTCGGCGTCGTCTGGCATCTCGATCAGAACCTGCGCTCGGATCTCGTGATCTTCGATGCCGAGCACATCGACGAGGGGCCGATCGCGACGGTGAAGCTGCCGGTGCAGGCCTCGCCGCAGGTGCACGGCTGGTGGGTACGCGAGGATCAGTATCCCGCGTAGCGGCCTAGGCATGAGGGCGGCGCGCCGACCGACCGTGCCGCCCTCGCCGCTCGCGCCGCCGGTCCCCCCCGGCGGCCGCGAGGCGGCACCACGCGCCGGCGGCCGCTCGGCCGCCGGCTGTGCCTTTCTAACGGCCGGACCGCATCACCGGCGCCCGACTCGAGGTTTCGAGCCGGCGAACCTGCGCGTGCCCGCGATCACGATCAGCGCCGCAATCCCGAGCCCGCCGAACGCGCCTCCGCCGCCACCTCCGCTCGGCGCCGGAGCGCTGCCGCCGCTCGGGGGCGGAGGTCCGCTGTCGTCGCCCCCGCTCGAGCCGCCGTCATCGTCGTCGCTTCCCGGGCCGCTACCGGGATCGTCGCCCGGGTCGCCGGAATCGTCTCCCGGCGTGTCGGATACCGCGGCTTTCGTCAGCTTCCACAGCTCCCGTCCGGTCCCGCCGCCGTCCGCGACGAACAGCAGCAGATCGCCCGTGACGAAGAAGTGGCTGGGCAACGAGCCCGTCTGCGGCCGCGTATTGATATCCTGCAGCAGCTCTGTGCCCGCCGCCGTGCCGTCGCTTCGCCACAGCTCGATGTCGGCGCCGTCGTCGGTCATCGACAGGATGAGCTGCCCGGCGAACGAGGTCATCGCGAGCGGGCCGCCCGATTCGGGTCCCGGCGTGAGATCCACGACGAGCTCCGCCGCCGTCCCTCCAGGCGTATAGCGGCGCAGCTCGTAACCGTGCACGGGATCGTACGCTCCGAAGTACAGTGCCCCGTCATGCGCGAGCCACAGCTCGGGGCGGCTGTCGTCAGGGCCTGGATTGATATCGGCCACCATCCTCGTGCCGGCGGCCGTGCCGTCGGAGACCCACAGCTCGTTGCCGGCCGCTGGCGTTCGGCCCACGAAGGCGAACAAGTCGAGCTCCGGGAGCCACGTGAGACCTTGGATGCGATCGTCCGTCGACGACGGGTCGATATCCGCAATCACGTGCGTGCCCGCCGGGGTGCCATCGCTGCGTGCGAAGCGCGAGTCGCCGTCTTCGGTCTCGTAAACGAAGTAGAGCTCGCCATCCGCAACAACCAGATCGCTGGGCCGCGAATGGCCCGGCCCGGGCACGAGATCGACCGCTATCGTCGTGCCCGCGGCAGTGCCTCCCAGATCTCGCGGCCGTACGTGCTGCCGAATCCGTCGCTCGCGACGAAATAGGCGATGCCGTCGAGTTCGACGAACGACCGAGGCGAGCTGCTCCCGCCTCCTTCGTTGATGTCGCGCACCATCGACGTGCCCGCCGCCGTGCCGTCGCTGATCCAGAGCTCGTGGCCGTGCGTCCAGTCGTTCGCCATGAACAGCAGCTTGTCTCCGTACGCGAACAGCTCCTCGATTGAAGAGGTTGTGCTCCCGGCCGCGATGTCCTTGACGAGGACCGTGCCGGCCTCCGTGCCGTCGCTCTTCCAAAGCTCGCGGTGGTGCACCCCGTCGTTGGCAATGAAAAACAACGTGTCTCCGACGACCGTGAGTTGGGACGGAGCTCCGTCCGCGATACCCGGATTGATGTCCTTGACGAGACGAATGTTCTCACCGTCGAATGCCCAAAGCTCAACACCGTGCACCCCGTCGTCCGCGCTGAAATACACCTCGCCGTTAAACTCGACGAAGTACGCGGGCGAGGAATCGGCAGTATCCGTGTTGAGATCCCCCCGCTCGGCGACCGTCGCGAGAAAGAACAGCGAGTGCTCGCCGGCGACGAGGCCGGTCGGCGTCGAGCTCTCCGCGCCGACCTCGAGATCGATCACGCGAGGCGTCAGGGGCGTTCCGTCGTAGACGCCTAGCTCGTTGCCCAGATTCGTAGTGTTCGCGCGAAAATAGAGCTTGCCGTCGAACGGCGTCAGAGCGGAAAGGGAGAGGGCGTTCGGCACGTCTATCGGCGTCGGCGGCCCGGCGGAGGGATCGAACCGCCACAGTTTCGCTGCGGTGCCGTCGCTTGCGGCAAAGAAGACGCCGAGCCCTTCGACGACGGCGAACGGCGTCGGATCGCTCGAGCCCACGCCGGGATTCAGATCGGCGACCCTCTCCGTCGTGTCCGCCGTGCCGCGGCTCATCCATGGCTCTCGCCCGGAGTCCGCGGTATAAGCGGTGAACGCGAGCAGCGAGCCCCCGGTACCGTCGGGCACGACCCTCAAGCTCTGCACGCTCGACCCCAGCGGCCCCGGCTCGATGTCCGCAACGAGCATCGTGCCCGCTTCAGTGCCGTCGCTCTTCCAAAGCTCGCGGCCATGCTCGGCCGTCTGAGCGGAAAAGTACAACTGGCCGCCATAAAGAGTCAGCGCGGCCGGCTCACTGCTGTCCGGGCCGGGCCGGATATCCGCGACGAGCACGGTGCCCGCTTCCGTGCCGTCGCTCTTCCAAAGCTCGCGGCCGTGCTCCGCCGTCGAAGCGCTGAAGAAGACCTCGGTGCCGGCCACGAACAACCCGGAAGGCCCGCTCGATTCCGAACCGGGCTTGATATCCTTGACGAGCTTGGGCGCCCGTCGGTCACCATCCATAGTTCCTTACCGTGGATGCCGTCATCCGCGACGAAGAAGACGCTGGAGCCGACCCTGACGAAACTCCCCGGATCGGAGCCGCCGCCAACCGTATTGATATCGGCCACGAGCTCGGCCTGCGCGAGCACGGCCGCAGGCAGCATAGGGAACAGCAAACCGCTGGCAATACGAGTGATTCTCGGCACCTTCTCGCCCCCGTCCTTACGCCAAGAAAAACCGCTCTCGGGGTCTAACGAAACCCCGCGACTATCTCGTTTGAAGAACCGACGCACGGCAGGCGACGGATAACTAGAAATGCTATCGGTCGAGCACGACTCCAAACTGCGGCATAGTTCACACAACGGAAGTTCGTTGCGCCCGGCAGTAAGTTAAATAGCCGAGCCATCGATCAGCAGCTCGATATCGGCTCGTCTACGAGAACATACGGTCTAGCCGACAGGGCGACGAGCGAAGAACAGCGCGGACGGACGGAACGTGCCCCTGCTCGGAAGCGCTCGGCGGTCTGGTCGATCGCATGGCGTCGAGCGTTTCGCTCAGCGTGCAGCGGCCTCCGGCGGCGACTTCCTCGCACGCCCAAAGAGCTTCACGCTCTCCCTCGCCCACAACACCGAGCTCGCGACCGCCGCGCAGATCAGCCAGTCCATCGGCGCCAGCGGCACGGTCGAAAACGCCCGCTGCAGGAACGGCACGTAGATAACGGCGATCTGCAACAGTAACGACAGCGTCACCGCCGCCCACAGCCACGCGTTCGTGAACAGATCCGCGAACGCGCTCCGCTCGTCCGAACGCGCATTGAATACGTTGAACAGGTTGAACAGCACGAGCGTGTTGAACGCCATCGTTTGGCCGTAGCCGAGATCACCGCTGCCTTCGATGAAGCCGCCCGGCAAGCTCATGTCGAGCACGAGGAGCGTCCCGACGGCGAATACTGCGCCGACGAACAGGATGCCGCGCCACATTCGCCACGTGATCACGCCTTCGCCGGGGGGCCGCGGCGGACGCAGCATCGTATGCGGCGACGCGGGATCGAGGCCGAGCGCGAGCGCCGGCGCACCGTCGGTGACGAGATTGATCCAGAGTATCTGCGTCGCGAGCAGCGGCAGCACGAGGCTCGTATCCGCTTCGATCTCCGTCAGCCCGATCGCGCCGGCGAGCAGCACGCCGGCGAACATCGTCAGCACCTCGCCGATATTCGATGAAAGCAGGTATCGCAAGAACTTGCGGATATTCGAGAAGATCGCCCGACCTTCCTGAACGGCGGCGACGATCGTCGCGAAATTGTCGTCCGCGAGCACGATGTCGCCGGCCTGCTTCGAGACGTCCGTGCCCGTGATACCCATCGCGACGCCGATATCGGCCGCCTTCAGCGCCGGCGCGTCGTTCACGCCGTCGCCGGTCATCGCGACGATCATTCCGTGGCGCTGCAGCGCGGCGACGATCCGCAGCTTGTGGATCGGATCGACTCGCGCGTAGACCGAGACGTCCTTGACGGCCTCGTCGAGCGCCTCGTCCGGCATACGCTCGAGCTCGGCGCCCGCGATGACGCGGCCGTTGCCGGCCATGCCGAGCTCCTCGGCGATCACCGCGGCCGTGCGGGGATGGTCGCCGGTGATCATCATCGAGCGGATGCCGGCCAAGGCCGCGAGCGCCACGGCTTCCTTCGCCTCGGCGCGCGGCGGATCGATCATGCCGACGAGCCCGACGAAGACGAGCTCGCGCTCGACGTCGTCGGCAACGTGCGCGGGATCGAAGCCCGCTCTCGGCAACGGCTTGAACGCGAGCCCGAGCGTCCGTAGCGCCTCGCCGGCGAGCGCGTCGTTCGCGGCTTCGATCTCGGCGCGGCGCGCGTCGTCGAGCGGCCTCGGCTCGCCGCCGACGAGCTCGGCCGTGCAGCGTGCGAGCAGCACGTCCGGCGCGCCCTTCGTCATCACGAGGACGCGATCGCCGCGCTCGGCATCGGCATGCACGGTCGTCATGAGCTTGCGCTCGGACGAGAACGGGATCTCGGCGATCCGCGGGAAACGAGCGTCGAGCGTCGCGGCGTCGAGCCCGGCCTTGCGCGCCGCAACGACGAGCGCGCCTTCGGTCGGATCGCCTTCGATCGACCAGCGGTCGCCGTCCTTGCGCAGCACGGCGTTGTTCGCCCGCTCGCCGATCGTCAACGCAAGCTCGGCCTCTTCGCGCAGCGCGCCCGCGAGCGGCGCGCCGGCGGCGTCGGCGACCGCGCCGACCGGGGCGTAGCCGATGCCGTCGAGCTCCGCGCGTCCGCTCGCCGTGACGAGCGCCCGTACGGTCATCTCGTTGCGAGTCAGCGTGCCGGTCTTGTCGGACGCGATGACGTCGGCCGAGCCGAGCGTCTCGACGGCTGCGAGATGACGCACGATCGCGTTCCGCCGCGCCATCCGCTGAACGCCTATCGACAGCACCGCGGTCACGACGGCCGGCAGGCCTTCCGGCACCGCGGCGACCGCGAGCGCGACGCCGAGGATCAGCACGTCGAACAGCGCCGAGAGACCGTCGACCTCCATCGCGACGAGGATCGTCGCGATCATCACGACCGCGATCGCGACGACGACCGCGCCGAGCAGCTTGCCGACGCGGTCGAGCTCGCGCTGCAGCGGCGTCGTCTCGTCAGGCGCCGCCTCGAGCATGCCGGCGATGCGGCCGATCTCGGTCTGCATGCCGGTCGCGGTGACGACCGCACGCCCGCGGCCATACGTCGCGACCGTGCCGTTGAAGACCATGTTCCGGCGGTCGGCGAGCGCCGCGTCGATCTCGAGCGGCGCGGTCTCCTTCGAGACCGGAACGCTCTCGCCGGTCAGCGCCGCCTCGGAGACACTGAGCGCGGTCGCGGCGATCAGCCGCGCGTCGGCCGGTATCGCGTCGCCCTCCTCGATCGCGATGACGTCGCCGGGGACGATCTCCTCGGCCGGGACGGTGCGCAGCTCGCCGTCGCGCACGACCCGCGCCGTCGCCGCGGCCATCCTGCGCAGCGCGGCCACGGCCTTCTCGGCGCGCGACTCCTCGAAGAAGCCGATCAGCGCGTTCAGCAGCACGATCGCGAAAATCGCGATCGCCTCGTACGGCAGCGCGCTGTCGCGCTCGACGACCCACAAGAAAGCCGATATCGCCGCGGCGGCGATCAGGAGCAGCACGAGCACGTCCGTGAACTGCTCGAGGAAACGCCTCCACGCGGGCTTCGTACGGGCTTCCTGGATGCGGTTCGGACCGTAGCGTGCGAGGCGCTGCCGCGCCTCCGAGGCCGTCAGCCCGGTCTCGGGATTCGAGCCGAGCGCGGCGAGCACCTCGTCCACGCTCGCACGGTAAGGCGCCGCCGGGCTGGCCTCTTCGTGGCGCGCCCGGCGAGCGGAGACCGACGTCATACGCGATCCCGCTCGCCGGCCGCAATCATGTCGAGAGAGCCTTCTGGAACGCCGGACGCTGCCTCAGACGCTCGACGTACGCGCGCAGGGCCTTGCACTCGTCCGGCAGCGCGCCGAGCTGCTCCGCGGCGTTGACGGTATAGCCGACGACGATATCCGCCGCCGAGAACTTGTCGTCGACGAGGTACTCCTTGCCCGTCAGCTTCTCCTCGAGGACGTTCGCGTAGTGCCGGAAGACACGCTTTCCCTCGTCGAGCCGTTCCTTGCTCCGCTCGGCCTCCGGCAGCAGGAACAGGTGTTGCGCAATCTGCGAGACGGGATGCATCAACGTCGACTCGCCGAAGTGCAGCCACGACAGGAACTCGCCGTAGTGCCGCGATTCGTGCGTCGGATGGAAGCGATTACCGTCGTCGTAGTGCACGAGCAGGTATTGAATGATCGCGACCGAGTCGAACAGCGTCACGGTGTCGTCGACGAGCACGGGCACCTTCCCGAACGGGTGAAGCTGCAGAAAGTCCGCGGACTGGAGCGCTTTCGGATCGAACGGCAGCACCTCGAGCTCGTAATCGAGGCCGAGCTCCTCCAATAGCCACAAGACCCGAGTGGAACGGCTACCCTTGCAATGATAAAGCTTCATCGGCAACGATCCTTCATGCTCGTCGACAACCTGAAAGGGAAATGATACATGGCCTCGCGCGGAAAATTGCTCGTGGGCTTCGCCGCGGCCTCGCTGCTCGCGGCGACGCTGATCGGCGCCTACGCGAGCCACGGCATGCGCGCCGCGCCGGCCGGAACCGTCGACGCGGTGCGCACGGCGGTGCAGTTTCAGTTCTATCACGGGCTCGCGCTCCTCGCGGTCCCGCTGCTGTCCTCGCATCTCGCGCCGCGCTGGAGCGCGGCGGCCGGTGGGCTCTTCATCGCCGGCACGCTGCTCTTCTGCGGCGGAATCTATGCGTCGTACCTGCTCGGCGTCGGCGGTGCGACTCGCGTCGCGCCGCTCGGCGGGATCTCGTTCGCGGCTGGCTGGGCCGCGGTCGGGATCGGCGCGCTCATCCCCGCTTCGCGCCGCGCTTCCTGAGCGCCGCCGCGCAAATTCGCTCGCAAAGCTCCTCGAACGAGATGCCGACGGCCGCGGCCGAGCGCGGCAGGAGACTGCCGGACGTCAGGCCCGGCAGCGTGTTCACCTCGAGGCACCAAAGACCGCCGTTCGCGTCCATCCGAAAATCCGCGCGGCTATAGCATTCGAGCTTCAACGCCCGATGCGCGGCGAGGCCGAGCGCCTGGACCCGGCACGCGACGTCGTCGGGAATATCGGCCGGGAAGATCTCGGCGGCACCGCCGGCCTGATACTTCGACGCATAGTCGAAGATCGGCCCCTCCTTCGGAACGATCTCGCCAACGGCGAGCGGCTCGTCGTCGAGGACCCCGACCGTGAGCTCGCGCCCGGCGATATAGCGCTCGATCATCACCTCGCCGAAACGTCCGGCCGCTTCGACCGCGGCGTCGAGGTCCTCGGGCCGCTCGACGAGCGAGAGCCCGACCGTCGAGCCCTGGCTGTTCGGCTTGACGATCACCGGGAAGCCGAGCTTCGCCTCGACCTCGTCGATCCCGGCCGGCGCCATCAGCCATTCGGGCGTCGGGACGCCGGCCGCGAGAAAGAGCCGCTTCGCGACGTCCTTGTCCATGCCGAGCGCACTGCCGATCCGGCCCGATCCGGTATACACGATGCCGGCGAGGTCGAGCACGGCCTGCACGGTGCCGTCCTCGCCGGTGCCGCCGTGCATCGCGAGGAACACGAGATCGACGTCTCGCAGGTCGGCCTTGCCGACGACGGCCGGAACCCCGGGCTGCCGCTCGGCCGGCGGCGGCGGGACGCGATCGACGCGTCCGGTCAGGAGCGCCGCCTCCTCGGCCGGTGCGAGGACGCCTCGCTCGGCGTCGACGGCGAGCACCTCGTGACCGCGCGCCCGAAGGGCGCGGACCACCTGGGCCGCGCTCGCGACGGAGACGTCGCGCTCCATGCTCTCTCCGCCGAACAGCACTGCGATCTTCACGGGGTTCTCCGGCCCAAAGGCTCGCCGAGCATTGTAATCGATGCCCGGCGCCGCTTTTCGGGAGAGGTAACCGGCAGGTGTTGCAAGTACACTCATCGATGCGGCGCACTACGGCATTACGTAGTTGTAACCGCGCCGCAAGTCGGGCTGAGTGTTCAACATCGGCAGCCAAGGAAAGGGAGTTGCGATGATCGAGCGAAAGGTCGTCTCCTCTGTCCTCGCCGCGGCGGTCGCGGCGGCATTGCCTCATGCCGCGAGCGGACAACAAGAGCCGCCGATCGAGGAAGTGGTCGTCACGGGCACGTATATCCCCCGTGCATCGCAGTTCGATTCGCCGTCGCCGCTCGTCGTCGTCGACCGCGACCAGATCGTCGCGACCGGCGCGAACGAGATCGGCGAGCTGATCGAGGATCTGACGATCAATACCGGCTCGCAGAACAATCCGGACGCGTTCACGCAGAACCTCACGACCGGCACGACGAACATCAACCTGCGCGGCCTCGGCGTCGCGTCGACGCTCGTGCTGATCAACGGCCGCCGTCAAACCGCAAGCGCGATGGCGACGGACCGCGGCGAGAACTTCGTCGACACGTCGTCGTTGCCGCCGCTGATCGCGATGGATCGGGTCGAGATCCTGAAGGACGGCGCGACGGCGCTCTACGGATCCGAGGCCGTCGCCGGCGTCGTGAACTTCATGACCCGCAGCGACTTCGTCGGCTTCGAGGCCGAGGTCGGCTATCAGGATATTCCCGGGCACGATCAGAGCGACGTCGAGATCAGCTTGCTTTACGGCGTCGGCAACGACCGGACGCATTTCCTCGCGGCGTTCAGCCGGCTCGACCGGGACATGCTGACGACGGCCGACCGGCGCCTGTCGACGACCGCCGACGATCTCAGCCAGGCCGGCAATCCGGGCTCGTTCCTGATCCCGACGCTGCCGGGGCATCCCGTCTACGCGGCCGTGTGGACGCAGGCGTTCGACTCGAACTCGAACGGGATCGCCGATTTCTTCGAGGGGCTGCCCGGCGCGCAGCCGCCGGTGTTCGCCGATCCCGACTGCGCGGCGGTCGCGGCGCAGGATCCGAAGGTCATTCCGAGCTTCGGCGCCGTGATCGAGGGCACGCCGATCGGCGATATCCCGCTCGGCCTCTGCCAGTTCGACTTCGGCGAGTTCTGGAGCCTCGTGCCGCGCGAGGAGCGCAACATCGGTTATCTCGAGCTGACGCATCAGATGACGGACCGGCTCGAAGGCCGGCTCGAGCTCCACGTCGCGGACAACGAGGCGTTCAGCAACACGTCGCCATCGTTCCCGTTCGCGCAGTTTCCGCCCGTCGCGGTCACGCACCCCGATAATCCGTTCGGCACGAACGTGCAGTTCATCGGCCGGCTGATCGGCGCGGGCGGCACGCCGATCGAGAGCCGCTACGAGAGCACGACGCGCCGGTTCGCGGGCTCGCTGTCGGGCAGCGTGAACGACGTCTGGACGTGGCAATTCGGCGCGCAGTTCAGCGAGAACGACTTCTTCGTCGCCGCGCCGGACGTCCTCGTCGACCGCTTCA
>CAYMAF010000062.1:0-14877 GCA_964388365.1 uncultured Gammaproteobacteria bacterium | reverse complement strand
TCAGGTCCTCGGCCATGCGCTTCGTCAGCGTCGTGATCAGCACGCGCTCGTCGGCGGCGACCCGCGCGTTGATCTCCGACAGCACGTCGTCGACCTGAATCCCGGCGGGCCGGACCTCGACCTCCGGATCGACGAGGCCGGTCGGCCGCACGACCTGCTCGACGATCTGGTCCGAAAGCCGCTGCTCGTACGGACCCGGCGTCGCGGAGACGAAGATCGTCTGCGGCGCGATCGCCTCGTACTCCTCGAACTTCAGCGGACGGTTGTCGAGCGCCGACGGCAGGCGAAAGCCGTATTCGACGAGCGTCTCCTTCCTCGAGCGATCACCGCGGTACATCGCGCCGAGCTGCGGGATCGTCACGTGGCTCTCGTCGACGAACAGCAGCGCATCGGGCGGCAAGTAGTCGAACAGACACGGGGGCGGCTCGCCTGGCCGTCTACCCGAGAGGTAGCGCGAGTAGTTTTCGATGCCGTTGCAGTAGCCGACCTCGAGAATCATCTCCATGTCGAAGCGCGTGCGCTGCTCGAGCCGCTGCGCCTCGACGAGCTTGTTCGCGTCGCGCAGCTCTTTCAGCCGGACGGCGAGATCGGCCCGAATCTGCTCGACGGCGTCGAGCAGCGTCTCCCGCGGCGTCACGTAGTGGGTCTTCGGGTAGATCGTCACGCGCGGAACCTTGCGCAGCACCGCGCCGGTCAACGGATCGAACAGGCTGATCTGCTCGATCTCGTCGTCGAAGAGTTCGACGCGGACGGCCTCCTGCTCCGACTCGGCCGGGAAGATATCGATCACGTCGCCGCGCACGCGGTAGGTGCCGCGGGCGAGATCGAGCGGATTACGGGTGTACTGCAGCTCCGCGAGCCGCCTCAGCATGTCCCGCTGGTTGATCCTCGCGCCGCGCACGAGGTGCAGCACCATCGCGTGATAGGCCTCGGGGTCGCCGAGGCCGTAGATCGCCGAGACGGTGGCGACGATGATCACGTCGCGCCGCTCGAGCAGCGCCTTCGTTGCCGAAAGACGCATCTGCTCGATGTGGCTGTTGATCGACGCGTCCTTCTCGATGTACGTGTCGCTCGACGGGACGTAGGCCTCGGGCTGATAGTAGTCGTAGTAGGAAACGAAATACTCGACGGCGTTATCTGGAAAAAACTCCCGCATCTCGCCGTAAAGCTGCGCCGCGAGCGTCTTGTTGTGCGCGAGGATCAGCGTCGGCCGCTGCACTGCGGCGATGACGTTCGCCATGCAGTAGGTCTTGCCCGAGCCCGTGACGCCGAGCAGCGTCTGCCGCGCGAGGCCGGCCTCGATGCCCTCGACGAGCGCCCGAATCGCCTCGGGCTGGTCGCCGGCCGGCTCGTACGTGCGCTCGAGTTGAAACGGTCTGTCGGACATTCGGGTTACGCTCGGTCAAACGGCAAGATTAGCGGGTACGGGCCGACGGGCCCAAGTCGGCGGGCGGGACGGCTCGCACCGATAGACCGTTGTCATCGCGTCGCGTTCCTCCGTGTTGACCTCGCGCGCGGCGATCTAGAGAATGGCGGCTTTGCGACGGCTCGGACGGCGAGTCACGTTAGGAGCCGGGTGAAGAAACCGCTATAACCGCTTGGCGGAGCGCGGCTTTTACCAACCTATGGCTTGACTTGCCCGGTCGTCGCGGGGCAGAATTGCCCACTGTTCGGAACGCGGTTCCCCGGTAGCTCAGTTGGTAGAGCGATCGGCTGTTAACCGATTGGTCGCTGGTTCGAGTCCGGCCCGGGGAGCCAACTTTTCCGTCACGTGCGGCGTTCCGCCGAGCCCTCCCGAGATTGTGACTCCGACATGGGTCGAGGTTGCGATCCATAGCCCCGCGCGTTCCCGCGCCCGGAGAACGCTTTGCGAGGCCGCGCGAAGTCGGCCTCAGGCGTCGTGGCCTGCGTGGCGGTGCTGGGCCAGACTGCACAGGCAGCAAGCGGCACGACCGCCGACATGCTTCAACGGGAGGAGCGCATGCCGCGCCTGAACCGGGCCGTTTCGAGAGCTCCGGGCGCGTTTGCTCGGGCGAGAGACGCGAGAAGACGCCGCGCCCCGCAACGGAGCGCGGCGCAACGAAGCTACCCTTCTAGATCCTCCAGCCGGTCGACATAGGTCAGGCCGGCCTTCGCGAGCGGCTCGCGCATCCCGTAGATGTCGAGCCCGAGCTCGCCAGCGGCAAGCCGCTGCCGCTTCTCTTCCTCCTTCGCGACCCGACTCCGAGCCGCATCGAGGACAGCCTCCGCGTTCTTGCGCGGCACGACGACGACGCCGTCGTCATCGGCGACGATCACATCGCCCGGATTCACGAGCGCGCCGGCGCACACGACGGGAATGTTGACGGAGCCCACGGTGGCCTTCACGGTGCCTTTTGCCGAGATCGCCTTGCTCCAGACCGGGAAGTCAATCTCCTTGAGCTCGCGCACGTCGCGACAGCCCGCGTCGATCACGAGACCGCGCACGCCGCGCGCCTTATAAGACGTGCCGAGCAGCTCACCGAACATGCCGTCCTCGTTAGGCGCGCTCAGCGCGACGACGATGATGTCGCCCGGCTGGCAGAGCTCGACCGCGACATGCAGCATCCAATTGTCGCCCGGATGGGCCAGCGCCGTGACCGCATTGCCGGCGATGCGCGCGCCGGAGTAGATCGGCCGTATGTACGAGCTCAGGAGGCCGGTCCGCCCCTGCGCCTCGTGAACGGTGGCGACGCCGAGCTCTGCGAGGGCGTCGACGATCTCGAGCGGAGCGCGGTCGATGTTACGTACGGCTACGTTCTTCAAGTCGGAATCTCCCATTTCAAACGGCCCGACGACGGTCGACGCGGGCCGCGCTGGCAATACGAATGGAGCGCACAGTATAAGGGACGCGGCGTCCGAAGCCCGACCTTCACTGAAGCCGCCAGGGGCGGCGTGACGACGCCCGCAAGCGTGACCGGCCGCCGAGTCCTATCGAGGCGTCACCGCTCCCAGACGGACTCGAGGTAGGCCTTGAAGTTCTCGCCGAGTTCGGGGTGCCGCAGCGCGTACTCGACCGTCGCGCGCAAATATCCGATCTTGCTGCCGCAATCGTAACGCGTGCCGCTGAACCGGTAGACGTAGACGGGCTCGTCGTCGAGGAGCGCCGCGATGCCGTCTGTCAGCTGGATCTCCCCGCCCGAGCCCTGCCCGGTCGCCTCGAGCTTGTCGAAGATCGCCGGCGTCAGAATGTAGCGGCCGACGACGGCCAGCGTCGACGGCGCCTGCTCCGGAGGCGGTTTCTCGACGATCTTCTCGATGCGCTGCCGCCCCTCCGCGTCCGTCGTGACGCCGACGATGCCATAGCTGCCCGTCTGGTCTCGCGGCACGGTTTCGACGCCGAGCACGCTGCACCCGTGCTGCAGGAACTCTTCGTGCATCTGCTTCAGGCACGGCACTTCGCTGTAGATCAGATCGTCGGCGAGGTGCACGAAGAACGGCTCGTTGCCGACGGCCGGCCTCGCGCAGAGCACGGCGTGGCCGAGACCGAGAGGCACGCCTTGCCGCACATAGAGGCAGCTCACGTGCGGCGGCACGATATCCCGCACGAGCGCGAGCAAATCTTCCTTTCCGCTTTCGGCGAGCGTCCGCTCGAGCTCGGGATCGACATCGAAATGATCCTCGATCGAGCGCTTCGATGCGCCCGTGACGAATACGAGCTTCTCGACGCCGGCCGCGAGCGCCTCCTCGACGGCATACTGGATCAGCGGCTTATCGACGATCGGGAGCATCTCCTTAGGAGACGCCTTGGTCGCCGGCAGGAAGCGGGTCCCTCTGCCGGCGACGGGAAAAACTGCCGTGCGCACGCGGGTCATGCATTGTCTCCGCTTTTTCTAGTCGCCAGCCGACGATGATACCGGAGCCGCGGGCCGACGGGTCAGCGGCGAACCCGGGGTGCGTGAGACGGCTCCTCGCGGGATAGGGGCGGCGACGACCGCTCGCGGCGCGGAAGGACGGGCGCGCAGGCGCACGGCCGTGCGCCGCGCGCCGTCGTTTCCGTCAGCTCGACGGCGAATCGCCGACGAGGATGTTCTCGCGGTTCAGCTCGACGATTCGATCGCCGACGCCCTTCACGCGCTTCAGATCCTCCGGCGACGTGAACGCGCCGTTGCGCTCGCGCTCCTGAATGATCGCCTCCGCGAGCGCCGGCCCGACGCCGTTCAGTTCCCGCGCGAGCGTCTCGGCATCCGCCGAGTTCACGTCGACGGGCCCGGCCAGCAGGACGGCGGGTGCGAGGAATGCCGCGGAAAGCATGACGGCCGACTTCGAAATCCGTTTCATGACGCTTCCTCTCGTAGATGGGACGGCCCGCATCGTAGAGCCGACGCTTCGGAAGCGCATCGCGCCATTCTTCGGCGATCGTGCAGATTCGTCGCGATGCGCGCCGCCGCCGCGCGTCACGGTATCAGCGCATCGAGCTTGACGCCCTGAATCGGGCGCACCGTCTCCCACTGCTTGCAGCTCGGGCAGTGCCAGATCAGACGGCGGGCGCTGTAGCCGCAGTTCGTGCAGCGGTATCGCGCGCTCGAGAGCGCGAGGCGGCGCAGCGCCGCCGCGATCCGCTCGACTGCGCGCTCCTTCTTTGCCGCATCCGCCGTGCGAAGCTCGTCTGCATCGACGAGGCTCGCGAGAATCTCGTTGCTCATCACGAAGCTCTCGATGCAGCGGGCAAGGGTTCTCGATTGAGAAAGCTCGCCGACGATCGCGGCATAGGCGAGATCCCGCTCGAGCTTCGGCTGATTCGCGGCGAGTCGGGCGATGTACTCGTCAAAGCGGTCGACGCCGTCCGGAGCGGCCCGCTCATGGCTTTCGAGCAGATCGGGCAGCACCTCGGCGATCAACCGCGGATCGGACTCGATCACGCGCTCGTAAAGCTTGATCGCTTCGGCGTGCCGGCCCGCGGCCTTCGCGATCGCCGCGCCGATCAGCGCGGCGCGCAGTCGGCCGGACTCGGTGCCCGCCGCCTCTCGGAGATGCTCGCGAGCCGAGTCAACGTCGCCGTCGAGCCGCGCCTGCTCGGCCAGCTCGCAGTGGTAGTGCGACACGCGCGGCGAACGCTCTCCGGTGCGTCGTTCGAGCAAGCGCTGCGCCTCGATCGCCTTGCCCCATTCCCTTTCCCGCTCGTAGATGTCGACGAGCTTCTCGAGGGCTTGCTGCGCAAGCGTCTCGCTGTTCTTCAGCTCGCTGAACAGCGTCTCCGCACGATCGAACAGCCCCGCGCCGAGATAATCCTCGGCGAGCGCGAAGAGCGCCTGATGGCGCTGCGCCTCGCTCAGGCTCGGACGCGCGAGCAGGTTCTGGTGAACGCGTATCGCCCGATCGACCTCGCCGCGCCGGCGGAACAAGTGCCCGAGCGCGAAGTGGGTCTCGAGCGTCTCGTCGTCGACCTTCGCGATCTGGATGAAAAGCTCGAGCGCCTCGTCTGTCTTGCGGTTCAGCACGAGGTTCAGGCCGCGGAAATAGTCCGCGCTGATCCCGGGCGGCGGCGCGTTGTCGCGTTCCCGGCTCAAGCGGTCGTATGCCCACCCGAGCCCGGCGAAGACGATCAGGATCGCGGCAAGGACGAAAGTGGCTTCAGTCGGCATCGGGCAGCGGCAGACTACGGAGATTGGCCGCCTCCGCCTCGGTCACGCGAAGCTCGCGCTTCAAGCGCCGGCGATCGGCGGAGACTCGGAGCAGCGTGAGCGCGGCCGACAGAATCCCGAAGAGCCATCCGAGCGCGAATACCGCGGCGAATGCGACGGAGGTCGGCACGCCTTCGAGCAGCGCGAGCCCGACGTCGATGTCGATCCGGCCCGGATTGCTGAACGTGAAGAGAACGGCCGCCGAAACGACGACGAGAACCAATGCGGCGAAGGCAGCGCGTCGCAGCGCGTTCACGTCGTGCTTCCCCCCGTGCTCAGGGAACGCGGCCGCGCCGAGTCAATCGGCGCGGCCGCGATTCAGCGAAGCCCGGTCAGCTACGCACGGGCAGATGCCGCGAAGCATTGACCCGTTCCCGCAAGTCCTTGCCCGGTTTGAAGTGCGGCACGTGCTTGCCGGCGAGCGCGACCGCGTCGCCGGTCTTCGGGTTGCGTCCCATCCGCGGCGGCCGGTAATGCAGCGAAAAGCTGCCGAAGCCGCGAATCTCGATGCGCTCCCCGCTCGCCAGCGCCTCGCTCATCAGCTCCAGAATGTGCTTCACCGCCAGCTCGACATCCTTGGCCGGTAAGTGCTTCTGGTTGCGGGCTATGGACTCGATCAACTCCGACTTCGTCATCTCAAGGACCTGCCTCTCAAGTCAAAGCTAGCTGCCTCTAACCAGGAAGAGTCGACTAGTCCGACATCTGCTCCTTCAAGAGATCGCCGAGCGTCGTGCCCGAGGACGGCCGATCCGTCTTGTAGTTCTGGATCGCCTGAGCCTCCTCGTGGGCCTCCTTGGCCTTGATCGACAGCGAGACGACGCGGTTCTTACGATCCACGCCGGTGAACTTCGCCTCGACCTCCTGGCCGGGCTTCAGCACGGTGCGCGCATCCTCGACGCGGTCGCGCGAGATCTCCGAAGCCCGCAGCTGCCCGACGACACCGTCCTTGAGCAGAACCGTCGCGCCCTTCGCGTCGACCTCCTGCACGGTGCCCTTGACGATGCTGCCCTTCGGGAACTCAGCGATGAAGAGCGACAGCGGATCCTTGTCGAGCTGCTTAACGCCGAGCGAAATGCGCTCGCGCTCCGGATCGATCGCTAGCACCACCGCCTCGAGCTCCTCGCCCTTCTTGTAGTTGCGGACGGCCTCTTCTCCAGGAACGTCCCAGGAGAGATCCGAAAGATGCACGAGACCGTCGATACCGCCCGGCAGACCGATGAACACGCCGAAGTCCGTGATCGACTTGATCTGCCCCGAGACCCGATCGCCCTTCTTGTAGTTCTCCGCGAACTCGGCCCACGGGTTCGGCTTGCACTGCTTGAGGCCCAACGAGATGCGGCGGCGGTCCTCGTCGATGTCGAGCACCATGACCTCCACCTCGTCGCCGATCTGCACGACCTTGTGAGGGTTCACGTTCTTGTTCGTCCAGTCCATCTCGGAGACGTGGACCAGACCCTCGACGCCCTCCTCGATCTCGACGAAGCAGCCGTAGTCCGCGATATTCGTCACGCGGCCGAAGATGCGAGTGCCAGGCGGGTAGCGGCGGGCGAGATCCTCCCAAGGATCCGCGCCGAGCTGCTTCAGCCCGAGCGACACACGATTGCGCTCGCGGTCGAATTTCAGGACCTTGACCTCGAGCTCCTGACCGACGTGCACGACCTCCGACGGATGCTTCACGCGCTTCCACGCCATGTCGGTGATGTGCAGCAGGCCGTCGATGCCGCCGAGATCGACGAACGCACCGTAGTCGGTCAGGTTCTTGACGATGCCCTTCAGCACCGCGCCTTCCTCGAGCGTCTTGAGCAGCTGCTCGCGCTCGGCACTGTACTCCTCCTCGACGACCGCGCGGCGCGACACGACGACGTTGTTGCGCCGCTGATCGAGCTTGATGACCTTGAACTCGAGCGCCTGACCCTCGAGCGCGACGGGATCGCGGATCGGACGTACGTCGACGAGCGAGCCGGGAAGGAACGCACGCACGAGATCGATATCGACGGTGAAGCCGCCGCGCACGCGCCCGCTGATCGTGCCGGTGACGATGCTGCCCTCCTCGAAGGCTTTCTCGAGACGAGCCCAGGTGCGCATGCGCTTCGCTTTCTCGCGCGACAACCGCGTCTCGCCGAAGCCGTCCTCGACCGTATCGAGCGCGACCTCGACGTCGTCGCCGACCGAGACCTCGAGCTCTCCCTTGTCGTTCAGAAACTGGCTCGACGGGATCACCGCCTCCGACTTGAGGCCGGCGTTGACGATCACGACGTCGTTGTTCACGTCGACGACCTTGCCCATCAGGATCGCGCCGGGCTTGATTTGCGTGGTAGCTAGGCTCTGCTCCAGAAGTTCCGCGAAAGATTCACTCATGTGATGTTTGCAACCTCAACGCCGCTGCATCCTTGCATCGGCGGCCAAATGAAAAATCGCGCCGTTATCGTCCTGCTCGGCGCGTCCGTATCGAAGAAACGATCATCCCGTCATGACACCTGCTTCGCGGAGCCATTGCAAGATGCGCTCCGTGACTTCCTCGGCGCTCATGCGCGTCGAATCGATGATGCGCGCATCGGCCGCCGGCGCCAACGGCGCCACCGGTCGCGTCGCATCCCGCTCGTCCCGCTGGGCGATTTCCCGGGAAAGATCGCTCAGATTAACATCAATCCCCTTTTCCATCAACTGCTTATGTCGTCTCCGCGCACGCTCCTCCGGGCTCGCCGTGAGGAAGATCTTCAGCAGCGCATCGGGGAAAACACCGGTCCCCATGTCGCGTCCATCCGCGACGAGCCCCGGGAGGACCGCGAACGCCCGCTGACGGTCGAGGAGCGCCTGCCGGACCTCCGGTGCCGCTGCGACCTTAGATGCCGCCTCGCCGCATCGTTCCGTTCGAAGCTCTTCCGTGACGTCTTCGCCGCCGAGAAGGACCCGCTCCTGCCCGCCGTCGGAAAATTGGACATCGAGCCCCGCGGCGATCCGGGCGACCGCCGCCCCGTCGCCGAGATCGACGCCTGCCCGCTCGGCCGCGAGCGCGGTGACCCGATACAAAGCGCCGCTGTCGAGCAAATGCCAGCCGAGCCTCCGGGCCAGGGCGCGGCTGATCGTGCCCTTGCCCGAGCCGCTCGGACCGTCCACCGTGACGATCGGCACGGGCGCAGCCGGCGCCATCCGTCAGCCTCCGGTGCTCTCCGTGACCGAGAGTCCGCAAGCGGCGGCCACCTCGAGGAAATTCGGGAACGAAGTCGCGACCGCCGCGGTATCGCGAATCTCGATCGGCCCGCTCGAGATGAGGCTCGCGACCGAGAACGCCATCGCGACGCGATGGTCACCGTGGCTGTCGACGCTCCCGCCGTGCAGCTTCCCGCCCTCGATGATCACGCCGGCCTCGCGCTCCTCGACCCGAGCGCCAAGGGCGGCGAGCCCGCGCGCCATCGCCGCGATCCGGTCGCTCTCCTTGTGGCGTAGCTCCTCGGCGCCGCGGACGATCGTCGGCCCTCGCGCACCGGCGGCGGCGATGAACAAGATCGGAAACTCGTCGATCGCGAGCGGCACGAGCTCGGGTGGCACGTCGATGCCCTTTAGCTCGCCCTGCTCGATATACAGGTCCGCGACCGGCTCCGCGCCAGCCGTGCGCGGATTACGGATCTCGATCTGTGCCCCCATCGCCGAAAGGATCGTGAGCAACCCGGTTCGGGACGGGTTCACACCGACGTTCCGAATCAGGAGGCCGTCCTTCGCGCCGAGGCAGCCGGCAACGATGAAGAATGCAGCCGACGACAAATCCGCCGGGACATTGATCTCGATACCTCGCAAGGTCCTCGAGTCGCCCATCGAGACCGTGAGGCCGTCTTCGGAGATCTCGAGCGGGACGCCCATCGACTTCAGCATCCGCTCGGTATGGTCGCGGCTCGGGCCCGGAGCACGCACGGTCGTCGTGCCGGACGCATAGAGCGCTGCGAGCAGCAGCGCGGACTTGACCTGCGCGCTCGCGACCGGCATCGCGTAGTCGATGCCCTTCAGCTGCGCCCCGCCGGTGATCCGGATCGGCGCACAGCCGTCCTGCGTCTCGATTCGCGCGCCCATCGCCCGCAACGGCGCCGCGACGCGCTCCATCGGACGCTTCCGCAGCGACGCGTCGCCGGTCAACGTCGAATCGAACCTTTGCGCGGCGAGGAGCCCGGTCATCAGGCGCACCGCAGTCCCCGAGTTGCCGAGGTCGAGCACGTCCGCCGGGGGCTGAAGCCCGTCGAGCCCGACGCCCGAGACCCTGAGGACCCCTTCGCCGTCGTCGCGAACACGAACCCCGAGCGCCTCGAACGCGCGCCGGGTCGCGACGCAATCCTCGCTCTCGAGGAACCCTCGGACGATGGTCTCGCCCTCGGCGATCGCGCCGAGCATCAGCGCACGGTGTGAAATCGACTTGTCGCCGGGCACGGTGATCTCGCCGCCGACGCTGCCGACCGGCAGCGCGCGGTAGTCGCGCCGTGCTGCGTTGTCTCCGTTTGTGCTCATAGCACCGCCTTTGGATAAGCGCCGAGCACGCGGAACAGGTTCGCCTGCTGCTCGATCTCCGCGAGCGCCTGCTTCAGCGCCGGATCGTCCGCGTGGCCGTCGACATCGACGAAGAAGACGTAGTCCCACTTCTTGCGCCGCGACGGCCTCGATTCGATACGCGTCATATTCACACGGTGCCGCGCGAGCGGCTCGAGCAGATGGAATAGAACGCCGGGCCCTTCGGTTCCCTTCGCCGAGACGAGCAGCGACGTCTTGTCGTCGCCGCTCGGCGGGAAGATCTTACGACCGATGACCAGAAAGCGCGTCGTGTTGTCGGCTTCGTCCTCGATGTTCGCGTAGAGCACGTGGAGGCCGTAGACCTCGGCGGCGGACTCGCCCGCAATCGCCGCGGTGCCGTCCTCGTCCCTCGCCCGGCGCGCAGCCTCCGCATTGCTCGAGACGGCGATCCGCTCGACGTTCGGCAGATGCTGCGCGAGCCAGCCGCGGCATTGCGCGAGCGATTGCGAATGCGAGCAGATCCGCTTGATCGCCGACATCTCGCGCATCTTCCCCATCAGGTGCTGATGGATCCGAAGCTCGACCTCGCCGCAGATCTTCAGCGGCGACGTGAGGAACATGTCGAGCGTATGGTTGACCGTGCCCTCGGTCGAGTTCTCGACCGGCGCGACGCCGAAATCGGCCGCGCCCGACTCGACCTCTCGGAACACCTCGTCGATCGTCGGCACGGATACGGCGCGGACCGAATGTCCGAAATGCTTGAAGACCGCCGTTTGCGTGAACGTGCCTTCCGGCCCGAGATACGCGACCTTCAACGGCTCTTCGAGCGCAAGGCACGCCGACATCAGCTCGCGGAAGACCCGCACGATCTCCTCGTCGCGCAGCGGCCCGTCGTTGCGCTCTACCACGGCGCGCAGCACCTGCGCCTCGCGCTCCGGACGATAGTAGTCGACGGCCTTCGCGAGCCCCTTGACGACGCCGATCTCCTTCGCGCAGCGCGCGCGCTCGGAGATCAGCTCTTGGATCTTCGCGTCGAGCTCGTCGATGCGCTGGCGCAGCCGCTCGAGCGCCGCTTTATCGTCCTCGCGCCGGTCAGTCATCGAGCGCTTCCCGCTAATCCTCGAACGTCGGCAGGAGCCGCGCCGACAGCACGCCCTTGATCCCGCGGATCCGATCGACGAGGCCGTCGCTCGGCGGGCCGTCGAGGTCGACGAGCGTGTAGCCGATCTCGCCCCGCGAGACGTTCAGCATGTCGTTGATGTTGATGTTCTCGGCGGACACGGACGCCGAGATCTGCGAGATCATATTCGGCACGTTCAGGTGCGGGACGGCCAAGCGGATCGGCCGGTCGCGGGGGAGCACAGCGTCGGGGAAGTTCACCGAGTTCCGAATCGTGCCGTGCTCGAGGAACTCCCGCAGGTTCTCCGCGGCCATGATCGCGCAGTTCTCCTCCGCCTCGCGCGTCGACGCGCCGAGGTGCGGCAGGCACACGGCTTTCGGATGGGCCTTGAGCCGCGCGGTCGGAAAATCCGTGACGTAGCACGCGAGCTGGCCGCTGTCGAGCGCTTCGATGACCGCATCGAGGTCGACGACGCCATCGCGCGCGAAGTTCAGCACGACCGAGCCGCGCGGCATCAGACGGAGCCGGTCGCGGTTGATCAAGCCGCGCGTGCCGTCGTTCAACGGAACGTGAATCGTGATGATGTTCGAGCGCGTGCAGAGATCGTCGAGGTTGATCGCCTGCTGGACGCCCGAGGACATTTGCCACGCACGCTGCACCGTGATCTTCGGATCGTGCCCGATGACCTGCATGCCGAGCGCTAGCGCCGCATTCGCGACCTCGACTCCGATCGCGCCGAGACCGACGACGCCGAGCGTGCGCGTCGGCAGCTCGTAGCCGACGAACTGCTTCTTCGCCGCCTCGACCTGCTTCGTGAGCTCGTCGTCCGACCCGTCGAGCCTGCGCACGTAATCCCAAGCGTGCACGAGATTACGTGCGGCGATGAACAGGCTGCCGAGCACGAGCTCCTTGACCGCGTTCGCGTTCGCGCCCGGCGCATTGAAGACCGGAACTCCGCGCCGGCTCAGCTCCGCGATCGGTATGTTGTTGACGCCGGCGCCCGCACGCGCGACCGCGAGCACGGACTCGGGAATATCCATCTCGTGCATGTTGTGGGAACGCACGAGAATGCCGTCGGGACGCGCGATATCGGAGGCGACCTCGTAGCGTTCGCGCGGCAGACGACGCAGACCGGAGACCGCGATATTGTTCAGTGTCAGAATCTTGAAGCGCACGATCAGCCCCTCCGCTTCTCGAAATCCGCCATGAATTCGATCAGCGCGTCGACGCCCTCGATCGGCATCGCGTTATACAGGCTCGCACGCATGCCGCCGACCAGACGGTGGCCCTTCAGGTTCGTCAGCCCCGCGGCTTTCGATTCCTCGAGAAACGCCTTGTCGAGCGCGGAATCGGCCAGCGTGAACGGCACGTTCATCCACGACCGACACTCCGGACGGACCTTGTTCGAGTAGAAATCCGATGCGTCGATCGCCGCGTACAGCTTCTCGGCCTTCGCGCGATTGCGCTCGGCCATCACCGCGAGCCCGCCCTGCTCCTCGAGCCACTCGAAGACGAGCCCCGCGAGGTACCAGGCGAACGTCGGCGGCGTGTTCCACATCGAATCCGACTCCGCGGCGATCTTGTAATCGAAGATGCCCGGCGTCTCGCGGCGTGCCCGGCCGATGAGGTCCTCGCGCACGATCACGATGCCGAGCCCGGCCGGGCCGATATTCTTCTGCGCGCCGGCGTAGATCACGCCGAACCGGCCGACGTCGATCGGCCGGGAAAGAATCGTCGAGGACATGTCCGCAACGAGCGGCACGTCGCCGACGTCGGGGATATCGGGAAACTCGACGCCGACGATCGTCTCGTTCGGCGTGTAGTGCACGTACGCGGCCCCGGGCGTCAGCTTCCAGCCGGCCCGATCCGGGATCTCCGTGAAGCCCGACGCCGACGAATCCGCGGCGACGTTGACGTTCGCGTAGCGCGCGGCTTCGCCGGCCGCCTTCTTGCCCCAGCTGCCGGTGATCACGTAGTCGACGGTGGATCCCTCCGGCGCGATATTGAGCGGCACCGCCGCGAACTGGGCCGTCGCGCCGCCGGCAAGGAACAGCACCTTGTAGCCGTCCGGCACGCCGAGAAGACGGCGCAGCCGTCGCTCGGCCTCCGCCGCGCACTCGACGAAGTCGGCGCCCCGGTGGCTCACCTCGATCACGGACATCCCGCTGCCCTTCCAATCGAGCAGCTCGGCCTGCGCCCGGCGGAGCACCGGCTCGGGCAGCATCGCCGGTCCGGCGCTGAAGTTATACACTCGCGTCATCGTCTCCCTATCCCTTCTCGCTGTGCCTCCGGCGTCCTGCCGGGCCTACTCTTCGCTCGTTACCTCGCCGTTGCCGCCGGCGGCCCCATTGCCGCCGTCGGCCGAACCGCCGTTCTCGTCGTTGAGCGCCTCGACGCGCTCGACGCCGACGAGCCGGTCGCCGTCGTCGAGGCGGATCAGCCGCACGCCCTGGGTATTGCGGCCGAGCACCGAGATCTCTGCGACCGGCGTGCGCACGAGGGTGCCGTTGGACGTGATCAGCATGATCTCGTCGTCTTTAGAGACCTGAAGCGCGCCGACCACACGACCGTTGCGCTCCGACGTGCGGATCGAGATCACTCCCTGACCGCCGCGGCCCTGCCTGGGGAAGTCTTCGACCGGCGTCAGCTTGCCGTAGCCGTTCTCCGTCGCGAGCAGAATCGGTCCCTGGTCGAGGATCGCGAGCCCGATGACCTCGTCGCCGCCGTTCGCGAGGCGCAATCCCCGCACGCCCGCGGCCGTCCGCCCCATCGGCCGCACGTCGTCCTCGGAGAAGCGAATCGCCTTGCCGGAGCTCGCGAACAGCATGATCTCGCGTTGCCCGTCCGTGATGCCGGCGCCGACCAGCCGATCGTCCGAGCGCAGATCGATCGCGATGATGCCGCTCGTGCGGGGGCGCGAGAACGCGACGAGCGGCGTCTTCTTCACCGTGCCCTGCGTCGTCGCGAAGAATACGAACTTGTCCTCGTCGTAGCGCTTGATCGGCAATACCGTCGTGATGCGCTCGTCTTCCTCGAGCGGCAGCAGATTCACGATCGGCCGCCCGCGCGATCCGGAGCCGGCCTGCGGAAGCTGATAGACCTTCAGCCAGTAGACCTTGCCGCGGCTCGAGAAGCACAGCAGCGTGTCGTGCGAATGCGCGACGAAAAGCTTGTCGATGAAATCCTCGTCCTTGACGCGCGCGGCCGCGCGGCCCCGCCCGCCGCGCCGCTGCGCCTGGTAGGCCTCGACCGGCTGCGCCTTCGCATAGCCCGCATGCGACAGCGTGACGACGAGCGACGCGTCCGGAATCAGATCCTCGATCGTGAGCTCGCTGTAATCCTCGACGATCTCGGTCCGGCGCGGGTCGGCATAGCGCTCGCGAATCTCGAGCAGCTCGCCACGGATCACGGACTGGAGCTTGTCGGGGTCCGACAATATCTGAAGATACTCGTTAATATTGTCGATTAAATCGCTGTAGTCCTTGGATATCTTATCCTGCTCGAGACCGGTCAGGCGGTGCAGCCGGAGGTCGAGGATCGCCTGGGCCTGAATCGTCGACAGGCGATAGCCCTCGTCGGTCAGCCCGCACTCCTCGACGAGGTCCTCGGGCCTCGTGCTCG
>CAYMAF010000061.1:0-14924 GCA_964388365.1 uncultured Gammaproteobacteria bacterium | reverse complement strand
CGAGCGTGCCGTCGAGCGGCGAGCCGAGCGCGGCCGGCGGCGAGCCCTGCGTGAAGGTCGCAACGACCCGGTCGCCCGGCACGAATTCCGTGACGCCTTCGCCGACAGCTTCGACCTCGCCGGCGCCGTCGGACAGCGGGATTACGTTACGCGCAACGGGACCGCCAATGTATTTGCCGTACGCGACGGCGAGATCCCGGTAATTCAGCGAGGCCGCGCGAATTTGGACGAGCACCTCGCCCGGCCCTGCCGCGGGCTTCGGCCGCTCGACGAGCCGCAATCCGTCGAGCGACGTGCTGCCCTGCATGATCTCGAATGCTTTCATCCGTCTCCCTCCCTCGATGCGTCCGCACGGACGATCGGCTGGCCGCACATGGTAGCGAATTCCGCTTCAGCCGACGCCGAGGAACGCGCGAACCTCCGCAGCGATCGTATGCTCGGCCCCTTCCATGTGGAGGTGGTGCCCTCCCTCGAGCCGCACGAGGCGAAGCGATCGGAACAGCGGGACGATCTCCTCGTACTCCGACGAGCCGTTGAACGGGCTCTCGCTCGCACGGAACATCAGGACCTCCGCAGCGACGCGTGCGACGAACGCACGCACCTGATCGGCCGTGAAGCGAAGCTCCGACGGGGCTTTCAGGCGCTGATCCGCATGCCATACCCACCCGCCCGGGACTTCGTTGAGGGACCGGCGCGCGAGAATCTCCGCGGTCTCGCGCCTGACTTTAGAGAAGCCGGCCGCGCGCTCGTCGATCGCGTGCTCGCGGCTCGGGAAGCGTCGGCCCGTCCGTCCCGCGAGGGCGCGTTTGCGCACGAGCGCATCGGCGAGCCGCGCAGGAGCCGCATCGGGCGAGTCGATCAGCGGCAAGCCGCCCTCGATCAGCACGAGCCGCTCGACGCGCTCGGGGAACGTCCCGGCGAGCAACGTCGCGATCGCGGCGCCGCGCGAATGGCCCATCAGCGCGAAGCGGTCCCAGCCGAGGCGATCCGCGACCTCGATCGCGTCGCCGACGTCCTGCCAGAGCAGATAGCCGGAATCCGGGGAACGGAAATCGCTCCGCCCGTGGCCGGCCAAGTCGAGCGCGACGACGCGGCAGCCGGTCAACAGCGGCGCGAGCCGCTCGAAGCTGCCGGCGTTGTCCAGCCAGCCGTGCAGCGCGAGCACGGGCCGCCCGTCCGCGCTCCCCCACTCGAGCGCCGCGAGCGTGAGGCCCGAAGCCTCGAATCGCCGCTCGTGCGGCATACGTCAGAAGCGGGGACCCCGCCCGCCTTGCTGTTGCTGGAACGGCCCCGCCGCGAAGCGCTCGCTGATGAACTGCTGCAAGCGCTCCTGTTGCTCGAATAGGCTCGAGCTCGGCAGCAGCAGCACGCGGTCGCCGGGAGCAAGCCCCGAGACGACCTCACTGTACTCGAGATCGGTGATGCCGGTTGCGACCTTGACCGGAACGGGACGGTTGTCGCGCAGCGCGACGACCCAGTACTCGCCGCCGAACAAGTACGCTGCGCTGGTTTCGCCGGATGCGGCGACGGGTCCGTTTCGCCCCGCGAACCCGCCCTGCGGCCGTCCGCCTTCGCCGAAGGCTTGCGCCATGACCGTCCGCAGCAGGTCGCGCTCGTCGGGCGACAATTCGCGGCCAGACTGCCGCGCGCGCATCAGCGCCTCGACGCGCTCCCGGTCGACGCCCTCGGGAAGCGTGATCGTCCGCCCCCCGATCGACAGCGTCGACCGCGCGGACGCGGCGAGCGCCTTCGGATCGGCCTCGGGATCGAGCGCGGCGTGAATCACCTCGGGCCGCACGCCGAGCATCGCCGCGGTCATCGGAATCTCCTTCATCGCGCGCAGCGCCGCGGTCGGCACCGCGGTCACGTTCTCCCGTGCCGCGATCTCGATGCTGACCTCGGCGTTCATGCCGGGCCGCAGCAGGCCGTGCGAGTTGTCGAGCCGAATCAGCACTGCGAACATCGTGACGTTCTGATCGACGATCGCCTGCGGTTCGATCTTCTGCACCGAGCCCTCGAACGGCTGATTCGGGTAGGCCGCGACGACGACGTGCGCTTGCATCCCCGGCCGAATCTTGCCGATATCGGTCTCGTCGACGAGAGCGCGCACTTGCACGACCGACAGGTCCGCCATTTTCATCAGCACCGTGCCGTCGCTGACGGCCTGCGTCGGCGACGAGATCACGGCGCCGGGCTCAATGTGGCGCTCGATGATCGTGCCGGTGATCGGAGCGCGCACGTCGGTATCCGACATTGCGATACGCGCGTTCTCGAGCGCGACCTCCGCGCTGACGACGAGCGCCTCGGCGTTCGCGAACTCGAGCTGCGACTGCTCGAAATCCGTCTCCGTCAGCGTTCCCGACTCGAACAGCCGCTGCGCCCGGCGCATCGACGTCTCCGCGATCTGGCGGCGCGCCTTGGCCGCCTTCAGCGACGCTTCCGCCTCGGCGAGCTGATTGCGCGGCGTCCGCTTGTCGACCTCGACGAGCAGGTCGCCGACCTCGACGACGTCGCCGGTATCCGCATGAACGCTCAGGATCTCGCCGGACGCCTTCGACTTGACCTCGACCGTTCGGATCGGCTCGATGACGCCGGACGCTTCGACGCTGACCTGGATATCGCGGACGACGACCGGCTCGGAGTCGTAGAGCGGCACGACGTCGCTTGGCTCCGGCCGACAGCCGGCGAGCATCGAGCCGCCGAGCGCGGCGGCGAGCACGATCCCGTGCTTCAAAGAGAGCGGCGTCATGTCAGTGTGTCACCCGCGGGTTCGGAGAGTCTCGTTCGATCGCGCCGTCGCGCAGCACGATGATGCGCCGCGCATGAGCGGCGATGTCCGGCTCGTGCGTGACGAGAATGATCGTGTGCCCCGACGCGTGAAGGTCGTCGAACAAGGCCATGATCTCTTCGCTCGTCGCCGAGTCGAGGTTGCCCGTCGGCTCATCGGCGAGCAGGATGCTCGGCTCGGTGACGAGCGCGCGAGCGATCGCGACCCGCTGCCGTTGTCCGCCCGACATCTCGCTCGGCCGATGATGCATCCGCTCGGCGAGGCCGACTCGCTCGAGCGCTTTGCGCGCACGCTCCAAGCGCTCCTTGCGTTTGACCCCGGCATACACGAGCGGCAGCTCGACGTTGTGCAGCGCATCCGCGCGCGGCAGCAGGTTGAACGTCTGAAAGACGAAGCCGACGTCGCGATTGCGCACGCGAGCGAGCTCGCGGTCGTTCATATCGGAGACCAGCTTGCCGTTCAGCCAATACTCGCCCTCGTCGGGCGAGTCGAGGCAGCCGATCAGGTTCATCAGCGTCGACTTACCCGATCCCGACGGTCCCATGATCGCGACGTATTCGCCCTTCTCGATCGACAGATCGATGCCGCGCAGCGCATGGATCAGCTCCCCGCCCATCCGGTATTTGCGCTTCAGGTTGTGCGTTTGGATCAGTGCGCTCACGCTGCGGGGCCTCGCAATGACAACCGCGCTCCGAGGATCGTCTCGCGGAGGACGTGCTCGGATTATCTCAGCCGAGACCGCCGGAGCGCATCGTATCCGGCACGTAACCTGCTGTCGCTCAAGGATTCTTAAGTCGGGAGGATCACGAGCTCGGCGCCGCTCGAGCGAGATGCTCGCGAAGGAAACGCACCGACCGCTCGAACGCGAGCTCGGCGTCCGCGGGGCTATACGCGGCGCGGTCGCGGCAATCGAAGCCGTGATCCGCGTCGGCGTAGACGTGGAACACGCCGTTCGGAACCGCCTCGCGGATTCGATCGATCGCGTCGAGCGGGATCGACCGATCGAGCAAGCCGAAGTGGTACAGAATCGGGCACTTCGGCCGCTCGTCGAGCATCCGTGCGACGCCGGTGCCGTAGTACGAGACCGCGGCGCCGATCGATAGCTCGCTCGCCGCGACGTGCGCGACCGTGCCGCCCCAGCAGAAACCGACGACGCCGACGCCGAGCCCGCCGAGCGAATCGGCGGCCGCCTGCACGTCGGCGAGCGTGTCTTGCCATTCGAGCTTCTGCATCGTCGCGCGGCCGCGCTCGATCTCCGAGTAATCGAGCACGAGCCCGGGCTCGACGCGGTCGAACAGCGCCGGCGCAATGGCCGCGAACCCTTCGGCGGCATACTGGTCGACGACACTGCGCATATGCGCGGTGAGGCCGAAGATCTCCTGAATCACGACGACGCCGCCCGCCGGCTCGCCGCTCGGGAACGCACGATAAGCGTCGAAACGATGCCCGTCGCGGGCCGTCAGCCTGACTTGCTCACCCATCCTGTCGTCGCTTTCGGTGAATTTTGCCCCTCGCCGGCCCGATGCGCCGGCGGCATTAGCGCGGTCACTCTGTCTCGCGGTCGCGCTCGGCGTTGCTGAGACGCCGATAATACTCGGCGACCGCATCCTCGTACCCGCGGACCGGACGCACCGGCGCCTCGGTACGAACGCTGACCGCTCGGCGATCGTCGGTCGCCGCCCGCAGCTCGAGCTCGGTCTTGTCGAGCAGATTCTGCAGGCTCCGCAGCTCGCGCTCGATCAGCGCCTCGTTACCGGTCAGCCCGTTGCGCAGCGCCTCGCCGAGCCGGCGGATCGCCTCGAGCTCCTCGGCGCTCAAGCCGTCGCTGCGCAGCCGATCGCCGAGCGTCAGCAGATCCGTTCCGGCGGCTTGGAGGCGCTGCCGCGTTTCGTCGAGCCGTTCCGGATCCCAAGCGCCGTACGGATACGGCCCCCACACGTCGCCGCGGTTCGGGTCATAGAACCCGCCGCGGGGGCCGTAGCCGCCGCCGCGGCCGATATCGTTGCCTGCACCGCCCGGCTGCGCACCGCCGGCTTGCTGACCACCCGGCTGCGCGCCGCCCTGCGAGTCAGCCGACTGACCGCCCGGCTGCTCGGCGTCGAGCGGCCCCTGCGGATCCTGCTGCCCCGGTTGGCCCGGCTGGCCGGGCTGTCCGCGCTCGGCCGCCGCTTGCCCCGACCTGGGATCGAGCGGATCGCCCGGGCGCCGGGTCAGGTCGTCGAGCTCGCGACGCAGCGCCCTGAGCTCGGCGATCAGCTCCGCGTTCGGATCGGCCTCGAGCCCGGCGCCGGCGACCGCCTCCTCCGACGCGCGCTCGAGGGCTTCCTGCGTGCGCCGCTCGAGATCCCGGAGCGCGGACGTCGTGACGGCATCCGTCGCCGCCGCCTCGACGCCGTAGCCCTGACGAATCATCTCCGAAGCAATGCTGAGCCGCGCGATCGCCTGCGACTGCTGCAGCTGCGTCAGCGCGCTCGTCAGCGTCTCGGAAGCGCCCGGCGTCTGACCGCGGAACTGCTGCGCGACGCGCTGGATATCCTGCTCGAGCGCCTCGAGCTCGCGCTGCAACGATTCCTTTCGCGCGCCGATATCGAGCGCGGTCCGCCGATCGATCCCGCCGCGGATACCGCGATCGATACGGTCGTCGAGCGCATTACGCACGGCGCGCTGCAGCTCGGACGCGAGCTCCCGCTGGCGACGATACAGATCGGAGGAGCGCTCCGCGATATCCGAGAACGCCTCGCCCGCCTGCTGCTGGCGCTGCGCGGTCATCTGCTGCAGCGCCTGCTGGAGCTGGCGCCGCGCCTGCTCGATCGCCCGTTCCGCCTGCGCCGGATCGAAATCCTCGCCGCGGCTCGCCGCCCGATCCATCGCCCGGAGCGCCTCGTCGAGGCGGCGCATCGCCTCGGCGGTCGCATCGCCGCCCTGGCCGCCGCTCGACGCCTGCGCGCCGCCGGCCTGCTGGCCGGATTGCCCCTGCTGACCGGATTGCCCCTGCTGACCGGATTGCCCCTGCTCGCCTTCCTGACCGGCCTGCCCGCCCTGCTGACCCTGCTGACCTTGCTGCTGGGCCTGCGCCTGCTGCTGCGCGAGCTGCTGCTGCATCTGCTCGAGCTGGCGGCGAAGCTCCTCGGTCTCGCGGCGAAGCTGCTGCTGCTCCCAGCGGTCGCGCTCCGTTAGCTGCTGGCGGCGGCTCGCCTGGCGCGCGAGGTTCTCCTGGCGCCGAGCGAGCTCTTGGAGCTTGCGGATCGCCTCGTCGATGCCGCTCTGCTGCTGCTCGAACGCGACCGGCGATTCGGTCTCGTACTGGTTTTTCTCGAGGTCCATCTCGAGCTCGAACAGCTCCGACAGATCGCGTCCCGCGAGCCCGCCGGCACCGCCGCCGTTACGCTGGAACGAAACCTGGATGTCCGTGAACAGCGCCTCGGCCCGCAGCAAGTGCTGCAGCGCCGCCTGCTCCGGCGCGACCGCTTCCTGCAGGTCGACCTCGGCAAGCCGCTCCGCAGCCGGGTCCATCGACTCGGCCGCGAGCTCGAGGCTCTCGACGAACTGCCGAATCTGCTCGTCCTGACTCGTGAGCTGGCGCGCGCGCGTGCGGTTCGCGAGCGTGCGCGCCTGCTCCGCGAGCGTGCGCTGCAGCTCGGCGAGCATCTGCGCGTTGTCGGTCAGCTGCTGCTCGTCGAGAAAGCTCGAGCCGCCCTCGTCGCGCTCGCGAATCAGATTCCACGTCGCGACGAGGATCTCCTTTTGCCTCCGCGAGATCTCGTTCTGATCCGCGCCAGCGCCTCCTCCTCCGCCGCCCGCGCCGCTCGCCTGTGAGAAGCTGCGCTCGAACGGCTGCACCTCGACGAAATAAAGATCCGTCTGCGCGGACCGTTCGCGGTCCTCGGCGACGACGTAGTACGAGATGAGATCGCCCGCCTCGAGTCTCGTCTCGCTCGGCGCCGGCTCGTCCTCGGCCACATCGGCTCGGGATTCCTCGCCGATTGCGCCGCCGAGGCGCGGCAAGCGAAAGTCGTCGAGGTTCACGACGCCGGGACGCGAGCCGAGCCCCTGCCGGCGAGACTGCCGCACCGGCTTCGTCAACTCCTCGAGGAACAGAATCTGTTCGTTCGCGACGAACGTGCCGTCGTCGCCGAGCGGGACCGTCACCGTGCGCCACTCGCCGCCGTTGATCGAATAGCGCAGCTCGACGTTACGCAGGCCGAAATCGTCGCTCGCCTCGATCCGCAGCGAGACTTCCTCGATATTGCTCGCACGCCAGTCGCGCCCCGGCTTCACGACCTTCACGGTCGGCTTCTCGTCCGGGATCAGCGTGATGAAATAGTCGTCCGTGAGCCGGACGTCGGAGTCGTCGAACAGTGTCGAGACGAAATACTCGCCGTCGCCGTTGACGGTCAGCGTCGCGATTCCGACGTTGCCTTCGGTGCGCATCGGCACGCGGTCGCCGTTCGCGACGAGCCCCGCGTTGTCGAGCGGCCGATCCGTGCGGATCTCGACGTCGACCTCCGTGCCCGCGACCGCGCGGATATCTCCGCCCGGATCGATCGTGCGCGGCTCGAGCCGGCTCCACTCCGGATAACGATAGGTCAGCTTGATACTCTCGACCCGCGGCAGATCGACGACGTCGACCCGGTACTCGGGGCTCCTGATCCCGGCCGCCGCCACGTAGTAGCGCATCGGCTCGCGGAGCGCGAAGAACGTGAAATCGAAGCCGCCGTCCTGGCGGTTCATCGTCGCGCTCTGCCACGGACCGCCGGACGCGAACTGCGCGAAGATCTGCATGTCGCGCGGCTCGAAGCCGTTCGCGCGAGCCGCGACCGCGAAATCGCCGCCGCGACGCACCGTCAAGTCGCCGGGCACGACCTCGATGAATTGCGGCGGCAGCGTGTCGTCGAAGAGCCAGCCCGCCCACAGGTGCCGCACACCATAGCGCCAGTTCTCCGGCCCGAACGCCGCCGTGCCGACGAGCAGCGCCGCCGCGAGCAGCGCGATCGCGGCCGGCGCGCGAATCTGCCAGGACGGCACCTTGATCGAGATCGGGATCTTGCGCGCGAGCGCGAGCGCGTCCTCCGCGAGCAACGCGACGAACGGGGAGCGGGGGTTCTTGCGCACGAGACCGTCGTACGTCTCGAGGCGCCCGTCGAAATCGGCGGCACGCCGCTCGATCTCCGGAATCGCGCGGCTCTTCTCGAGCTTGCGCAGCGGGTAGATCACGAGCGCCGCGATGACGATGCCGAGGACCGCGGCGAGCGCAAGCCGCGCCCCGAGCACGAAGTCGGCATCGAATGCGCGGCGGGCACCGAAATACACGGCGACCATCGTGACCGCGAAGGCCGCGACGGCGAGCACGGCCGTGCCGCGCGCGACGCTCAGGGCTTCGAGGCGGCGGCGGAATCCCTGGAGATACGAGTCGAGCTCTCTCTGTACGCTCATGCCGCAATACCCCTTCGCACTCTAAGATGCCAGTTTCCTACGAGGGATTCCATGAGTAGCGCCGCGATCAGCAGACCGAGCAGCCAAGCGCCGAGCGGCACCGCGACCTCTTCCCCGGCATCGGCGACGATCGCGGCCGCGCCGTCCGCCTCGAACCCGAGAGACTTCCAGCGTTGCAACGTTCCATCGTCGACACGCGTCAAATCGGACTCGCGCGGATCGATGTTCACCGCAACGACCTCGGTGCGCCCGCCGCCGGTCACCTCGTAGAAACCGACGCGCTCGAGCAGCACGTCGCGGCTGCCGCCTCCGAGGCCGAGCGCACGCGCGCCGTCCGGATCGAAGATCTGTCCGCCCTGCATGCCGAGCGCGCGCGGAGATAACGTCGTGCCGAGGGGCGCTTCGCTGCTAAAGCCGGCGCCGCCGAGCAGGTGATTCGCGACGCCGGCCAGGAGCGGCACGAACACCGGCTGAACCGGCAAATCGTTCCACTCCCGATCGAGCGTCGACGCGTACACGAGCACGCGTCCGGCGCCGAGCGGCCGCTCGATCAGCAGCGGCGCGCCGGTATCGAGCTCGAGCAGCACGTCGTCGCCGTCCGCGGGCGCAATCGCGACGTAGCGGAAGAAGCGGCCGCTGCGCAACCCTTCGAGGCCGCGCAGCGCCGGATGCGACGCATCGACGCGGCTGATCGACGCCGTCTCGATGCCGCGGAGCGCGCCGGCGCCGGGAGCGGGCACATGGCCCGTGATCGGCAGCGCCGCGAGGCCGGCCGAGCGCGGACCGAGCGCGGCGAGCAGCCTGCCGCCCGATTCGACGTATTCCGTCAGCCGTGCGGCGTCCGCCGGTCCGACGACACCCGCGTCGGTGACGATCACGAAGTCGTGCTCGGTCAGCGGCTCGTCCGCGAGCGCACCGACCGCGACGGTCTTCATCGCGAGCGAGAGCGTTCCGGCCGTCTCGAGCGCCGCGCGCACGAACAGGTCGTCCGAGCGCCGGCCGCCGGCCGAAACGATCAGCACGTTGCGCGGCACGGGACGCCGCAGCGACAGATAACGGCGATCGTCGAGCACGAGGTCGTCGCCGGGCTCGAGCGCGAGCTCGACGCGATTCGCGCCCGGCTCGAGCTCGAGCGGATCGAACTCGACGCCGACCCGGCCGTGCGCGGGGATCTCGGCGCGGCGCTCCTGAACGACCCGGCCGTTCAACGACAGGCGCAAGGTACGCACGGCCGGCTCGGCCGCGAAGCTGCGCACGTCGGCCTCGAGCTGCCCAGTAAGCGGCGAACCGGCGAAGCGATCGATCGCCCAGTTCCGATCATCGGCATCGGCGACGTCGTGGATCGCGACGAGCGCCGGACGGTCCGGCGCGAGCTCGGCGAAACGCGCCGGCATCGCGCTCTGCTGCCCGTCGGTCACGATGTGCAGCGTGACCGGCCGGTCGGCGGCGCGGACGACGCCGTCGAGCGCGCGCATCATCTGACCGTAATCGAGCCGGAACGGCGTCGGCGCGAGCGTCGCGAGCGCTTCGCGCGCGGCACGCACGTCGTCGGTCGGAGACGTCGCAAGCTCGACGACGCGCGCGGCCGCGACGACCTGCACGAGATCGCCGGAACGAACCTCGCCGAGCACGCGCCGCGCGGCATCGAGCGCGCGTTCCCATCGCGCCTCGTGCGCCATCGACGCCGACGCGTCGAGCACGAGCACGTGCAGCCGCGAGTCGCCGCTCGCGGCGTCCGCCGGCGATTCGAGCTTCGCCGGCTGCGCGAACACGAGCGCGAGCAGCACGAGCACCGCGATGCGCAGCGCGAGCAGCGCGAGATACTGCAGCCGCTTCGCGAGCACGCGGCGCGGCTCGCCGGGCTCGAGGAACATCAACGAGCTGAACGCACGCCGATTCGGGTTCGTCGACGACAGACGGTGCAGCCACAACGGCAGCCCGATCGCGACGAGACCAGCGAGGAAAGCGGGCGCGAGCAACGTCATCTCACATCCTCGGCGGCACGGCAGCCGGCCTCCTCATCCGCGCCGCTGCCTGAACAGCAGGTAGCTGCGCAGCGCCGCGTCGAGCGGCTCCGAGATATTCACGAGCACGTGATCGGCGCCGGCGCGCATCGCGCTGTGCTTCAACGCCTCGACGTGCCCACGGATGCGCTCGCGATAACGCGAGCGCATGTAGATCGGGGAGACCTCCATCGTCTCGCCAGTCTCCATGTCCTCGAGCAGCTCGGACTCCTTGACCTTCGGCTCGAGCTCCTCGGGATCGAGCAGCTGAAACAGCACGACGTCCTGCCCCTGATATGCGAGCGGCTGCACGCCCTTCAGCAGCGACTCGGGATCGCAGTAGAAATCCGAGATCACCGCGACGAGGCCGCGGCCGGTGCGAAATTCGCGGAAGCGCTCGAACGGCACCTTGAGATCGGTGCCCGTGCCCGGCTCCGCACGATCGATCGCATGCAGCACGAACTGCAGCTGTCCCGGCCGCGTCGACGGCGGCCGATGCTCGCGCACCTCGTCGTCGAACACGATCAGGCCGACCGCGTCGTGCTGGCGCGAAGCGAGATACGCGAGCGTCGCGGCGAGAAACTTCGCGTACTTGAGCTTCGTGACCGCACCCGAGCCGAATCCCATCGACGCGCTCGCGTCGAGCAGGATCGCGAGGTGCGTGTTCGTCTCGCCGACGTAGCGTTTGACGTACGTGCGCTCGGTGCGCGCATAGACGTTCCAGTCGACGAAGCGCGGGTCGTCGCCCTCGTAGTACGCGCGGTACTCGGCGAACTCCTGGCTGAAACCGAACCACGGCGAGCGATGCAGCCCCGTGAGGAAACCTTCGACGACCGCGCGGGCGACGAGATCGAGCGTCGAGAGCCCGGCGAGGACGTCTGGGCGAAGCAAATGCTGCGGCGCGGCCGCGCTCACGGCAGGCCTCCGAGCATCGAGGCGTCGGGACGCATCTCGACGGGAATCGCTCGCAGGGCCCCGCGCCGCATCAGACCGCCCGCGCCTTCAGCGCCTCGCCGCCGAAGCCCTCGACGAGCTGGCGCAGCACTTGATCGACCGTGACGCCGTCGGACTCGGCGAAGTAGTTCGTCAGCACGCGATGGCGCAGCACCGGCAGCGCGAGCGCGGCGATATCCTCGCGCGTCACGTGATAGCGGCCGGCGAGAAGCGCGCGCGCCTTCGCGGCGAGCGTGATGAACATCGTCGCGCGGACGCTCGCGCCGTACTGGATGTAGCGCCGCACGACCTCGGGAGCCTGCGGATCGCTCGGACGCGTCGCGCGCACGAGATTGACGGCGTACCGGTTCACGGACTCGGCGATCGGCACCTGACGGACGAGCTTCTGATACTCGAGGATCTCTCCGGGCGTCGTGCACGCATGCACCTCCGGCATGTCCATCTGCGTGGTGTAGCGGTTCACGACCTCGAGCTCCTCGTCCGCATCGAGATAATCGAGCACGACATTGAACAGGAAGCGGTCGAGCTGCGCCTCCGGCAGCGGATAGGTTCCCTCGAGCTCGATCGGGTTCTGCGTCGCGAGGACGAAGAACGGGCGCTCGATCTTGTGATGATGCCCGCGCACCGTGACCGAGAACTCCTGCATCGCCTCGAGCAGCGCGGCCTGGGTCTTCGGCGGCGTGCGGTTGATCTCGTCGGCGAGCAGGACGTTCGCGAAGATAGGACCGGGGACGAATGTCCACGTGCGCCGCCCCGTCGTGATGTCCTCCTCGATGATGTCCGTGCCGGTCACGTCCGTCGGCATCAGGTCCGGCGTGAACTGGATGCGCTTGAACGTGAGGCCGAGCGCCTGCGCGAGCGTCCGGACGAGCAGCGTCTTCGCGGTGCCCGGCATGCCGGTGATCAGGCAGTGGCCGCCGACGAGCAGCGTCAGGAGCAGCGAGTCGACGACCTCGTCCTGCCCGACGATGACCTTGCGCACCTCCGAGCGAATCCGACCGAACGAATCGTGGAAGCGCTTGATCAGCTCGCGGGTCTCTTCCGTTTCCAGGGCGTTTTGCTGTTCGGCACTCAACGTACGATCTCCAATAGCATTTGCTGGGCGTCTCTGTAATGCGGCGCGATCTCCAGAGCATACAGCAACTGCTTGCGCGCCTCCGCGGTGTCGCCGAGCGCCCGATGCGCGCGTGCGAGCCGGTAGTGGACGTTCGCCTTGTCGTGCGGATTGAGCGCGGCGAACATCCAGTACTCGTGGAGCGCCTGCTCCGCCCGGCCGATCTCGAGCAGCCGGTCGCCGAGCTCCGCGTGCACGTCCCGGCGCAGCGGCGCGACGAGCAGCAGGTCCTCGAGCACGTCGACCGCACCCTCGGTATCGCCGGCCTCGTGGAGCCACTTCGCGAGCGCCGCGAGCGCGGTCGGATCGTGGCCGCCGCGGCTGCGGTAATCTGCGAGCGTCCTCGCGGCGGCGTCGACATCGCCGGCCTCCTCGTGCGCCTTCGCCTTGATCAGCCAGGCGCTGCCCTCGTCGACGAAATCCGGGAAGAGCTCGATTGCACGCTCCGCGGCGGCGCGCGCAGCGTCCCAGTCGCCCGCGTCCGCGTGACGATGGGCGTCGCCCTGCGCGGCGCGCCACGCTTCTAGATTCGCAGCGACCTGCCCGAGCTCCTGCTCGAGATAGTCCGCGAACGCGTCGTCGAACGCGTCGGCGTCGATACCGAGCGCGTCCGAGATCGCGGCCGCCGTCTCGGCGCCTTCGGCGAAGCGCTCGAGCATCGCGCGCAGCCCGTCCTGCCCCCAGCGCGACGCGATGAACTCGCAGATCAGGCCGGCCTGCATGTACGAGACGACGATCTGCGCCGCGTACGTCGGCCGGATGAAGCCGCGATCGAGCTCGGCGACCGGCAGCAGCCGATCCTCGGCCATCGCCTCGACGAACACGATCGGCAGGTGCCGCCCCGGAAGCGGTCCCGTGGACCACTCCTCGTAGACCGAGACGCCCTCGCTGAACCAGCGCGGCACGAGATGCGCGGTCGCCTCGAGCGTGAAGACGTGCGCCATCTCGTGCCACAGCGTCGTGCCCCAATGGAATTCGCCCTCGGCGCGTCCGGACGGGCTGTCCATCGCGACGAGATGCCCGAACGTTACGCCGAGCAGCCCGATCCCGGGCAGGCCGGACGTGCGCACGGCGAAATCGTCGTGATCCGGGTAGAGCTCGACGACGACCGGCTCCTGCAGCGTGAACGCATACCGCTCGGAGAAACGCGCGATGCTGTCGCGCACGAGCGCGAGCACGTACGGCTCGAGCACCTCGGCCTCGCGCCGATGCAGCCGCAGGATCACGCCGGGATCGTACGGCGAGCCCTCGTCGGGCTCGTGCATCGCGACGACGAAATTCTCGAAGCTGTCGATCAGGCGCAGCGTGTTGACGATCTGCGGGCTATAAGGATCGCCGCGGTACGCGAGCGCGAGGTGCCGCTGCGCCTCTTCGACGCGGTTCTCGCGCAGCAGGTTGACGCCGAGCTCGGCGTGCGCGGAATGAAGATCGGGCTCGAGCGCGACGGCCTTCTTGAGCAGCTCGATCGCTTCCCGATAGCGGCGCGTGATCACGTAGAAGTGCGCCTGCGTCGCGTAGATCTCGCCGTAGGCCGGGTTGTACTCGAGCGCTCGCTCGACCCAAACGCTGTCCGGCCGGCCGTTCAACAGGTCGAGCGAGGCCTTGAGCGCATAGACCTCGAGCGGCGCGTACCCTTCGGACTCGACGACCTCGAGCGCACGGTCGAGTCGCTCGGCGGCGGCATCGAGCGTGCCCTCCTCGAGATGCATGCGCGCAAGCAGCAGCAGCGCCTCGACGTTCTCGGGATCGGCTTCGAGGACCTCGCCGACGTAGCCGCGCGCTCGATCCTCGAACCGGCCCGCCGCGACGGCGGCGAGGCCGAGCTTCGCCGGCACGTGACCGGGGTCGCGTTCGAGGCTCTCGAGGAAGAGCTGCACCGCATCGTTCGCTTGATGCGTGTCGAGATACAGAAAGCCCCAACGAGCACGCAGCGCGGCATCGTCCGGATGCTGCTCGACGGCTTGCTTGAACGCTTCGTTCGCCGCGCGGAAATCGCCGAGCGCGCGGGCCGCCTCGGCGCGAATGCGCGGATCGTCGGTCGCGCCGAGCAGCTCGAGGAAGCACGCGTTCGCCTCGGCTCGTTTGCCGCGATACGCGGCGCGATCGCACTCCGCAAGCTCGGCCGGCCGCTCGCCGTACTCGATCGTCAGCGCGGCGGCCGTTTCCGCAATGGCGACGAGGAGCAGCGGCAGGACCGGGGATCTCATCGTGAATCGTCACTCGGGGGCCGTGAGCGCGGCCTCGGCTTCGTCGATTTGCCGTTGAACGTTCGCGAGCTGCAATAACAGTGCCTGGAGCTCGTTCAGGTAGGTCTCGGAATCGATCTCGTCGCGACGCAGGCGCAACGCCTCGAGCTCGTCCTCGATCTCGGCCATCCGGGCGGACAGCGCTGCGAGCTCTGGAGTCTGCGTCGGCCGCGCGCCGAGCCTCGCAACCGTAACGCGCGCGGCATTGTCGCCGGCGATCCGCGGATGCTCGGTCGCGAGCGTCCCTTCGGACTCGTAGCTGTCGGCGACGCTGCGCGACGCATAGTCGAACGCTTCCTGAGCGCTGATCGAGCCGTTCTTGTCGAGATCCGCCTCGCTGCTCGACAGCGCGGCGATCCAATGCTCGGCGAAGCGGGTCGCGGTGC
>CAYMAF010000060.1:0-15190 GCA_964388365.1 uncultured Gammaproteobacteria bacterium | reverse complement strand
CGGTCGTGTTCTCGCGCGTGTCCTCGTCGTAGCGCAGCGCGAACGAGAGCTCGAGTCGATCCGTGAGGTCGGCCGCGATCTCGCCGAACACTGCCCAGGCCAGGTTGTCCTGGCTGTCGGCGAGGAAGGTCAGCTGAAACGTATCCGGGAACTGCGCAGGGCTCCTCGGCGTCCGGAAGACGGGGAACGCTTGATCGCCGCCGCCGATCGGATCGGCGATATTCGACGTTGAGATGTAGCGGTCGGTCGCGATGACGTACGCGCCAGCGATCCACCGCACCTTCGAATCCGCAGGCGACGTGAAGCGGAACTCCTGGCTGATCGTCTCGACGTCCAGAAATTGCGACTGCGCCCAGTCCCAGTCGCCGAACGGGAAGAAGGGAAAGATGTTCGCGTTGAACAAGAACCGAAACAGAGATTCTTCTTCCGGCACGAAGTTGTATTGATCCCCGGTCAGGATCTCCTCGATCGTGTCGTACGACGTGATCGACGTGAACGTGCCGAAATCGGTCTCGTAGTCGAGCTTGAACGAAAGCTGCGCGAGATCGCGCTCGTTCATGCCCGGGTTGTTGACGCGCACGGGGATCGACGTGTCGTTCGCGCCCTCGGGGCTAATGACGAAGTAAAGCGCCTGCGTCTCGACCTCGGACCGATAGTAGCGTGCGTCCCAGCGCAGGCGATCGCTCGGGTCGCCGATCAGGCGTAGGCGCACCGACGTGTCCTTGAACGGATCCGCTTCCTCGCCGAGGTAGACGTTGTCGATCCAGCCGTCCGTGTCGTAATACGACAGCGCGGCGTGATACTTCAGCGTATCGGAGTTACCGAGCGGGCCGTTGCCCATGAGCTGCGCTCGCATGCCGGGACCGGAGTCGTAGCCGAGCCGGATCCGCGCCTGTTGCTCGTCGCCGGGCTCCTGGGTCGTGATCAGGATCGCGCCGCCGATCGCGTTGCGCCCGTAGACCGCGCCTTGCGGCCCTTTCAGCACCTCGATGCTCTGCACGTCGAAGAGCTCTTGCGTGAGCTGCGCGGGGTTCGTCAGCAGCACGCCGTCGACGAGGATCGCCGCCGACGGCTCGCTGTTGCGGGCTTGCGAGATTCCGCGGATCGTCAGGAACGACGTGCCCTGGTTCTGCGTCTCGACCAGCGTGACGTTCGGCGTCAAAGCGACGAAATCGCGCGGGCGCTCGATGCCGGCCGAGCGGATCGTGTCCTGATCGAACGCGGTGATCGTCACCGGAACGTCCTGGAAGGACTCGGCGCGCCTGCGCGCCGTGACGACGATCTCCTCGAGCGCGCGTTGCTCTTGCGCCGCCGACGGGGCAGGGGAGAGAGCGGACACGACGGCGCCGGCGACGAGGCTGGTGCCGATCAGGCGGGGGGCTTGCTTCGCGGTCACGTAAGTTCTCCTCAACCCTTCCATTTCGAAGAACCGATACGACGACCGCGGGGCGAAACGGGGTCGCCGTGCCGTGACTTTATCTTCCTGCGAGGAAATTATCGACTGCGCGATGGCTGGGGGAGAGGCCGATGCCGCACGGCTCGTCGGCCCGGCCGATCCGTTCCCCGTGCGGATGCAGCCAATGTGCCACTCGGCTCCGCCGAGCGAGCCGGGCGAACTGAGACTTCGTTCCGGCGCGTCGTCCCACGACGTTGTAGCCTCGACGGCCTCGATCATCGGGCGGCTCGCGCATGCGACGCAACTACGGCACTCGGGACAGCGAAACCGCCGCGCGGCGCCCGCGCGCTCGTCCGGCGCGCTCGTTGCGGCGACTCGCCGGCGTGCTGACTCTCGTCGCGCTCTTCGCGCACGCACACGCGCAGCCTTCCGCGTCGTTGCTCGCGACGGACCCGGCCGAGAGCGGCGGCACGTTGCCGGTCTTCGCGCCGCTCTATGTCCGCATCTCCTACGAGAGCGACGCGCCGCTGCGCTTCCAGGCGAGCGCCTGGCGCGACGGCGTCGAGGTTCGGGATGGCGCGACGTTCAACCCGGCGCCGCCGTACCCGGCGGGCCGAGGCGAGGCGGTTGCGTGGGTCGCGTATCAGCGGCCGACGGTCGTCGACGAGGTGCGGGTGCGCATCTATGACGCCGAGTGGCACGTGCTCGAGGTGCTCGATCGCCGGATCGACGTGGAGTGGGACGGCCGCCGCTCCGGCGAGCGGCAACGCGCCGATTGGGCGACGAAGCTGAGCGACGCTCAACAGGCGATGATCCGTGCCGCGACGCCGACCGGCGGCGGCAGCGACATACCGTTCGTCGTGATGTTCTTTCTCGCGGGCTGGTCCGTTCCCGGGTACTGGGCGCTCCAGATTTACGCTGCCGCGCGCGTTCGCGACCGATGGCGCAAGTGGGCGCTGCTCCCGTTGCTCGTCACATTGCCGCTCCTTGCGTACACGCTGCTCGCGTGGGCGGCCGGCTCGAATCTGTGGCCGCTGCCGATGATTTTCTTCTGTCCGTTCGTGTTCGCATACCTGGCCGCGCTGCTGTTGCTTCGGCGGTGGTCCGTCGCCGGCGGCTCGTGACTCCGGCTTGCTGGCCATGCGGCGGACACCCGCACTGGCTTCTCGATACTCGAGACGACGCGGCGGGAATTCATCTCCGCAGAGCGTGAGCTCGCGATGACCCACGACCTCATCGTCGAGATCATGCGATGGGCGCGCCGCGCCGGGCGCAGCTGGAGCATCGATGGTGCTATTATTAATACCAGCATCATCGGCCTTGTGATGGTCGGTGGCTTCCCCTAAATTGGCCCGGGCCGGAGCGTCGGATTGGGGGAGCCCCGGCATCAACGCATGGACAGCGAGGGGCGGGCCGGCCATCGCCGGTACCCCGCCCAGTGAGAGGGACAAGGGCGGGCTAGCGCCACACCCCTTGTTTTCATGGAGAGGCGGGGCCGGGCCCGGCACCCGTCGAACGGGGAAGAGGATGATGGATTCCCGAAAGAGGCAGCTCAGTGAGTTCCTGAGGAGTTGCCGTGCCCGCGTTGCGCCCGCGGACGTGGGCTTGCCCGAGGCGGATCGGCGTCGGACGCCCGGGCTGCGGCGAGAGGATGTCGCGGCGCTCGCGGGGGTCAGCGTCACTTGGTATACGTGGCTCGAGCAGGGGCGCGATATCCAGGTCTCGGCCTCCGTGCTCGAGCGGATCTCGTCGACGCTCCAGCTCTCTCCGGACGAGCGCGAGTATCTGTTCGCCCTCGTGCAGCACCGCCCGGCACCGCCGTTGAACTGGCGCGACGCCGAGGTGACGCCGGCGATGCAGCGGATGCTCGATGCGATCGCCGTCCCGGCGATCGTGATGACCGCGAGATGGGATGTCGTCGCGTGGAATACGCTCGCGTGCCGCGTCTTCCGCGATTACTCGAAGATTCCGCCGGACCGCCGCAACATGCTGCGGATCCTGCTGATCGACGAGGAAGTCTACAAGGACGAGCCGGAGATCTTCGACGCGATGGCGCATCGCGTGATCGCGAAGTTCCGTATCGATTACAGCCCGTTCACCGGAGACCCGGATTTCGAGGAGCTGATCAAGGATCTCGAGCAGCAGTCCGAGACGTTCCGCCGGCTCTGGAGCAACGCCGAGGTGATCGGACGTTCCGAGGCGCTCGTTCGCCATCCGCAGCTCGGCGGCGTCACGCTCGAGCACACGTCGTACGTGCCGGAGGGCAATCCCGGGCTGCGAGTCGTGATCTATTCGCCGTACGACGACGAGAGCCGAGCGAAGGTCGACGCGCTGCGCGACGCGCCTTCGGCGGACGCGAGATAACCCGCGGGACCATCGCGGCTTTCGGGCTCGCCGGCCACGCAGCCGCTCATCGCCGCCCGGCGCGCCCGCGTCCCCAAAGCTCGTCGCTCGCGATCGCGGCCCCTTCGACGAGGGCTTCGAGCTTCGCCCACATCACGGACGGGTGCACGCGCCGGATCGCTTCGGTTTGTGCGAAACCGCAATCCGTCCCGGCCATCACGTTCTCGCGGCCGACGAGCTCCGCGTAGCGGACGATGCGGTCGGCGACGAGCCGCGGGTGCTCGACCGTCGTCGTGTGGTGGGTCACGACGCCCGGAATCAGGATCTTCCCTTCGGGTAGACGAACGTTCCGCCAGACCCGCCACTCGTGCTCGTGCCGCGGGTTCGCGGCCTCGATCGAATAGGCGCCGGCGTTGACTCGAAGGACGTAGCCGATGATCGCGTCGAGCGGCGCATCCGCGACGTGCGGCACGTGCCAGCTCCCGAAGCAGACGTGATAGCGCACGCGCTCTGGAGGGATGCCTTCGAGGGCGTGATTCAGCGCGTCGACCCGAAGCGAGGCCCATTCCTCGTAGCGCTCCGGAGCCTGGCTCACGAGATGGTCGTACATATTCGCGAGCACCGCGTCATCGACCTGGAGGATGAAGCCGGCTTCGTGGATCGCACGGTACTCGTGCCGTAACGCGTCGGCGAGCGCGAGCACGAAATCGCGCTCGCTAGGATAGTGCTCGTTGATCCCGTTGTACGCCGCGCTCGCGGGCGCGACCGCGGTCATGAACACTTCGGGCGCTCCCGCGAGATCGGCCGCGCGGCGCAGATTCCGGATATCTCGTGCGAGGTGTCCGCGCGCGTCCCGGTACTCGATCGGGGCGACGCAGACCTCGGTCGGATCGCCTTCGAGCCCTCGGGGCATCTCGTCGGCGAAGAAGTCGGCGAATCGTTCGCGGTCCCGGCCGAGCCAGCGCAGCGGCATCCGAACGTCCTCCCGGATCTCGAAACCGCTGATCCTCTGGAGGATATACGACGCCCAGCTCGATTTGCCGAACTCGCCGTCGTTGACGATGTCGACGCCGACCTCGCGCTGCCGGCGCACGACGTCCGCGACGGCACGCGCGAGCTCGGCGTCGAGCGCGCCGGCGTCGGCGCCTTCGGTCTGCATCGCGACGAGTGCCCTCGGCCGCACGAGGCTTCCGACGTGTGTCGTCAGAATTCGCTGTTCGCTGCGCTCCATACCCGTTCGGCCGTGGTGCGTGCGTCGTGCCGGGGAATGCAGTCCGGGAGGGCCGGCCTCGCGTCCTTCCGCAACCTCGTTCACCGTGAACGGGATGGTCGCGGCAGCGGTATTGTGCCTGCTTCGCCGCCGCCGTTCACGCATTCGCCGGCCGCGGCTCGGCATGTAAGATGAGAGGCCGGAGGCCCGAGGACGGACGGGGGAGATGAGCGACGAGGTAACGATACGACTGGTCGGGATCGCGGGAAGCTTGCGTAAGGACTCGTACAACCGCAAGCTGCTCGCTGCCGCGCAGCGGCTCATGCCGGCCGATGCGGTGCTCGAGATCCTTGCGATCGACGTGGTGCCCCTCTACAACGGCGACGACGAGGCGAATACCGGCATACCGCGTCCCGTCGTCGCACTGAAGGAGGCCATTGCCTCGGCCGACGGCCTCGTGATCGCGACGCCGGAGTACAACGGCGGCATCCCAGGCGTCGCGAAGAACGTCATCGACTGGGTCTCGCGTCCGGCGTCGGATATTCCGCGCGTGCTGCACGGCAAGCCCGTTGCGCTGATGGGCGCGTCGCCCGGCCGGGTCGGCACCGCGCTGTCGCAGGCCGCCTGGCTGCCGGTGCTGCGGCACCTGCGGATGCGGCTGTGGACCGGAGGCGGGAATCTTTATGTCCCCTTGGCCGCACAGGTCTTCAACGACGAAGGGCTCGTCGATGCCGAGGTCGAAGAGCGTATCCGAAGCTTTATGGCGTCGTTCGTCGAATCGCTGAGGCCGTAGCGAGACGCCGGCGGCCGTCGTCCCGCTAGCCGCGTCGGCGAATGCGCTTGACGAGCGCGTCGTAGTCGGTCGGCATCGACGTATCGACGCGGACGATGCGCGCGCCTTCGTCGAGCGCCGGCGGCTCGGTGCGGCGAAGCTGCGTGTCGAGGACCGCCTCGGTCGCCTCGGATGCATCGGTGCCGGCCGCGGCGCGTCGCCGGATCCTGTCCCGCAGCGTCTCTTCCGGCGCCTCGCAGACGAGCACGGTGAGCTCGGCGCCGCGGAGCGCGGCGAGCTCGGCGAATGCGGCGCGACGCTCACGAGCGATGAACGTCGCGTCGACGATCACGTCGAGGCCGCCGGACAGCGCAGCGTCGGCGCCGGTCCGCAGCACCTCGTAGGTTCTGTCGGTCATCGCGGCATCGTACCGGCCTTCGCCGACGCCGAGCGCCTCGGTCACCGTCGGCGCGACCCCGGCGAGCCGTTTGCGCTCGAGATCCGAGCGCAGCCGGATCGCCGGCAGCCTCGGCACGAGCTCCTCCGTCACCGTCGTCTTGCCGCTGCCGGAGAGCCCGTACGTCAGGATCAACCGCGGTCTTTCGCGCTGCATCAGCCGGCGCGCGAGCGCGAGATACGGCGCGACTCGCTCGGCGGCGTGCCGGGCATCGGCCGCCGCGCTCGCCTTGATCGCCCGCACCTTCGCTCGGACGAGCGCGCGGTACAGCAGATAGAAGCCGAGCAGCGCGGTGCCGCGGTAGTCGCCGGTCGTCTCGAGATAGCGATTCATGAACGCGTGCGCGAGATCCGGCCTCGCGTGCGCCGTGAAATCCATGACGACGAACGCCGCCTCGTCGATGACGTCGAGGGACCGCATCGCGATGTCGAACTCGAGCGCGTCGAACGCGACGAGATCGCCTTCGATCGCGACGAGGTTCTCGAGATGCAAGTCGCCGTGCCCTTCGCGGACGGCGCCGCTCGAGAGCCGCTCCGCGAACAGGGTTTCGAGGCGCTCCGCTTCGCGAGCCGTGTGCTCGGCGATATCGTCCGCGTGGAACGGCACGCCGGCAACCCGCAACGCGTCGCCGAGCTCGGCGACATTGCGGATCGCGAGCGCGCCCGGCGGCTCGCCGCGTCCGGCAGGCGCTGCGGCATGAAACTCGGCGATCCTCTCCGCTAGCCGCTCGACCGCGCCGCGCTCGAGCAGGCCGCGCTCGACCATTCGATCGGCGGTCGCATCGGGATCGAACTGCCGCAGCTTCACCGCGTACTCGATCGCGCCGCCGCCCGCCTCGTCGTCCGCGCCGGTCGCCGCGGTGAGGCCCGTCCCGACGATCGGGGCGTCGAGGTCGCCGACGATCGGCACGACGTCGAGGTACAGATTCGGTGCGAGGCGGCGATTCAGTCGCAGCTCTTCGCCGCAAAAATGCTTGCGGCGCTCGAGCGTCGAGAAATCGAGAAACGGCAGCTTTAAAGGTTTCTTGAGCTTGTAGGCGATACGACCGGTCAAAATAACGTATGAAATATGCGTCTCGATGACCTCGATCCGTGACGTCTCGTGCGGATAGCAGCGAGGGGCCTGCAGCGCACGTACGAGACGGGCCGTGTCTTCGGCGGCAGAGGGAATCGGGTTCTCGGACGGCATGGCCCGAGTGTAGCAACTCGGCACGATAGGGCGTGCCATCTCACGGCACGGCGAGCGACTCGATACTATTGCGATCGACGCATGCCGCGCCGTTCGGCGTGCTCGTCGCGTATCGCGCCGCGTTCCGATGCGGCACGGAAGCGAACCGTGCGTTGCAGCTCGCTAGTCGCCGTTTGTATACACTGAGCGCACCCAGTGAACGGGTGTTTGCGCTCCGGTTGGAGAATCGCGCCTTGACCGACTATTCCGTACCTTCGGGCTCGCCCCGCCGTATCAAGGTCTCGGTCCGCGGGATCGATCTGATCCGCGACCCGATGCTGAACAAGGGTACCGCGTTCTCGGCGGAGGAGCGGCAGCTGTTCGGGCTCGAGGGGCTTCTGCCGGTACGCACGAAGAACATCAAGCAACAGGCCGAGCGGATCTACGCCCAGCTCGCAGAGCAGCCGGACAATCTCCAGAAGTACGTGCTGCTGACCGCGCTCTCGAATCGAAACGTTCACCTCTTCTATCGAGTTCTCGCGGATCACCTCGAAGAGCTGATACCGATCGTCTATACGCCGACCGTGGGGACGGCCGTGCAGCGTTTCAGCCGCGTCTTCCAGGGCGGAGGCGGTGTCTGGATCACGCCCGACATGAAGGGACGAATGGCTGACGTGCTGCGCAACGCGGTGTCGCACCGCGATATTCGCCTGCTTGTCGTGACCGACAACGAGTCGATCCTCGGGCTCGGCGACCAAGGCGCAGGAGGCATGGCGATCTCCGTCGGCAAGCTCGCCCTCTATACCGCGGCGGCCGGGATCGACCCGGTGCAGACGTTGCCGGTCAGCCTCGACTTCGGCACGGAGAACGAGGAGCTGCTCGCCGACGATCAGTATCTCGGCTGGCCCGCGCGGCGGCTGCGCGGCAGCGAGTACATGGAGCTCGTCGACGAGTTCGTCGAGGCGGTCGCGACCGTGATGCCGCGAGCGCTCGTTCAGTGGGAGGATTTCCGCAAGGACAACGCGCTCAGAATCCTCGACCGCTTCGTCGATCGCGTGCCTTCGTTCAACGACGATATCCAGGGCACCGGCGCCGTCGTCGTCGCCGGATTGAACAGCGCGCTCGCGATCACTCGCGAGACGATGTCGGAGCAGCGGGTCGTGATCTTCGGCGCCGGGGCCGCCGGGCTCGGCGTCGCGAGGCAGATCCGTGCTCAGCTTGCCGAGGAAGGGCTCGACGAGGCCGAACGGGTCGCGCGCATCGCGGTGCTCGATCGGCACGGGCTCCTCGTCGACGACGGCCGGATCATGGATCCGTACAAGCGCGAGCTCGCATGGCCCGCGGAGCTCGCGGCGAGCTGCGGCCTCGCGGATCGGCGCGCGCGCGGGCTCGGCGACGTCGTCCGCGCGTTTCGCCCGACGGTCCTGATCGGCGTCTCCGGCGTCGGCGGCGCGTTCACCGAGGAGATCGTGCGCGAGATGGCCGCGCACGTCGCACGGCCGGTGATCTTCCCGTCGTCGAACCCGATCGCGAACTCGGAGGCGAGGCCGGCGGATCTGTTCGCGTGGACCGAGGGGCGCTGCCTCGTCGCGGCCGGCAGCCCGTTCCCGGACGTCGAGTGGCAGGGTCAGCGCTACAAGATCGGGCAGGGCAACAACGTGTTCATTTTCCCCGGGCTCGGTCTCGGCGCGCTCGCGGCCGAGGCGCGGCGGGTCACGGACGGCATGACGAACGTCGCGTCGAAGGCGCTCGCGCACGAGGTCACGGACGCCGAGCGCGGTGCCGGCATGCTCTTTCCGTCGATCGCGAGGCTGCGCGAGGTCTCCGCCGCGGTCGCGATCGCCGTCGCGCGTCAGGCCGTCGAGGACGGCGTCGCGGGCATTCGCGGCGACGACGTCGAAACGGCGGTCCGGGCCGCGATGTGGACCCCCGACTATCCGGAGTACGAGCCGGCCTGACGGCGCTCGATCCGGGACGCAGTCAGGCGAGCGACGCGCTCGGGCCCGCCGCGAGGATGTGATACGGCGAGAGCTCCGGACGGCGGCAGTTCGCGAGCGGGACGAGGACGGTCGTGACGAATGCGTGCTGCCCGCGCAGCACCGAATGGCTGATTCCGTCCGTGAAGACCATCCACGCGGACATCGGCGGGAAACGGATCTCCTTGAAGCCGTCCGGATCGTCGCGGAAGCTCGGCGTCTCCTTCATATAGTTGTGGATGCGCCGCATCGCCCGGTCGTACGGGCTCGAGTCGACGACCTTGAACAGCGGGTAGACGCGGCTCATCGCGCCGATGAAGCCGCTGTACAGCGAATCGAGCGGCGAGCTGCCGAGGCGCAGCTCGGCCTTGTTGCCGCGCGCGGCATGCCATAGCGCCTCGTGCCGCTGCATCAGCTCCGCGAAGCTGCCCTTCGTTCCCCAGACGCGCTCACGCTCGGGGTTCACGTTGACGAAAAAGCGCAGGATCCGCGCACCCTTCGTCGCACCGTACGCGCCGGCGTCGATGTGCACGAGCTCGTTGCTCGAGCGCGGCTTGAGCTTGCGGCCCGCTTCCTCGATCGGACGGAAGCTCGTCGTGCCGACGGTCCAGCCGTCGACGTAGTCCGGGAGCACGCGGCGGAGAAACGACTCGACGCGTTGGCCGTGCGTGCGCAGAATCGACTCGACCCGCCTTTTCGTCTCCGGATCCGCCTCGAAGCGGGGCACCGAGTCCGATTCCGGGTGATAGCTGACGTTCTTCGCTTTGAGCTCGCCGGGGAGCTCGTCGCGCAGCCACTCGAGGTCCGCAGCGGACGGCAGCTCGACCGGGCAGCGCTCGAAATAGACGACCTCGGACCGCTCGAGCGCGTCCTCGATCTCCTCGGGCGAGGCCTCGTTGAAGCTCTTGAGCGTGTATGTCTGCATCATGATCCCGGTATCCCCACACAAGGCCGGCGAGCGCCGGTCAGCTCACGCCGGCGCGACGATCGGGCGGAGGCCGCGCTCCGCGAAGGCCTGATCGATCTTCTCGACGACGTCCTCGGGGCGAATCAGGCTCATCGCATTCGGGTCTCGGACGCGCCGACCCCACCGTAGCGATTCTACCGGACGGCCGAACTCCCGGGTCACGGCTTCGGGATACTTGTCGACGACGAGGTGTTGGCTGAAGTACGGCCCGGTACGGTGCCGGTTCGACGTCGCGTAGAGCCCGACGACCGGCGTGCGCACCGCGGTCGCCATATGTGCCGGCCCCGAATCGGGGCAGAGCAGCACGCTCGCCCGCTCGAGCAGCGCGAGAAGCTGCTTCAGCGTCGTTCGACCGATCAGGTCGACGGGCTTCGTTTTCGCCGCGTCCGCGATGCCGTCGCCGTATGTGCGCTCGATCGCGGTCCTGCCGCCGGTCAGCACGACATTCGCGTCGTAGCGCTCGCGGACGTAATCCGCGATCCGTGCGTAGCTTTCGATGCTCCAGTTGCGGTAGTTGCGGAAGCGCTGCCCAGTGCACGGGCTGATCACGAGGCTCGGTCGGTCCGCCTCGATCACTGACGCGGCGAACGCCCGATCCGCCTCGGAGAGCGGGATATCCCAGCGCGGCGGGCCGGGCTCGATGCCGAGCGCCTCGACGAACTGCAGGAGCCCCTCCATCACGTGCGCGCCCGGTCGCGGCGCGATGCGGCGGTTGCAGAACGCCCACTGGAAATCGCGCGCGCGCGCCCGGTCGAAGCCGATTCTAAGGTCCGCGCTCGCCATCCGGCTCGCCGCGTTCGCCCGCATCGATGCGTGCATGTGCAGCAGCACCGGGAAGTGCCGGTTCTCGAGCTGCCGTTTGAGATCGAGGTAACCCCGCGCGCCGCGCGCCTTGTCGAGCACCGCGAACTCGACGCCTTCGAGTCCGGCCATCAGCCCGTGCTCGACTTTGCCGATGATCCAGACGATCCGCGTCGGCGGCCATGCGCGCTGGATCGCGCGAATCGCCGGCACGGTATGGCACGTGTCGCCGATCGCCGAGAGGCGGACGATGCAGAGCTCGGACGGGATGTGGTCGATCAGAGGCGCAGGCATGAGCAAGCGAACACAGGTGGCGCCGCGGGCTTCCGCGTGCGACGGGCGACGCTATGGTACAGGAACGCTTGCCCGAGGCGTCAATCGAACGTTTCGCCTTCGAAGCCCCAGCCGAAGCCGTCCGCGGGACGCAGCAGACTGCGCATTCGGATGCGATGATCCTCGGGGTTGCGGCCGGGGTTGCCGGTGACGATCACGCGATCGCCGGGCTTCAGCGAGTCGCGGCGGATGCCGTAACCCGCGAGCTGGCCCGCGCCTCCCCATTCGACGCCCCAGCGATGCATCTCGCCGTGCTCGTCCGGCGCCATCACGTGCACCCACGCATGAGGATTGCGGAACGAGAACTGCACGAGCTCGCCTTCGATCGTGATCTCCTTGCTCTCGTCGTACGTCGCGGTGAACGAATGGTGAGCGCCCGCGCCCGCCGCGGCGAGCAGCAGCGCGCCGCCCGCAATCAGGAATCCCGCTCTCATGCTTTTCTCCCCCGCGCTCGAGTCGAGTACCGCTCGAGCGATCGTCGCGGTCATGTTAACGACGCGGTTTTGAGCCAGCAAGCTCGGCCCCGAATCGACGGCGAGCGCTCGGGAAGTGCGCGGGCCGGCTACGTCGCGACCGTTGCGCCTCGGGGGCCGCACGGCTCCTCCGTCGGGCGGCGAGGGCGTGCGGCGTCACGCCGAGGCCGAGGCTCAGCCGGGCCGCGCAACGGCGGACGCGCCGGCGGGAAGCGGCTCATTCGGGCCGTTGCCCTCGAGCCTTGCGAGATGCTCGGCCGGCAGCGGGGCCGTGAAGCGCGAGACGACGACGGTGACGACGGCGCCGACCGCGGCGCCGAACGTCGCGGCCGAGTAGGGATTCGTCGAGTAGAAAGCGAACCATTCGCCGAAGCCCTCGAGCGCGGTGCCGGCGAGCCACGTGCCGTCGATGATCCGGCCGCGAATCAGCACGAACGTGATCGCGCCGGCCCAGAACCCCGAGATCGCCCCCGCACGCGTCGCACCGAGCCAGAGCGAGCCGATCACGAGCGGGCCCATCAGCGCGGCGACGAAGCCGCCGACGCCGATCCACATCAGAAGCACGACGTTCATATTCATCGTCGCCCAGCCGAGCGCGGCCGCGCCGATGACCGTGAGCGCGGTCACGGCACGGCTGATCGCGAGCACGTTCCGGTCGAGCCTCGTCTCGTCGAGATCGGGGTGTAGGCGCGGCGCGATGCTGCGCCGGTAGATGTCGTTCGCGAAGACTTGTGACGTCGAGATCACGAGCCCGTCCGCGGTCGACATGATCGCCGACAGGATGCCGACGCCGAGCAGGGCCGCGAGCCAAGTCGGGAAGATCTCGATGAAGAGCGCCGGCAGCGCATTGTTCACCGCGCCGGCCTGCGCGAAGAGCTCGTCGCCCAGGACCGCGCGCGCCGTGAAGCCGCCGAGCGTGATCGCCGGCAGGATGAAACCGAAGACGAACGCGAGCAACAGGAACCGATGCCGCGACCGTTCCTCGCGCAACGCCCAAAGCTTGTTGCCGATATGCGGCAGCAGCCCGAGGGGAATGTGCGCGACCGTGACCGTGATCGCCGCCCACGCCGAGGCCGTGATCGGATCGCCGGGATGGAACACGTCGAGCAGCCGGGCGTCCTGTGCGCGCAGGTTCTCGATCATCTCGCCGAAGCCGCCGGCGCCGACGCCGGTGAAGAAGATCACCGCGATCGCGACGGCGAGCGCGACCATCAGCAGGCCCTGCGCGCCGTCGGTCATGATGTCGGCATGCGCGCCGCCGAGCGTGACGTACGCGAGCAGCACGAACGTCGTGATCGCGAGCGCCCAGAACTGCGGAACGCCGAGCATCATCTCGAACATCACCAGGCCCGAGACGAGCTGGCTTGCGAGATAAAACAAAAGGATCAGCGAGAATACCGCCGCCGAAAGCCGCAAGCCTTCGGAGTCGAATCGCTCGCCGAGATACTCGGGGATCGAGCGCGAGCCCGTCGCGTTCCCGAACCGCGCGATCGCGCGCTGGCAGATCATGATGCCGATGTAGACCCCGACCGGGTAACAGAACGCGATCCACAGCGTCGACAGGCCGTACGTGTACGTCAGGCCGGGCAGCCCGAGGAACGTTGCGCCGCTCGCCGCGGTCGACGCGAACGCGAGAGCCAAGAGGAATGGGCCGTAGCCCCGCCGCGCGGTCGCGAAGTCGTCGGCGCTCGAGATCCGACGGCTGCCGAGCCAGCCGAGGCCGAGCATCGCCGCGATATAGACGAACAGAAAGGCCCAGGACCAGGTATAAAGCTCCATTTCGCCTCGCTCCCCCTAGCGAAATCCGCAGCCCGCCCGCTGCCGCCAGCGCGCGCTCTCCCCGTGCCGCCGAGCGGCGAACCGCGATTCTACCGGCCGCTGGACGATCCTCGCCAGGCGGCGAAGTATGGGATTTGTCCCACTCAGGAGGTGGGAGGCAAGAGTGGGCAGAAAAAAATTTGCATCCGACCGATGCCAGGCGTATCGTCGGGCGAGCTCATCGATACGCCTTTGTGGCCGCGGGGAGATAGCGAGCAGGCAACGATGCAAGGCGCGGAATCTCTACTTCTCGAGATTGAACGGTTCTGTCGGCGCTCCGGGATGGCCGAGTCCACGTTCGGCAGGCTCGCCGTGAACGACGGCAAGCTTTGCATGCGGCTTCGCAGCGGCAAAGACGTCACGCTCGAGACGGCAAGCAAGATCAAGAACTTCATTACCGAGAACGAGCCGCCGGCGGCCGGCAAGGCGCAGCCCGAGCGTGCCGCACGGGCCGAGGACGAGGAGTTGGCGATGAGTGGCAAGACTTCGACGCGCAGGAAAGCCGCGACCCGCGGTCCGGCCAAGCGCAGCGGCGACGCGGCGCAGGAGCCGGAGCCGGAACGTCCGTTTCGTTTCTATGACAACCGGCAGAAGTACCTCGCGTTCGTCAACACGACGAACGAGAAGTGGAAAGTCGCCGAGCGGGCCGCGCGCGAGCTCGCGCACTTGAAGCCTCGGCCGCCGGCGATCCGGGTCTTCGACGCCGGCATGGGCGACGCGACCGTGCTGACGCACGTGATGCGTGCGATGCACCGCCGCTTCCCGATCATGCCGTTCTTCATCGTCGCGAAGGAGATCAGCCTCGAGGACGTGCGGCTTTCCCTCGAGAAGCTGCCGGATCGCTTCATCGAGCACCCCGCGACGGTCATCGTGATCACGAACCTTTACTACGCCGAGGCCCCGTGGCTGCGGCCGCGCGACGTGCAGAACGCCGCCGCGCTGAACTGGCGCGAGGTCGCGCTCGAGGGCGATTCCGCGTACGAGTACGGCGAGCAGCTCCGCGCGATCGATCCGCTGCTCGTCGAAGGCTGGCAGGTCAAGTCGAGCCCGACGACCGGCAACCCGACTTATGTCAGGCCGTCGGTGCTCGTGATCTACCGCCGGGACCATTCGTTCCTGCTCGACGGTGTGATCCCGCGGCCCGGCCAGGTCGCCGGCGAGTACGATCTCGCGATCGCGTCGCAGCCCTGGCGAGCGAGAATGAGCGCCGAGTTCAAGGTGAAGAAGGTGTTGGCGCCACTAGTACGAAGTCTCGGTCCCGGAGGGCGCCTGCTTGCTGTACAGTCTTGCGGGGACGATCCGGCGCTCGAGCTGGTCCGAAGGGTCTGGCCGGACGAGGATCCGTTCAAGGTGAACCGGCACGAGCTCATCAAGGTGCTCCGCGAGGAGCTCGGCCGGGACGCGCGCAACTATAATTTCGTTGCGGGCTCGGACGCGAAGGCCGTGTTCCGCTACGAGATGCATACGCTGCCGAGCG
>CAYMAF010000059.1:0-15527 GCA_964388365.1 uncultured Gammaproteobacteria bacterium | reverse complement strand
CAAGCCGACCGGCTCTCGTTCGAAGCGCTGACGACGTATCTCTACACCGACACGAACGCGATTCCGGGCCTCGTGCTCGTCATCATCGCGTCCCTCGTGCTGGCGTTCGTCGTCTTCGGCAAGCTGATGGAGACGAGCGGCGCGACGGCCTTCTTCACGAATCTCGCGATGGCGCTGATGGGCAGGCGCCGCGGCGGCCCCGCGAAAGTCGCCGTCGTTGCGTCGAGCATGATGGGCAGCATCAGCGGATCGCCGGTCGGCAACATCATGTCGACCGGGTTCGTCACGATACCGATGATGAAGCGGACGGGCTTCCGCCCCCGCGACGCCGCCGCGATCGAAGCGGTGGCGTCGACCGGCGGACAGATCGCGCCGCCCGTGATGGGCGCGACAGCCTTCCTGATGGCGGAGTTCCTCCAGATCAGCTACGTCGAGGTCGTCAAGGCGGCGCTGCTGCCCGCGATCTTCTACTACCTCTGCGTGTTCCTGCAGGTCGACGCGATCGCGCGAAAGGCCGGGCTCGAAGGCCTGCCGCGCGCCGATCTGCCGCGCGTCCGGGCGACGCTCAAGGCGGGCTGGATCTTCATCGTGCCGCTCGCCGTGCTGATCTACCTGCTCTTCTGGCTCGGCAAATCGCCGCAAGCCGCCGCGCTCGGCTCGTCCGCATTGCTGATGGTGCTCGCCGTGCTGCGCGGACGTTTCCGCAGCCGCGCCGACTGGGCCGAGCTCGTCCTCGGCGGCGGAAAGGCGATGGTGCCGCTCGTCATGATCGCGGGAGGCGCCGGCGTCGTCATCGGCATCATGAACGTCACGGGCCTCGGCCAGTCGCTCGCGTTCGTGCTCGTGCAGGCCGGCACGAGCTGGGGACTCTTCGTGATGCTCCTGATCACGGCGGCGCTGTCGATCGTGCTCGGCATGGGGATGCCGTCGACCGCGATCTACGTCGTGCTCGCGAGCATCATCGCGCCGCCGTTGATCGAGATGGGCGTGACGGCGATGGCCGCGCACATGTTCATCTTCTACTTCGGGGTGCTCTCGTTCCTGACGCCGCCCGTCGCGGTGTCGAGCTACGTCGCGGCCGGCATCGCGAACGCGAACATGTGGCAGACGAGCTGGTCGGGCATGCGGCTCGCCGCCGTCGCGTTCCTGATGCCGTTCATCTGGGCCTACGACTCGGCTTTGCTGCTCGACGGCTCGTGGCGCGCCGTCGCGACCGTCTGCTGCACGACGACGTCGGCCGTCTTCCTGATCAGCCAGGGACTGGCGATGGCCGGCCGCGGCCCGCGCGCCTTCGGATTCCGAGCCGCGGCGTACGCAATGGCGGCCGCGGTCGGCACCGCGCCGATCTGGGCCGGCGTCGAGTCGCTCTGGGCGTTGGGCGCCGCGGCCGCGGGCGCGGCCGTGGTCTACCTGCTGCGAGACGGCAGCGCCACGGCACTCCCGGACGCGCGCGCCGAGGACGCGCACGGGTGAGCGTCATCGCGGCGACGTGACGATCCGGCCCGCACGCGGCAGACCGACGGGGCCGGCGTCGTGCGTCTCAGCTGCCGTCGCGAGGCTTGAACGACTGCATGTAGGGATTCGAGCCCGTCTCGAGCTCGATCACGATGAAGCCGTGCTCGGTCGCCGCATGACACGCATTGCAGCTGTCCACCGCCGTCGCCAGCGTGCGGTCGACGGCCGGCCATTCGGGCTGCTCGAGCAGGTCTTCGAGGCGCTCGACGTGCGGCATCAGCATCGAGCCGACCAAGGGTCCGATCGCCATGCCTTCGTACTCGGGGATGCCGTCGCGAATCGCCTCCGCGGTCTCTTCCGCTTCGTGCAAATAGAAGCGCGCGAGCTCGGCGTTGCGAGCCTCGACCGACAACGCGAGCTTGTGCGTGAAGTATTGGAGCTGGGACATCGCGATCGCGAGCTCGGGCTCCTCCTCGTCATGCGCGCCGCCAGATTGCGCCGACACGGACGACGCGAGCGAAAGGGCGGCGACGGAGACGCCTGCGATCGACAGGAAATGCTTCAACGTTCTCATACGGGGATTCTGCCGGCTGCGCCGGGTGCCGGCAACCGCGCGACGTCGGCGAACGCTTCACGTGCGGCTCGGCGAACGATGCGTGCACGGGCGAAAGAAGCGCCGCGAAGCTCGCACGGCGCGATACTGCGCTACCATCCGCTCCAAGGCGCGTGATGCGCCGGGAAAATTGAGGGGAAGAGAATGACCGACAAGAATCTGGCCCTCGGCCTCTGCGCGGCCACGCTCGCCGCCCTGGCCGCTTGCGGAGGATCCGGAACCGAAACCGGCGGAGAAGCCGCGGAGCCCGGTGCCGCCGCCGCGGCCGAGCCGAGCGGCGGCGAGGCCGTCGCGAGCGAAGCCGCCGCCGACGTCACCGCAGGCGATGCATGCGCGCCGGACGGCGAGCTTTCGTACGTCTGCGGGCTCGCGAACGCCGAGGATATCGTCGCGGTCGGCGACACGGGCTGGCTCGTCGCGTCGCGGCTCACGCCGCTCGGCGGCACGACCGGCGCGGGCGGGATGTACCTGATCGACGCTCGGGCGAAGACCGCGCGGGAGCTCTTCCCGGGCCCGTCGCCGACGCTGCGCCACGACGAGGCGATGTTCCCGTCCTGCCCCGGCCTCGATCTCGATGCCTTCGACACGCACGGCCTCGCCTTGCGCGAGCGCGAGCCCGGCATCTACCGGCTATACGCGACGAGCCACGGCGCCCTCGAAGCGATCCAGGCGTTCGAGCTCGACGTGCGCGGCGACGAGCCGTCGGTCGCGTGGGTCGGCTGCGTGCCGCTGCCGGACGGCATCTGGGCGAACTCCGTCGCGATCCTCGGCGACGGCGGCTTCGTGACGACGAAGTTCATGGCCGATCCCGGCGAAGGCATCGAGAAGATCATCGCCGGCGAGGTCAACGGCGAGGTCTACGAGTGGCGTCCCGGCGGCGAGGTCCAGGCCATTCCGGGAACCGAGCTTTCGGGCGCGAACGGCATCGAGCTCTCGCCGGACGATCGCTTCCTCTATGTCGCCGCGTTCGGCGGCCGCGAGGTCGTGCGTTACGACAGGAGCGCGAGCCCGCCGAGCAAGACGTCGGTATCGGTCGATATCAACCCCGACAACCTGCGCTGGACGCCCGACGGCGACCTCCTGACCGTCGGCAGCGATCTCGCGTCCGGCACGGGCGGCTGGACGATCTATCGCATCGACGCCGAAGCGATGGACGCGACCGCAGTCGGCGGCGCCGACGGCAGCGCCGCGCTGCAAGGCGCGTCGACGGCGCTCGAGGTCGACGGCGAGATCTGGATCGGCACGTACAACGGCGATCGCGTCGGCGTGATGCCGTCGCGATGATCGAACGCGCCGTCCCGCGAGCGGACGATCGCAAGAAGGACGGCGCCTCGTCCGCACCCTTCCCCGGAGCGGGATGAACCGACCGGAATCGAGACGCGGCCGTGGCGCAAGCCACGGCCGCGGATCGCATGCGCCGTTGATTTTCAACGCTTAACGACCAACGTCGCTCTCGGCATGGTTCTTGCGGAGCGGGCGCGCATCGTCCGCGGAGAGCCTGCATGAGCCCGCTCAAAGACGCCGTCCGACAGCTCGAGCGCCGACCTGCGTTCTCATTCGTCATCGTCGCGATCCTCGCGATCGGCATCGGCGTCACGACCGGCATCTTCTCGCTGTTCCAGCAGATCCTGCTTCGGCCGCTGCCGGTGCCGGAGCCTGACCGGCTCGTGAACCTCGTGCCGTCGCCGGTGCCGGCGATGAGCTATCCGATGTTTCGCGACCTCGAGGCCGGGCAGGAGGTCTTCGAAGGGCTCGCGGCGTACGATCAGATCGACGCGAACCTCGTCTACGAGGGCCGGGCGCAGAGCGGCTAGCAGGGCAGCCGACGGATTCGACGTGCCCCCGAGCGTCGACACGAGGGTCGCGACGAATATCGTGAGCCCGGGCCTGTTCGCGACGCTCGGCGTGCCGCTCCTCGCCGGGCGCGACTTCGCGGACACCGATACCGCGGACGCTCCGCACGTCGCGATCGTCAACGAAAGCTTCGTCGCCCGCTTCAATCTCGGCGGCGACGCGATCGGGAGACGCTTCCGCCCGCGGGGCGCGAACGCGGACGTCGAGATTGTCGGCGTCGTCGCCGACGCCGCGCAGAGCGGCACCGGAGTCAAGGCGCAGGTGCCGCCGCAGTTCTACCAGCCGATTGCCCAGGTCGATCCGGCCTTCGTGCCTTCGCGCTATTTCTACGTGCGAAGCGCGATCGCTCCGGAATCGCTGCTGCGCGCGATCCCGCGTGCCGTCGCCGACGTCGATCCGAACCTTCCGGTCGCGGCACTGCAAACGCTCGAGGCGCAATTCGGCGACGATGTCTATGTCGACCGGCTCGTGACCGCGCTCTCGGCCGGCTTCTCGATCCTCGCGACCCTGCTCGCGGCGATGGGGCTCTACGGCATGCTGACCTACTCGGTCGCGCAGCGCACTCGCGAGCTCGGCCTGCGCCTCACGCTCGGTGCCGTGCCCGCGCGCCTCGAGGCCATGGTGCTGAAGCACGTCGGCGTGATGACGCTGATCGGGACGGCGCTCGGCGTCGCCGCCGCGATCGGGCTCGGACGCATCGTCGAAGCGATGCTGTTCGGCGTCTCCGGATACGATCCGCTCGCGTTCGTCGCCGCGGCCGTCGTGCTCGCCGTCGTCGTGCTCGCGGCGAGCTACGGCCCGGCGCGGCGGGCGGCGCGCATCGCGCCGATGGCGGCGCTGCGTTACGAGTGATCCCGTGATGTCCGTCCCGTTCGAGGCACTCCCGGCTCGGGTATCATTCCTGCAGCGGATACAAGAGCTTGGACATGCTGAGGAAGGTCCGGGAGATCACGAAGACGATCATCGATCGCGGCCATCTCACGAAGGCCGAGATACAGCATCTTTGGGGTCTCTCCGAGAGTGAGTACGCCGAGATTCAGGCCAAGCTCGCAGCGGTCAAAGTGCTGCAGCCGGGACCTCGTGGACGCGGAGGTTTCGAAGCCCGGTATGCGAAGCGACCTCAACGTCCGGACGAGGCCGCCGGAGGACCGGAGTTCGAGCACGAATGGCAATGCCGAGGTCTCGAGCGCCTCGTCGAGCTGCTTTCCCATGCCGAGCTCGAAACCCTGCTCGGCGAGCTCGTTTATACCGTACGACGCGCGCGTCAGAAGATGACGGGCGAGGATCGCCGCGGCAGCAAGAGGGAGCTCGCCGCCGCGCTGATCGTTCAACACGGCATCGATCTCTTCTGCGATGCTCAGACGCGAAAGCTCATTGGAAAGAAATGCCGGGTGGTTCCGCCGCGTCGTTGGCACCCAGGCAAGAACGCGGCGCTGGAGTTCGTAGCTGCAGTCCGCTTTCCGCCGGAGTATGCAGGCATTCCCACGCCCGAGACGCCTCCTGACTACGAGTACCTCGAAGGGAGGCTGGAGCTGAAACCGCTTCAGGATTTTCAGCGCGAAGTTCAGGCCGAGATGCGCGAAGTCATCGACGAGCCTCGCGGCCGCGCCATCGTTACGCTTCCGACCGGCGCAGGCAAGACTAGAGTTGCCGTTGACACGATTCGAGATTGGTTAACGGACTGGTACGGCGAGCAATCAGGCGACCGCGGCCGCACGGTGCTGTGGCTCGCTCACACCGAGGAGCTGTGCGAGCAAGCCTTCACTTGCTTCAAGCAGGTATGGGAAGGCTCGAGCGGCGTCTGCCCCGTGATGCTTTTTCGCTTTTGGGGCAAGTACACCCAGGATCTAGTCGACCATCGCGATGGCCTCACCTCGATCCGTCGACGGCCCGCGGTGCTGGTCTCGACGCCACAGCGTATCGTCAACCTGATGAAGGGCGTGGTCCCGCGTGCCGATGAAGTGCTGCGAGACATCCTCGAGCTCACTGCGCTCGTCGTCGTCGACGAAGCGCACCGGGCAGCCGCTCGGATGTACCAGACCATCCTTAACCGGTTTCGTGACGCCGACAGCACCGCGGCAGTCATCGGCCTAACGGCGACTCCGTTCCGCGCAGAGTATTCACACAACAATCCGATCGCGGGGACAGCTAAGCTAAAACGTCTGTTCAAGCGCATCGTGGAGCCCAGCAAAACACTCGGCGACGACCCTCGAACCGAGCTTCAAGAGCGCGGGTTCTTGGCACGACCGATATGGGATTCGATTGAGACGGCAACGCTGCTGCGCCCGCCGCCGCTCGAGTGCGACGTGCTCACCGACGAGGACATCGAGCGGATCGACTACGCCCTCAAGATACGAGCCGACAATACGAACCGCAGGCTGGCTATTTTGGAAAAACTCCTGCCGATCGCAGAAGCTCCCGATGCCAAGGTGCTTTACTTCGGGCCGACCGTGCTCGACGCCGAGTGCATGGCCTTCCTGCTACGCCAACAAGGCGTGCCGAGCGCCTTTGTCAGCGGCAACACGCGTGACGTGACACGCCGACGAATTGTCGAGGAGTTCAAGCACGGCACGGTGAAGGTGCTCTGCAATTGCGAGGTGCTTACAACCGGTTTCGACGCGCCGAAGGTCACGCACGTGGTCATGGCTCGGCCGACAGTGAGTCAAGTCCTTTATGAGCAGATGGTCGGCCGCGGTTTACGCGGCCCGAGGTTCGGCGGCACCGAGTCTTGTGTGATCATCGACTGCGAGGACAACTATCGAGCAGACCGGCCGGTCCTCGGTTATAAGCGCTTCCGTGAGGTGTGGATGCCAGGACGGCGCAACGCAACACCTCCGAAGCAAACAGAGTTAGTTTCGGGCGACACTGCAGTCTCGGCTAGCGAAGCGCGCGGCCGCCCTCCGGATGACCTTCACATTTGAATTGTAGATTGCGCAGGCAGGATCCGCGCCGACGCGCTCAATCTTTCTTCAGATCGATGACCGGCGTCCCGTACGTGTGGAAGCTCTCGATCGTCTTCAGGCCCCAGGCCTGCCCCTTTGCCCGTTCCTCTGGCGTCCAGGTCACCGGTGCCCAATCGGGCGCGAGCATCAGGCGAGCGCCGGGGTTGTGCAGCTCGATGCGGTTGCCGCCCGGCTCGAGCACGTAAAGAAAGAAGCCTTGCTGGATCGCATGCTTGTGCGGGCCGGTTTCGATGTGAATGCCGGCCTCGAGGAAGACGTCCGCGGCGCGCAGGATGTCCTCGCGGGTATCCGTCGCGAACGCGAGGTGATGTAGGCGGCCTCGAGCGCCGAGCGCATCGCGCGTGTAGACGAGATCGTAGGTCTTGTCGGTCACGGTGAACCACACCGCGTCGTAGCCGCCGCCCTCGCGTGCGATCCGTTCCGTGCAGAAGCCGCCGAGCACATCGGCCGTGAAGCGCTCGACCGGCGCGATCTCCTTCGCCAGATAGTTGATGTGATCGAGCCGGCGGACGTTCGCGCCGCGCCCCGGGAACGCGGCCGCCTGATTCTTGAGCGCCGGCGTGTCGGATTCGTCGGGCTGGTACCACTCGACGTCCCAATAGACGCCCATCGGATGGCCGTCGGGATCGTCGAACAGATAGACCCGCCCGAGGCCGTGCTCCTCTTCGCTGTAGCCGCGGCCGAGCCCGGTCGCCTCGATCCGCTCGACCAGTCGCGCGAACGCGGCCGGGCTCGCCGCACGCAAGAACGTGCGTCCGATGCCGGCATCGGCCCGCGAGATCAGCCGGATCGTATAGCTTTGATAGTCATCCCATGCATGCAAGTAGATGCTGCCTGCGTCGTGGTGCACCTCGCGCAGCGCCATCTGGTTCACGAAGAAGTCGCGAGTCGCCTCGAGCTCGGGAGTGAAGAGCTCGACGGGTCCGATATGGGCGAGGTCTCGCCGGCGCTCGGTGAAGGGTTGGCTCATCGGAATACCTCCTCGGGGCTCTATCGATCTAGACTACGTCAAGCAGCGGCGCGTAGCCGCTGTGACGAACACCGCGAGGATTCTCGGTGGATCACGGAAGCTCGCGAAAAACCTCGCGGGCCAGCTGTTCCTCCGAAGGCAGGCCGACGATACGTCGAACCTTCCCGTCGGCGTCCCGGTAGAAGATCGTCGGCGTGGCAGGCGCGCCGACCTCCGCCATCAGCTCGTTGTTCGCGGCGAGCTGCGCGAGCACGTCGGTAGGGATATCCGTAAGGGGCCTCGATCCGCGGGTCTGATGCTCGAAGAATGCGAGCCCGGGACGTTCTGCGGAAAGAATGCGTGCGGCCTTGCCGAGGCTCGTCGGCGTGAGCACGCCGACGACGATGTTGCGCACCTGCGCGCCAGCGCCGAGGTACTGCTGCGACATCTGCCAGAACGCACGACAGTACGGGCAGTCCGGGTCCGTGAACACATAGACGACGCGCTCGGCTTCCGGCCGGCCTTCGCGTATCCACGTCGCCTGCTCGAGCATCGGCCAGACCGCATCGAGGTCGGGCTTCGGGATGTGCGCGTCGAGCTGACCCGACGTGAGATCTCGGCCTTCGTCGTCGAGCATGTTGCCGACGACGACATGGGCTCCGTCCGGCGTGAGATAGAACGCGAACGGCTGCCCCTGCGAGAACGCCGCATAGCCGGTCAAGCCCGCCGGCGTGTCGAACTCGGCGGCAATCTCGACGCCTTGATCGACCAACGCCTGGACCGGCGGCGGATAATCATCGCCGCCGGAAGCCGACGCCGACAGGAGCACGGCTGCGCCGAGCACTCGCGTTTTCACGGCTGCGCCTCCCGGCCGATGCGCCGCAGCTCGTCGGAAAGCCCGGCGCGCGTGATCTCTCCAAGATGAGTGGCCGCGAGGCGGCCGTCCGCTTCGAAGAACAGCGTGACCGGCAGCCCCATCGCGCCGAAGCTCCGGCTCACTGCAGCGCTGGGATCGAGCAGCACGTTGTCGAGCGCGAGACCCTCGGCGCGGAGGAACTCGCGAACGGCCTCGTCGCCCTCGCCTTGATTGACGAATACGAAATCGAGCTCGGCATGGCGCGCTTGAGCGTCCGCGAGCACCGGCATCTCGCGGCGACAGGGGGGACACCAGCTCGCCCACAAGTTGAGCACGACCGGCCTGCCGCGAAAGTCGGTCAGCGGCCGCTGCTCGCCGCTCAGATCGTAGAGGGTCAGCGCCGGCAACGGCATCCGCGTGCCCTTATCGAGCGCGTCCACGAGCGCGTGCGCGCCTCCCCATACCGCAATGACGACCGCGAGCGGCGTAAGCAGCGCGCGCGGCCGACAGACGCGGCGAAGCGCGAACAGCGCTGCCGCCCCGGTGGCGCCGGCAAGCCCGGCGAGCGGCGCATACCCCGGCCGCCACAGCGCGAGCGCCTGCCACGGCTCGTGCGAGAAATCGGCGAGATGCGTGAGCACATAGACGGATCGGGCGGTCAACACACCGACGAGCAGGCTGATCCACAGAGACCGCTCCGCCGTGCGCCGTTCGCGGGGATCGCCGAGACGTACCGCGACGACGGCCGCGCCGACTGCGAGCAGCAGCAACAGGCGCGGCCATACCAAGACGATCGGACCGAAAGCCATATCCATCTCCGCCGCCGCATCAAGCGCTCGGCGGCAAGTGTGTTTGCGGAAACTCCGGCGCCGCGACCGAGACAAAGACCACGACGATCCGAGCCTTCGAGCGCCGCCGGATCGCGGCAAAGCTAGCGGGGCAGAATTAAGTCAACATTAGGCTGCCGCGGCGACGCGGGAAACGGACGGTAAGGAGACGCCGAGCTGATGCACGTGCTGCTGATCGAAGACGATCCCCTGCTGGGCGAAGGAATTCAAACCGGTCTGCGGCTTCAGGGAGCGACCGTCGATTGGATACGCGACGGTTTACGGGCCGAGGCGGCGCTCGCGGCCGACGCTCACGACGTCGTGATCCTCGACTTGGCCTTGCCCGGCCGCCACGGGCTCGACCTGCTGCGCGCGTATCGCGCCGACGGGCGAGAGACGCCGGTTCTGATCCTGACCGCGTTCGACGCGATCGACGAGCGCGTGGCAGGACTCGACGCCGGTGCCGACGACTATCTGACCAAGCCGTTCGACCTGAGGGAGCTCGGCGCGCGCCTCCGCGCACTGCACCGGCGGCGCTCAGGGCGCGCGTCGCCGATCCTGCGCCGCGGGCGCATCGCATTCGATCCGGCGACGCTCGAGGCGACGGTCGACAGGCGCACCGTGCGCCTTCCTCGGCGCGAAGCCCTGCTGCTTCAGTTGTTGCTCGAGAATCCGGGCCAGATCGTCACGCAGGCACGCATCCACGACCGTCTCTACGGATGGGACGACGCCGTCGAGAGCAATGCGCCCGCGGTCCACATCCACAACCTGCGGCGTAAGCTCGGCCGGGACGTCATCGAGACCGTTCGCGGCGTCGGCTACCGAATTCGTTGAGGAAGCGAACGATGTCTCTGCGCTGGCGTTTGATCGGCGGTATCGCGCTGCTGTTCTCCGTGCTGTGGGCCGCAACGGCGCTGTGGTTCTTCATCGATATTCGCGGCGAGCTGCGCGACGTGCTCGACGCGCGGCTCGCGTCGTCCGCGCGCATGGTGCAAAACCTCGTCGCCCGCGCCGAGCCATACGGGCTCGGCGAGCCGCTGCTGCCGCCGACTGCGTCGGCCCGACGCGGCGCACGCTCAAACGACGGAATCCTCTCGCTGCCCTCGGAGCTCACGTGCCAGCTATGGACGCTCGAAGGACGACTCGTCTCCGCGGCACGCGGCGCGCCCCGGCTCGATCCGAGCTCGATCCCGGACGGCTTCAGCGATCGGGATGCCGGAGGAGAGTCGTGGCGCGTGTTCGCGCTTTCGGACGCCTCGAGCGGTCTGCGCATCCTCACCGCCGAGCGGCTCGGGCCGCGTCGAGCGCTGATCTCGGACGTCGCCGCGGCCGTGTCGGCGCCCTATGTGCTCGTGCTGCCCGCGACGGTGCTGCTGATCTTCTTCGCCGTCGGGCGCGCGCTGACCCCGCTCGACCGCGTCAGCCGATCGATTCGGGCACGCGACGCCGACGCGCTCGATCCGATTCCCGAAGGCGATGCTCCGCCCGAGGTCGCACCGCTGCTCCACGCGCTGAACGGCCTGCTCGCTCGACTGGCTGACGCATTCGAGCGCGAGCGCCGCTTCACCGGTGATGCCGCGCACGAGCTGCGCACGCCGCTCGCCGGGATCAAGACGCAGCTTCAAATCGCGCGCGAAGCCGACGGCGCCGTCAGGGAACGCGCGCTCGCCCAGGCCGAGTCCGGAATCGACAGAATGAGCGCGCTCGTCACGCAGATGCTTTGGCTCGCCCGGGTCGAGGCGCCGTCCGCTGCCTGGGCCGAGCCGGGCACACAGGTTGCCGCCGTCGCGGCCGCCGTGCTCCGAGAGCTCGAACCGGCGGCAGCCGCACGCGGGCTCCGGCTCGAGCTCGACGCATCCGTCGACGCGCTCGATGTGCCCACGCCGATCCCCGGCGCGATGCTGCACACCGCATTGCGAAACCTCGTGCAAAACGCGATCGAGCACAGCCCGTCTTCCGGCCGAGTCGTCGTCGAGGCACGTCGCTTGCGTCGCGGCGTTCTGGTGCAGGTGCTGGACGAAGGGCCGGGGCTGCCGCCCGACGAGCTCGGGAAAGTGACGCGCCGCTTCTATCGAAGCGGCACCGGCAACGCGAACGGAACGGGGCTCGGCCTCGCGATCGTCGCGGCGATCGCCAGACGATACGGCGCCGAGCTTTGGTTGCGAAACCGGGAGGACCGGCCGGGCCTCGCCGCCGGATTGGCGATATCCGTCGAAGCGCAGCGGTAAAGCGAATTCGCTCCGCGTTCCTTTGCGTCGCCGCGATCTTTTCCGCCGCGGCGACGATGCGTCCCCGGGCGCTCGATGCTCATGCAGCAGGAAATCCGGCCGCGCTCGACAGCGCGAGGACGGAATGGCACAACGTTTGCACGAGTCGCGGCGATTCTCGCCACCGGGGGCAAGGTCATGCGAAGCGTCCTCCGCCTTTCGTCGTTCCCCGTGCTCGCCGTCGCGGCCCTGTGCGCCGCGGGCTGCATGCCGGACGTTCCCGGCAACGGCAACGTCGTGCACGATCAGCCGACCCCGCACGACCTTCTGACCGCGAGCGACCGCGTCGAGGTGCGCGCGGACGTCGACGGCGATCTGATCGCCGCCGGATCCGGGGTCGTGATCTCGGGTCCGATCGCGGGGTATGCGATCGCGGCCGGCCGCCATGTCGCCGTTCGAGAGGAGATCGGCAACGACCTCATCGCGGCCGGCGAGACCGTGGACATCCAGGCGCCGGTCGACGACCGCGTGCTCGCGGCCGGGCGGAGCGTACGCATTCATCCCGGCGTCGAGATCGGCGGCGCCGCGTATCTCGCCGGAAACACCGTCAGCATCGAGGGGGATATCGGCGAGTTCGTGCAGGTCGGCGCGCAGGAAGTCCGTATCAGCGGCCGCGTCGGCGGGCGGGTCGAAGCCGACGCGGCACGCGTCTCGGTGCTGCCCGGCGCGACGATCGAAGGCGATCTCGTCGTCGAGTCGCGCGAGCCGCCGGAGGTCTCGCCGCAGGCCGACGTCCGCGGCACCGTGGAGCATCGCCTGCCGGAGAGGGACGGCGGCGACGGTGCGCTCGGATGGGCGGCCACCTGGCTGTTCTACGCGACGGGGCTCTTCGTGCTCGGGGCCGTCATCGTCGCGCTCTCGCCCGCCTGGGCGGGGCGCGTCGGCGCGACGCTAGCCGGGCGGCCCGGGCTGTCCTTCGGCGCCGGCGTGCTCGCGCTGATCGTCACGCCGATCGTCATCGCGGTGCTGCTCGTGACGGTGATCGGCATCCCGCTCGGCATGCTGATGACCGCGCTCTACATCGCGGCGCTGCTGCTCGCGGCCGTGTTCGTCGCTTATCGGCTCGGCGGCTGGATCCTCGAGCTCTTCGATCGCCGCGACGCGGCGCCTTATCTGCGCATGCTCGTCGGCGCGATCGTGCTCGGGCTAGCGATGTCGCTGCCGTTCGTCGGCGGCCTCGTCGCGCTGGTCGCGCTGATGCTGGGCCTCGGCGCGCTGCTGCTCGAGCGGCGCAGCGCACGGGATCTGCCACGCGGCGCGGAGCTCTGACGCCTACGGCGCGTCGGTCAAGGATCGGCCGTCCGGATGCCTCTTCGCGATAGATGGAAGCTGCGCCTAGCGCAACGCGCGCCGCATCAGCACGCGCGGAAAACCGCCCGCGACCGACGTCGTGTCGGCGGCCTTGTGGAACCCGGCCTTCTCGAACAACGCGCGCGTGCCGACATACGCCATCGTGAGATCGACCCGCTCGCCGCGGTTGTCGACCGGATAACCCTCGATCGCCGGCGCGCCTTGCGCGCGCGCGAATTCGACCGCGCCCGCGAGCAGCGCGTGCGAGATGCCTCGGCGGCGATATCCCGGGCGCACGCGGAAACACCACACCGACCAGACATCGAGGTCGTCGATCCTCGGGATCTTCCGGTTCCGCGCGAAGCTCGTCTCGGCGCGCGGCGCCACCGCCGCCCAGCCGACGACCTCGTCGCCGTCGTAGGCCAGCACGCCGATCGGCCCATGCGCCATGAGCTCGGCGACCTTCTTCGCGCGGGCCGGGCCGCGCAGCGCGAGATTCTCGCGCGACGGGATACGGTAACTCAGGCACCAGCAGACGTTCGCGTCGGGCCGTTTCGGCCCGAGCATCGTCGCCACATCCTCGAAGACGGTGGCCGGTCGAACCTCGATCGCCATGGCCGGGGCATCGTCGCTCGGCCGTCGAGCGAACGATCAGGCGGTCCGCTCGCTCGCGGGCACGAGGGCGTCGGGGCCCAGCGGATCCTCGGGATAGCGCGTCGCGATCAGCGGTATCGAGATCGGCATCGCATACGTCCGCCCCGGCCGATAGTCGGCGCGGGACAGCGTGTCGTACTCGAGCCGGCTGATCTTCCAGCGTCCGTCGACCGCGTCCTTGCGGTAGCTCACCTTGTACAGGCCGCCTTCCCACCACGTCTGCACGCCCTCTCCGTGAAGGCGAGCCATGTCGACGAGCGACGAGTCCGACTCGATCGGCCGGCCGACCTGGATCGAGTACGGGAACACCGCGCGTGCCGACGACCGATCCGGCGACACCTCGACGCTGTCCCGCTGCAGATCGGGATCGATCTCGAAGCCCGGCGCGGGCTCGATGCGCCGGCCGGCTTTCCCCGCGCGGAAGCGGTCACGATAAAGGCGATCGACGCCGCGATTGCGGTTGTCGAAGACGCCGCCGTTGAAGACGACCTCCGCGTCATCGGTGAACATCTCGACGACGTCGTCGTAGAAGCCCTTGTCGAGCGCTCGCTCGAACGCCTGATGAAGCCGGCGAATCGCCTGCTCGTCCTCGAGCAAGGCGGCGCGGAGCGCGCCGTCGTCCGTAGCGTCGGATGCCGCCCGGCCCACCGCGGTCGCCGAGGCGAGCGCGGTCGAGACGCCCGCCCCGAGCTTCCAGAAGAACGAGCGACGGCCGACGTCGGCCGCGTCGGCATTCGATGCCTTGCCGGGCTTGCGGGTCCTCGTCATGCCTGCATCCCCCTCTTCGGCCCGAAATACTCGAGCACGTCGAACTTCCCGATGTGCCGGCCGATGCCGCCGGTCGTGGAGAGGCTCACGCCGTTCGCGCCGCCGTTGAAGCTGAAACCGCAGTCGTGCGAGATCTTCGTGTTGATCAGCGCGATCATCTGCACGCCGTTGCACGCTTCCTCGTTCTGACAAAACAGGTAGACGCCGTCGCGCAGCTTCACGTAGATGCACGGCGAGCACCACTGCGAGCCCATCGTCTGGTTCGCGGTGAAGATCGTCCAGGACATCGAATGCGGCGTCGTGTAGAGATGCATCGACGTCAGCTGGTCGGAGTACGACCACGACCACGCGTGCCCGACCAGCTCGTCCGTGAACTCGTGCCGTGTATAGAGCGGCGGCTCGATCCCTTCCATCTCGACGACGCCGAAGATCGCCCGATAGGTCGTCTCGTTGCCGTAGTAGGGCGTTCCCATGTGCGACTCGATGCTCGTCGCGAGCCCGTTCGTGAAGTCGACGGCGACCTGCACGCTCGCGCGGGGCTTGCTATCCGGCAGGATATGACTGAACCACGCGAGATTGTCGTCGCCCTCGTACGCGCGGTAGTCGGCCTCGCGCCAGACGTTGTCGCGGTGATCGCGATACTCGAGCTTGAACTTGTCCTTGATCCGATAATCCCGGACCGGGCCGCCGTGGTCGAAGCGCAGCGTGAAGGTCTTGCCGACCAGAATGTCGGAGAACGGCATGTTGTGGCCGGACGGCACGACCTGAGGCACCGGATTCTGCCCGCGCTCGAGGAAAGCCACGGTCCTGCGCTCCGCCGCCGCGTGCACCTCCTCGTCCGACATCCACTGAAAGTCGCGGACCGGACGATAAGTGATCCGCGCCCCCTTGTCCGGATTGGGGTTCTGCAGGGCGAACAGCGGCACGCGGCCATGCTCGTCGAACGGCTCGAGATAGGCGAGCTGGCCGACGACCTTGCCGTTGCCTCGAAACATGTAGTACTCGAGCTCGTCGTTCTCGTTGAAGCCGAG
>CAYMAF010000058.1:0-15747 GCA_964388365.1 uncultured Gammaproteobacteria bacterium | reverse complement strand
ACGCGAACCGGATCATCAAGACGTTCGACGGCACGGACGTGCAGGTGCTGAACGGCCGGTACGGCCCGTATGTCACGAACGGCGCGAAGAACGCGAAGATCCCGAAGGATCGCGACCCGAAGTCGTTGACGCTCGAGGAATGCGAAGCCTTGCTCGCGGCGGCGCCGGAGCGCCGCGCCCGCGGCAAGAAAGCCGCGAAGAAGAAGACTGCCGCCGCGGCAGCGCGCGCGGACGGTGCGGAGAAGGCGGCCGAGACGCGGACCCGGCGTGCCGCGAAGCGCAAGACGACGGGCAAGGGGCCGACGAAGAAGACCGCGAAGAAAACGGCGAAGAAGAAGGCCAAGACGACATCGAAGGCGGCGAAGGCCGCGAAGGCGTCGCCGCGGAAGGGATCGAGCAACGCCGCGGTCCGCACGGAGACTTCGACGGGCGATTAGCCTTCCGGTTCTCGATTCGGCGCGCGCGTCCGAGCGCGCTCGCGCCCTGGGCCCGAACTTGAGCGCAGCGACCTCGAATCTGACGTTTGCGCTGAAGCTCCGCATCGAGCGGGCCGCGCGCGTAATTCGCGCCGGCGGCGTCGTCGCGTATCCGACCGAAGCGGTCTACGGGCTCGGGTGCCTGCCCGACGATGCGCGGGCCGTTCGGCGAATTCTCGCGATCAAGCGCCGCTCGTGGCGTAAAGGGCTATTACTCGTCGCGGCGACGCTCGAGCAGATCGAGCGGTACGCGGATCTCGACGCGAGCCCGCTGCGCCCGCAGATCCTCGCGACCTGGCCGGGTCCGTATACCTGGGTCCTGCCCGCACGGCCGGCCGCACCGGCTGTCGTGACCGGCGGCCGCCGCTCGATCGCCGTGAGGCTCACCGCGCATCCCGTCTCCGCAGCGCTGTGCCGCCGCGCGCGAAGCCCCCTCGTCTCGACGAGCGCGAACCCGACGCACCGGCCGCCGCTGCGCTCGGCGCTCGAGGTCCGCCGTCTGCTCGGCCCGGCGCTCGACGATATCGTCGCGGGGCCGCTCGGCGATCTCGCGTCGCCGACGACGATTCGCGACGGCATGACCGGACGGATTCTGCGCGGCTGATCGCGTATCGCGCGAGCGCGTCGGAACCGCGAGCGCTCGATTGGCTTGTCGCTCTAAATTGTCGATCGCGATACGCGGCACGGCTTCGGGTCGAAGCCTGCGGCCCGTTGGGGAAGCCGGGCGGCTATGCTAATTTCCGCGAACATTCATAGGTCACAATCTATCGAGATGCGGCAGTCGTTTTGGCTCAGCGTCCGCGCGGTCGGTCTCGGCCTCGCCGTGCTGATCGCGGCAGCGTTCGAGCCCTCGATCGGGCAGACGCTCGTTCCGGCGAATCCGGATGCGCCGCTGTCGCTCGCCGCGCCGGTTCGCCCCGTCAAGGGCGAGGACTCGGTCTATATCGTCAAGCTGCGTGAGCCGGGCGCGGCGTCCTACAAGGGCGGCGTCGCGGGCTTCGCGGCGACAAAGCCGTCGCCCGGCGCGAAGCTCGATGCGTCGTCCGCCGCGGTCGCGAGCTACACCGCGCATCTCGAGAGCACGCACGACCGCCTGCTCGCGAGCGTCGGCGCCGCGGGCAACAAGATCTACAGCTTTCGGTACGCGCTGAACGGATTCGCCGCGAGGCTTACCGCCGAGCAGGTATCGGACCTCGCGCGCAGCGGCACCGTCGAGCGCATCTGGCCGGACACGGACCGGCAGCTCGCGACGATCAACAGCTCGATCTTCTTGGGCCTCGAGAACCCGTCCGGAGGCCTGCGCGCCGATCTCGGCCTGCGCGGCGAGGATATCGTCGTCGGCCTGATCGACAGCGGCATCACGCCGGATCACCCGTCGCTGCTCGACGTCGAGCGCCGCGTGCCGCGCGTCTGCGAGAGCCGCTGGGCAACGGCATCGTGGCTCGGCCTGTGGCTTTGCCGCTCGCACCGGAAGAACCCGCGCACGACGCTCGAGTTCGACGCGCCGCCGAACGGCTTCCGCGGCCTCTGCCAGGAAGGCGAAGGCTTTCCGGCCGGCTCGTGCAACCACAAGATCGTCGGCGCGCGGTACTACATCGACGGCTTTCTCGCCCGTCACGATCTCGATCCGAACGAGTTCGTCTCGCCGCGCGATGCCGACGGCCACGGCACGCACGTTGCGACGATCGTCGCGGGCAATCCCGTAGCGGCGCGGCTGTTCGGCACGCGGGTCGGGCGAATCGCCGGGATCGCGCCGCGCGCGAGGCTCGCCGTCTACAAGGCGTGCTGGCTCAAGCCCGGCGAGCGGCGCGCGACGTGCGCGACGTCCGATCTCGCGAGAGCGATCGACGACGCGGTCGCGGACGGCGTCGATATCATCAACTACTCGGTCGGCAGCCTCGAAACCGATCTCACCGCGCCCGACGACCTCGCGCTGCTCGACGCGTTCGATGCCGGCGTGCTGACCGTCGTCGCCGCCGGCAACGACGGCCCGGACTACGCGACGATCGGCTCGCCGTCGAGCGCGCCATGGGTGCTGACCGTCGGCGCGTCGACGCAGAACGGCACGCGCTTCGAGGAGGCGATCGAGATCACGAAGCCCTCGGATCTCGCCGGCCGCATCGCGATGCGGGAGGCGGGCTTCACGCCGCGGCTGTCGGCGAGCCGGGCGATCGAGGCGCCGCTCGTCCTCGTCGACGACGGCATCGATACGGCGCCGATCGGCGGGCCCGGCAGCGTGCGAGACGCATGCGAGCCGATCTCGAACGCGGACGAGCTCGACGGCGCGATCGCGCTGATCGAGCGCGGCCGCTGCGATTTTCAGATCAAGCTCCGGCACGCCGAAGATGCGGGTGCGGCCGCGGCGATCGTCTACGATACCGGCGGCGGCCTCGTCTCGATGCACGGCGAACGCGACAGCGTCGGCATACCCGCCGTGATGATCGGCGCGGCCGACGGTCAGCGGCTCGCCGACCGCCTCGCCGACGGCGACGAGGTCGAGGCGCGGCTGATCGCGGGGCTGCTGGTCGAGACGAGCGCTCGCGGCAAGGTCGTCGCGGACTTCTCGTCGCGCGGGCCGAACTTGAGCGAAGCCGACTTCCTGAAGCCCGATCTCGTCGCGCCGGGCGTCGACATCCTCGGCGGCCATACGCCGGATGCGGCGAACGGGCTGCGCGGCGAGCAGTTTCAGTATCTTTCCGGGACGTCGATGTCCGCGCCGGAAGCGGCCGGCGTCGCGGCGCTCTTGAAGGAAGCGCATCCGGACTGGTCGCCGGCGGCGATCAAATCGGCGCTGATGACGTCGGCGAGCCGCGACGTCGTGCGACCGGGAGGCGAAAGCCTCGCGGATCCGTTCGAGGTCGGCGCCGGGCATCTCGCGCCGAACGCCGCGATCGATCCCGGCCTCGTCTACGACAGCGGCGTCTTCGATCACGCGGCCTTCCTCTGCGGGCTTCGCTACTCGCCGTATCCGGACGAAGACTGCGAATCGCTCGCCGCGGCAGGTTACTCCTTCGAGCCGCGCGAGCTGAACCTGCCGAGCATCGGGATATCGCGGCTGATCACCGGCGATACCGTCACGCGCCGCGTCACGAACGTCGGTCCGCCCGCGACCTATCACGCCGAAGTCTCGGCGCCCGGCGGCCTCGATATCGCCGTCGAGCCCGCGTCGCTGTCGCTCGGCACGAACGAGACCGCGGCGTTCACCGTGACGTTCAGCCGCCGCGGCGCTCCGCTCGATCAGTGGACGTTCGGAGAGCTCGTCTGGACCGATGGCACGAGGCGCGTCGCGTCGCCGATCGCCGTCGCGCCGATCACGTTGCGCGCGCCGGAGGACGTCTATCTCACGGGCGGCGCCGGCTCCTTCGAGATGCCGATCGACTTCGGTTTCACCGGCGAGTACGCCGCGGGGGTGCACGGCTTGCGCGCGCCGCTCGTCGAATCGGGCTTCGTCGACGAGGATGAGACGAATCGGTTCAGCTTCCGCTTCGACTCCGGCGTCACGGCGCATACGATCGAGATGCCGCCGAACCAGATCTTCGCGCGCTTTGCGCTGTTCGACGACGAGACCGACGGCTTCGACGACCTCGATCTCTACGTCTTCCACTGCCCCGGCAATGCCTGCGTGCAGGTCGCCGAGAGCGGCGGGTTCACGTCGGAAGAGCGTATCGACCTCGTGTTCCCGGAGCCGGGCCTCTATACGGTGCTCGTGCACGGATTCGACACGGATCCCGCCGGCGGCAGGGGCGCGCACTACAACCTGTTCGCATGGTCGCTCGGCGTCGAAGATTACGTCGGCAACCTCGATATCTCGTGGCCGCTGACCGTGACCGAAGGCGATCGCTCGACGATCGAGCTCGAATGGCGGGGACTCGCACCCGCGACCCGCTATCTCGGCGCGATCTCGCACCATCCGGAGCTCGAGCCGTACTCGCTGACGATCCTCGAGATCACGTCGCCTTGAGGTTCGAGCGCGCGGCGAAGAGCCGCCGCCGCGCCGGAGCGCGCTATGCCCGGGACGGCTCGCGGCGCCGCGTCCTGTGTTTCCCTACGGCGCGCCGGCAAGGCTCGTAGCGGAAGCAGCCGACGAGGTGATCGTTGACGAGGCCCGTCGCTTGCATGTGCGCGTAGATCACGGTCGAGCCGACGAACTTGAAGCCCCGCCGCTTCAGGTCCTTGCTGAGCGCGTCCGATTCCGCGCTCGTCGCAGGCACCTCGGCCTGCGCTCGCCACGCGTTCACGATCGGGCGGCCGTCGACGAAGCGCCAGAGATACACGTCGAAGCTGCCGAATTCTTCCTGCACGTCGAGAAAACGCTTCGCGTTCTCGATCGCCGATTCGATCTTCAGCCGATTCCGGATGATGCCCGGATCGCGAAGCAGCTTCTCGACCGAGCGCGAGTTGAAGCGCGCGACGCGCGCAGGGTCGAAGTCCGCGAACGCGCGGCGATAGCCTTCCCGCTTGCGTAGCACCGTGCGCCAGCTCAAGCCCGCCTGCGCGGCCTCGAGCACGAGGAACTCGAAATGCACTCGGTCCTCGTGCACCGGCACGCCCCATTCGCGGTCGTGATACTCGGTCAGCTCCTCGCCGCCCTCGCTCCAAGGGCAACGCACGATCTCCGCCATCGGATCTCCTCCCAGCCGACGCCGAAAGCATAGTCGAGATCCGCCGCGCTTGACGATCCGCGTAAAGTTGCCGAAGCGGGCCGATTTCCGCGATCATCCCCCGCGATGAACGAGACGACGCGTCCCGACCGCTACGCCCTGATCGGTCAGCCCGTGCATCACAGCCGCTCGCCGGTGATCCACTCGCTGTTCGCGAGAGAGACCGGGCAGGCGCTAACGTACGAGCTGATCGAAGCCGCGCCCGAGGAATTCGAGCAGGCCGTGCGCGGCTTCGCCGCGGCCGGCGGGCGCGGAATGAACGTCACGGTCCCGCACAAGGAGGCCGCGTTCCGGCTTGCGGACACGCGCGGGCCCGAAGCCGAGCAGGCCGGCGCCGTGAACACGCTGACGTTCGGCCCCGGCGGCGATATCCGCGGCGACAACACCGACGGCATCGGCTTTCTCCGCGATCTCACCGAGAATCTCGGCTGGACGCTCGAAGACCGGCGAGTGCTCGTGCTCGGCGCCGGCGGCGCGGCGCGCGGCATCCTGCCGCCGCTCCTCGAGAGCGCGCCGCGCGAGCTCGTGCTCGCGAATCGGACGCTGCCGCGCGCGCAAGCGCTCGAGGAGCGGTTTCGCGAGCTCGGGCGGATCGAGGTCGTGAGCTTCGACGCGCTCGCGGACGCCGGAGCGTTCGATATCGTCGTGAACGCGACCTCGGCGGGCCTGAAGGGCGAGCAGCCGCCGTTCCCGGCGTCGATCGTCGCCGCGTCGACGTGCTGCTACGACCTCGCGTATACCCGCAGCGGCGACACGCCGTTCGTCCTATGGGCGCGCGCAGCCGGCGCGGCGCAGGCCGAGCAAGGGCTCGGCATGCTCGTCGAGCAGGCCGCCGAGTCGTTCTGGATCTGGCGCGGGATCCGCCCCGATACCGCATCGGTGATCCGCGAGCTCGTCGGCGGCTGACCGCGCGCTCACCGATTTTTTCTCGGCGCGAGATATAGAAAGGCTCGCACCCGCCGCTCGAAACGAAGGGACGGACGCTCGTCAGCGCATCGTCACGAGCTCCTCCGCGCTCGTCGGATGGATCGCAATCGTATCGTCGAAATCCTTCTTGCGCGCGCCCATCGTCACTGCGACCGCGAACCCTTGGGTCATCTCGTCCGCGCCCGGCCCGATCACGTGGCAGCCGACGATCCGCTCCTCGTCGCCGACGACGACGAGCTTCATCGCGGTGCGCGGCTTCGCGCTCGTCAGCGCGTGGAACATCGGCACGAACTCCGACTGGTACGTGCGCACCTTCTCGTCAGGGAAGCGCTGCATCGCCTCCGCCTCGGACAGCCCGACCGTGCCGATCGGCGGATGCGAGAAGATCACCGTCGGGATCACGTCGTAGCTGAGCTTCCGGTCCTTCATACCGCCGAAGACGCGGTCCGCGAGCCGGCGGCCGGCCGCGATCGCGACCGGCGTCAGCTCCGCCTGCCCGGTCACGTCGCCGACCGCGTAGACGCCGTCGACCTCGGTGTTCTGGTAGGCGTCGACGGGGACGTGGCCGAGATTCGTCGTCCGGATCCCCGCGCGATCGAGCGCGAGCGACGCGACGTTCGGCGCGCGGCCGACCGCCCACATCAACGCATCGAACTCGCCGTGCCGGCGGCCGTCCTCGAGCTCGAGCGTCAGCGGGCCGTCGCCGTGGACCGCGTGCGGGACGGCGCCGGTGACGATCTCGATGCCGGCGTCGCGCATGTGCGTCATCAGATGATCCGAGAGCAGCGTGTCGAAGCTGCGCAGGACCCGGTCGAAGCGCACGAATAGCGTGACTTCGCTGCCGAGCGCGCGCAGCACGCCGCCGAGCTCGACCGCGATGTACCCGCTGCCGACGATCGCGACGCGCTCGGGACGCGCCTCGAGCTCGAAGAACCCGTCCGATGTGATGCCGCGCTCCGCGCCCGCCAGCTGCGGCACGAGCGGATAGCCGCCCGTCGCGATCAGGATATGCGGCGCCGTATAGCGCGTGCCGGACGCGTCGACGATCTCGTGCGGGCCGTCGAAGCGGCCGGCGCTCGGAACGACGCGGATGTTCCGCCGCTCGAGATTGCGCTGATAGATGCCGTTCAGCCGCTCGACATACGCGTCGCGGCCGGCCTTCAGCGCGGCCCAGTCGTGACCCTCGATCCGGACGTCGAAGCCGTATTCCGGCGCATAGCCGATCGCCTGCGCGAGCTCGGCCGCATTCCACATGACCTTCTTCGGCACGCAGCCGACGTTCACGCACGTGCCGCCGAGGCGGGCCGGCTCGAACAGCGCGACCTTCGCGCCGTACTCGGCCGCGCGTTGCGCGGTCGCGAGCCCGCCGCTGCCGCCGCCGAGCACGATCAAATCGAACGAGTCCACGCTTATCATTCTCCGCGTTGCTCCGGCCGAGGGCCGATGTCGAGGTTTCCGTCGAACGGCAAGTCTAGCCCGCATCGGACGCGGCCGCCCGGCCCCAAACGCCCGCGAGCGCACGGCCGCCGCCGGACCGTGCTTTCGGCCGGGCGGCTTAGCATAATGGCGGACCCCGTCGCGAACGGAATCGTATTGGACGAGGCGCACGACCGATGACATCCCCGAAGAATGCCGGCGCCGCAGGCGGCGCTTCGAGCGACGGCCCCGCGGCCGCCCCGGACGGCAATCCGCTCCTCGAGGCGAACGGCTTGCCGCGCTTCGATGCGATCCGCCCGGAGCACGTCGAGCCCGCGATCCGGCACGTGCTCGAAACCCAGCGCGCGGCGCTCGCCGCGGCCGAGGCGGTCGACGAGCCGGATCTCGCCTGGCTCGAGAGCCTCGAGCACGTGCACGAGGCGATCGGCCGCGTATGGGGCCCGGTCGCGCACCTGAATGCCGTCGTCTCGACGCCCGCGCTGCGCGATGCGTACAACGCGTGCCTGCCGCTCGTCACCGAGTTCCATACCGAGCTCGGGCAGAATCGCGCGCTCTACGAGCGCTTTCTGAGGCTCGAGAAGACGCTGCCCGCGGAGCGCGCCGTCGAGCGCGAGCTCGTCCGGCAAACGCTGCGGGATTTTCGCCTCAGCGGCGTCGCGCTCGAAGGCGATGACCGGGCGCGCTACGCCGATATCATGCGGAAGCTCGCGGCGCTCCAGGCGACGTTCGAGCAGCACCTGATGGATGCGGCCGATGCGTTCGAGCATCGCGAGACGCGCGCCGACGCGCTCGCCGGCCTCCCGGAGGAGATGCTCGAGCGGGCACGCGCCGCCGCGGCCGAGAAAGGGCTCGACGGCTGGCTGCTGAAGCTCGATCCGCCGACCTATCTCGCGGTCATGAGTCACGCGGAAGACGCGGCGCTTCGTCAGCGCTACTACGAGGCGTGGGTGACGCGCGCGTCGGACCGCGGCCCGTCGGCCGGTCAGTGGGACAACGGCCCCTTGATCACGGAAATCCTCGCGCTTCGGCACGAGTCGGCGCAGCTGCTCGGCTTTCGCAACTACGCCGAGCTGTCGCTCGCGACGAAGATGGCGGGCTCTCCCGACGAGGTGATCGCGTTCCTGCGCGACCTCGCGCGGCGCAGCAAGCCGTATGCCGAGCGCGACCTCGCCGAGCTGACCGAGCATGCCGGCCGGCGGCTCGAGCCGTGGGATATCGCGTTCTATACCGAGCGGCTCCGCGAGCGCCGCTACGCGCTGTCCGACGAGGAGCTGCGGCACTATTTCCCGCTGCCGAAGGTGCTCGAGGGCCTCTTCTCGCTCGCCGAGCAGCTGTTCGGGATCGAAATCGTGCGCCGGCCGGCCGACGGCGTCTGGCATCCGAGCGTCGAGTATTACGAGGTGCGGCGCGGCGGCAAGTCGACCGGGGGATTCTTCACCGATCTCTATGCGCGGCCGCAGAAGCGCGGCGGCGCATGGATGGACGGCTGCCGCGACCGCGCGCGGCTCACGCGCCTGGCGCAAGACCCGGTCGCATATCTCGTCTGCAACTTCGCTCCGCCGTCAGGCGATACGCCGTCGCTGCTGACGCACGGCGACGTCGTCACGCTGTTTCACGAGTTCGGTCACGGCTTGCATCATCTGCTGACCGAGGTCGACTATCCGTCGCTCGCCGGCATCAACGGCGTCGCGTGGGACGCGGTCGAGCTGCCGAGCCAGTTCCTCGAGAACTACGCGTGGCGGCCCGAGGTGCTGAAATCGATCTCCGGCGACCATCGCACCGGGGAGCCGCTGCCCGACGAGAAGATCGAGCGGCTGAACGGCTCGAGAACCTTCATGGAAGGGCTCGCGACGGTGCGCCAGCTCGAGTTCGCGCTCTTCGACTTCCTGCTCCACAGCCGCGCGACGCCGCCCGATCTCGCCGGTGTCTATGCGCTCCTCGACGACGTGCGGCGCGAGGTCGCCGTCGTCAGGCCGCCCGAGTACAACCGCTTCCCGTGCACGTTCTCGCACATCTTCGGCGGCGGCTATGCCGCGGGCTATTACAGCTATAAGTGGGCGGAGGTGCTCGCCGCGGATGCGTTCGCGGCGTTCGACGAAGCCGGCGTGCTCGATGTGTCGACGGCAGACCGCTTCCGCCGCGAGATCCTCGCCGTCGGCGGCAGCCGGCCGGCGCTCGACGCGTTCGTCGCGTTTCGCGGCCGCACGCCCGAGATCGACGCGCTGCTCCGCCAGTCCGGCATGATCGACACGGCCGCGGCGTGAGGATCGCGACCTGGAACGTCAACAGCCTCCGCGTGAGGCTGGAGCAGGTCATCGCCTGGCTCGACGAGCACCGGCCGGACGTGCTCGCGCTGCAGGAGACGAAGCTGCCTGACGATCAGTTCCCGGCCGACGTGTTCGCCGAGCACGGCTACCGCTCGGTCTGCAACGGCCAGCCGGCGTACAACGGCGTCGCGCTGCTCGCGCGCGAGCCGATCGAGGATGTCGTCACGGAGCTCGACGGCTTCGACGATCCGCAGCGACGCGTGCTCGGCGCAACCGTCGGCGGCGTCCGCGTCTACGGACTCTACGTGCCGAACGGCCAGAGCGTCGAGTCGGAGAAGTACGTCTACAAGCTCGAGTGGCTCGAGGCGCTGCGCACTCAGCTCGCACGCGAGCTCGACCGTCACGAGCGGGTGGTCGCCGTCGGGGATTTCAACATCGCGCCGGACGATCGCGACGTGCACGACCCGGCCGCATGGGAAGGCAAGATCCACTGCACGCCGGCCGAGCGGGCGGCGCTCCGCCGCATTCTCGATCTCGGCCTGCACGACGCGTTCCGTCTGCTCGAGCAGCCCGAGCAGTCCTTCAGCTGGTGGGATTACCGCGCCGCCGCGTTTCGCCGGAATATGGGCCTTCGGATCGACCTGATCCTGTGCTCCGACGCGATGCGCCCGATGCTGGAGTCGTGCTGGATCGACGTCGAGCCGCGGCGGCTCGAACGACCGTCCGATCATGCGCCGGTCGTCGCAGATTTCGCATGAAATCGTCATTTATGTCACATGAGCCGCTGTTCGAGCGTGGATAATCTCGTACACTCGCGCGTGTCGCCGGGGGGCGAGGCCATCGATGCCGATCAGCGAAGAAGCGTTACAGGAGCGCCGTAACGACTACGACGTCACGAATACGGTCAACGTCAGCTCGACCGAGAGTGTCCGGCAGGCCGTCGTCTCGTTGTTCTCGTCACTGTATCCCACGAGCTCGCTCGATCCGATCTGGATCGCGTTCCACGATTTCGAACGGATTTTCGGTGGGTTCGATGCCGACTATCACGGCATCGACACTAGCTATCACGACATGCAGCACAGCCTCGACGTGTCGCTCGCGCTCGCGCGGCTCGTCGCCGGCTTCGACGCGTCGGCCCCGCCGAAGGACCGTCTCGGCCCGGACTATGCGACGTTCGCGCTCGTTTCTGCGCTGTTTCACGATGCCGGATACTTGCGGCATCGGTTCAGGGACAGCAACGCCGCGAACGGCGCGGAGTTCACGCGTACGCACGTCACGCGCAGCGGGTTGTTTCTCGAGCGGTATCTGCCGACGATCGGGCTCGACGAGTTCGTGCCGATCGTATCGCGCGTCGTGCACTTCACCGGCTACGAGATCCCGCTCGAGAAGATCGAGCTCGACGATCCGAAACACGTGATCGTCGGCCGGCTGCTCGGCACAGCGGACCTCGTCACGCAGCTCGCCGACCGGTGCTATCTCGAGAAGTGCCGCGATCGGCTGTATCCGGAATTCGTGCTCGGCGGCGTCGCGTTCGACGACGTGCCGCAGGGCGATATCCGCTATCGCTCCGGCAAGCACTTGCTCGCGCAGACGCTGACGTTCTACCAGAGCTCCGTGCACCTGCGGCTCGAGCAGGGCTTCCACGCCGCATACCGCTACTTCGAGCCGTACTTCGGCGACGCGAATCACCCGTACCTCGCGTTCATTCGCAAGAACCTGACGTTCCTGCTCAAGATTCTGAAGCACGAGGAATGGCACAAGCTGCGGCGCCGGCCGCCGTGCGTCGTGCCGGACCCGTACGGCGAGGCGCGGCTCATGGCGCTCGCGCTGAAGCGCGTGCGCGAGCGGAGCGAAGCCGAGCGCCTCGCGCGGCGATTGGCCGCCGACGAGCTCGAGGCCGCGGATCTGCACCTCGCCGCGGTATCGACGAGCCCCGGCCTCGATCTCGGCACGCCCACGGGCATCCTGCCTTAGACCACAGCTCGACGCGCTGCCGCTCGGCGGCACGGGGCTGGCATATAGGTTCCGGCTCGAGCCGATCACGGCTCTGCAGCGCAATGGTCGCCCTAGGTTGCGCCGTCTCGTGCAGAACACTATTCGTACATGCCATCGCCTCCGACCGCGGCTGGTGGGAGCGGCGGGGGCGGAGGCGGCGGCGCATTCGACGTGCTCGCATTGCTCGGTCTCACCGCAGGCCTGATTGCCGGCCGAGCTCTCGGCCCTGCGCGGGCCGGCCCTCGAGGCCCGAGAACGTTCCAAAGCCAGCCCTTCGCCGGCTTGCACGGCTAGCCCTACTCCCACGCGGCCGCCGACGCCAACGCCCCCCGCGTCCCGTGCCCGACGTTCGTGCGACAATCTCCATAGCCGCGGCCGGCCGCCGGCGGCTGGCCTGCTGATACGGTTATGGAGGCACCGAATTGACGAACGCGAAGGCCGTCGAAAGCTACTTGATGGACATGGACGGGGTCATCGTCCGGGAGCACCAGCTCGTTCCGGGCGCCGACCGCTTCATCGCGCGCCTGCGCGAGACCGGCAAGCGGTTCCTGATCCTGACGAACAACTCGCGGCATACGCCGCGCGATCTCGCGGCTCATCTGCGCCGCCTTGGGCTCGACGTGACGGACAGCGATATCTGGACGTCGGCGCTCGCGACCGCCCGTTTCCTCAGTGATCAGCGTCCGGAAGGCTCGGCGTTCGTGATCGGCGAGAGCGGCCTGACGACCGCGCTCTACGAGGCCGGCTATACGCAGACGGACCACCGCCCCGACTACGTCGTTCTCGGCGAGACGCGCACCTACAGTTTCGAGCGGATCACTCAAGCGATACGACTGATTCAGGGCGGCGCGCGCTTCATCGCAACGAATCCCGACGACACGAGCCCTTCGCCGGAAGGCCCGCTGCCCGCGACCGGCTCGGTCGCCGCGATGATCTCGCGTGCGTCGGGCGTCAAGCCCTACTACGTCGGCAAGCCGAACCCGCTGATGATGCGCTCGGCGCTCCGCGCGATCGACGCGCATTCGGAATCGACCGTGATGATCGGCGATCGGATGGATACCGACATCATCTCGGGCATCGAGGCCGGCATGCGCACGGTCCTCGTGCTGACCGGGATCGCTGATCGAGCGACCGCGGAGACTTTCCCGTTCCGCCCGACCCGGATCGCCGCGTCGATCGCGGATCTGATCGAAGAGATCGCCTGACGAAGGCGCGGCGCGCGTTGCAGCTGCCGGCGGCTCGCTCGCACAGAGGCCGCCGGCCGCAGCGTTCGCATTAGGGGCGAGGCAACGGGGTCCAACCCAAGCTCGCGAGCAGCACGAAGAAGCCGACGACGTATCCGAGCGGCACGAACCAGCCGCGCCGGACCCAATCGACGACCGAGCGCGCCTCCGGAAAAATGTTCGACAGCGCGACGCCCGCCGACGAGCCGAACCACATGATCGAGCCGCCGAATCCGACGGCATAAGCCAGCACGCCCCAGTCGTAACCGCCCTGGGCGAGCGCCAGCTTCGTCAGCGGGATGTTGTCGAAGACCGCGGAGACCCACCCGAGGCCGAAAGCCGTCTGCCACGAGGCAGCCGGCAGCGTGTCGACCGGCATCAGGGATGCGCAAGTCACGAGTGTCAGCAGAAACAGCGTGCCCTTCACGGACGCCGGCACGACCTTCCAATCCGTCGACACGAAGAGCGCGGAGACGACGATCGCGATCCAGACGCCGGCCGCCGGGAAATCGAGCAGCACGTTCGTCACGACCGCACCGACGAGGATCAGCGCGACGACGACGAGCTTGCGACAGTCGATGTCGTGCCGCGCGACCTTGTCTCGCTGAATCGGCTGATACGCGTGCTGCTGGATCGACGCGAAGACCGCGAACACGAGCAGCGCTGGAACGGCGGCGACATAGGCGTGGACCACGTCGAGAGCGGATATGCCTTCGATCCACATCATCGTCGTCGTCGTGTCGCCGACGACCGAGCCCGCGCCGCCGGCATTGCTCGCCGCGACGATCGCCGCGAGATAGCCGATATCGACCCGCCGTTTGAAGACGTGGTACGCGATCGTGCCGCCGATCATCGCCGCGGCGATGTTGTCGAGGAACGACGACAGCACGAAGACCATCACGAGCAGCACGAAGCCGCCCTTCCAGTCATCCGGCAGAAACCGAGGCAAGATCTCGGGAACGCGCGATTCCTCGAAATGCCGCGCGAGCACGGCGAAGCCGAGCAAGAGGCCGAGCAGGTTGATCAGCGTCGGCGCCTCTTCGACGAGATGATGTCCCAGTGCGAACTCGGCATCGGTCAAGAGTTTCAGCACGAGGATCGCGGCGAGACCGGTGAGCGCGACCTCGAACGTGCGGTGGTGGAAGACCGCGACGCCGAGCAGCGTCAGTCCGAACAGGTAAAACTCCGCGCGGATACCGAACAGCAGCGGCCCTAAGTCCCCATTGACCAGGACGCCGGTGACGACGGCGGTGCCCATCGCGACCACCCCCGCAGCCGCGAGCCAGCTCCGCGCGGTCGTGCTCATGCTCACCTCCCTGCCCGAGCGCGGTGACGAACCCGAACGACGCCCCGCCGGCAGTTCGCACCGGCTCCACGGCGATCGCACGGCCGCGAGTATACGGCATACGCGCCGATGCGGCGGAGGCGGCGCCGGGCCACCGAGCCGCCGCGGCGGCTCACAGTGCGATGCGGAACGAGACGCCGTAAGTCCTCGGATCTCCGAGCACCGCGCCGTAATGACCCGCGCCGTTGCCGCCCGGCGCGGCGAGGAGCTGCTCGAAATACTCCTCGTCGAGGGCATTCCTCGACCAGAGCTGCACGGACCAGCCGTTGGGCGAGCGGAACCCGACGCGCAGGTTCAACAGCGCGTAGCCGTCGACGTTCAGGTATCGCGACGGCGTCGGGCTCGACGAGAAGTCATCGCGATAGTACAAATCGAACCCGGTATAGAGCTCGCCCGGCACGCCGAACGGAGCGACTTGCGCGCGATGCTCTCCGCCGAGCGACGCCGCCCACTTCGAGAGCCCCGGCAGCCGGCCGCCCGAGGCGTCGACCGACGGCGGACCGCCGGTCCCCTCGAGCGGGGGCGGCGCGTTCGTGAACGACACGTACTCGCCGTCCGCGTAGACGAGCGCGGAGTGCAGCGTCACCGCATCGCCGATATTGCCATTCGCATCGAGCTCGAAGCCGCGCACACGCACTTTCTCCGCGTTCGCGAGATAGCCGCGGGGGTTCGAGAACGAGTTCCCGAATACGACCGTCTGGTAGTCGTCTATCGTCGTTTGATACAGCGTGACATTCACGGCGGAGCTTCTGCTCGGGCTCGTCTTCACGCCGAGCTCGATGTGTCTGACCTCCTCCGGCAGCACGCGTGCAATCCGCCGAACGAGCACCGGGTCCTCGAGCTCCTCCGCGGTCAGCGGCAAGCCGCCGAGGTTGACGCCGACGGACTTGAAGCCCGTCGAATACGTCGCGTACGTGCTGATCTTGTCCGTCGCGTCGAACTTCAGCGTGAGGTTGCCCGAGATATTCGTGTCGTCGACGTCGACGGTGAACTCGCTGCTGCCGTAGGACCCGGGCGGAGCGGGATCCGGCACGTTGACCGCCCGCTGCACGTAGTCGACGTCCTTCTGATCGTAGTTGAGCCTCAAGCCGGGCAGCAGATGGAGCCGGTCCGTGATCGCCCAGTCGAGCTGCCCGAAGAGCGCCGCGCTGACGGTGTTGAGCTCCGACGTGATCTCGCGCCGCTGGCCGTCGTACGCCTCGGGCGTCGCCCCGGCCGGGGTGTTCGGCGCGGTCCACAAGAAGCGGTAAAGCGCCGAGCCCGTCGCTTCGGTATGCACCGGATTCGTCTCGAGCTTCTGATCGAAGGCGTACAGCCCGAAAACGCCGCTGAGGCCCTCCGCGAGATCGCCGGCCCAGCGAATCTCCTGCGTCCATTGCGCATGCTTCGAAGGCGCCTGCGACAACGTCGTCACCG
>CAYMAF010000057.1:0-15925 GCA_964388365.1 uncultured Gammaproteobacteria bacterium | reverse complement strand
CTCGCCGGCCGGCTCGTCGACAAGCCGGCCGGCGTGTTCACGTCGACGTCGACGCTGCACGGCGGCCAGGAGAGCACGCTGCTCGGCATGGCGCTGCCGCTCGTGCACCACGGGATGCTGTGGGTCGGGCTGCCGTATATCCGCCCCGCGCTGTTCGAGACCCGCACCGGCGGCTCGCCTTACGGCGCGACGCACGTCGACGCGGAGTGGAACCGCTCGCTGTCGGACGACGAGACCGACCTCGCGAGAGCGCTCGGCGAGCGCGTCGCGCGCATTGCGCTGCGCTTGAAGCGCGGCGCCGGATTCGACGCGGCGGCGTGATGAGCCGCGACCGGCTGTTGCTCGCCGCGTGGACCTGTCACGCGGTGCTGATTGCCGCGGTCGTCGCCGGCCTTCTCGGCGCCTCGCTCCCCGCGGCCGGCGGTCTCGTCGCGGCGGCGGCCGCGGCGCTGCCGCTGCTGCTCGCGGTCCCAGGCCTCTATCGCGCGAGACGCTATACGTTCCAATGGCTCGCGCTCGCGCTCGTCGTCTATGCGGGCGCCGCGATCGTCGAGGTCGTCGCGAGCCTCGGCCGCTCGCTCGCGGCGGCCGTCGTGCTGCTCGCGGCGCTGCTCGAGATCGCGCTGCTCTACATGCTCAACCGGTCTCCGACGGCGCGTCGAGCGACGCGCGAATGAACGGGATCGTGATGCGCCGCTGCGCCGCGAGCGAGGCCGAATCGAGGCGGTCCAGCCACGCGCAGAGCGCGCCCATGTCCCGCGTCACGCGCGCCTGAAGAAAACGCGCGGCGCCCGAATCGAGCTCGAGCCCGCGGCTGCGCGCGTGGCGCGTCAGCGCCTCGACCTGCTCCGCGTCGTCGAGCGGACGCAGGCGATACACGGCCGCGGCCCCTGCCCGCGACGCGAGATCCGGCAGCGTGAACCCGGCCGCGGACGGCGGTGCGGCCGCGGCCATCACGAGCGCTCCGCCGCCGGACAGATACGCGTTCAGCACGTCGAACAGCGCCCGTTCCCAGTCCGGCCTGCCGGCCCTCTCGCCGATATCGTCGAGCGCGAGAAAGTCGAGCGCGTCGAGCCCCGCGAGCGCGTCCGGAACGATATCCCCGCGCGCGAGGGGCAGGTACATCGTGCGCTTGCCGGCCGAGTCGGCCGCGCGGCATGCGGCCTGCAGCAAATGGCTCTTGCCGGAGCCGGTGCCGCCCCAGACCCAGACGAGCCCGCCGCCGGATGCGGCAATCGTGCGCACGTGCGCGATCGCCGCGGCATTCGGTCCTTCGACGAGCGTATCGAATGCCGCGTGCGCCTCGAGCGACAGCGGTAGCGCGAGCTGCGCGGGACCGCGGCTCCCGTGTTGTCCGTTACGCGCTCGCATGTGCGGCGCGCCACGCGCGGCGGCTCCAACGCAGCACGTACGTGAGCCCGCTCGTGATGCTCGTGAACACGACGGCCGCGCCGAGCGGGACGAGCACCGCGTCGCCCGGCCACCGGTACGCCGCAGTCGTCAGCGCGAACAGCACGAACCCGAGCTGGCACGCGGTGTTGAGCTTGCTGATCGCCGCGGGCTCCCCGCGGATCGGCTCGATCAGCACGTGGTACGCCATCGAGCCGAGCACGATCACCGCGTCGCGCGCGATCACGATCGCGGCAAGGAGCAGCGGCACGTGCCCGAGCCACGTCAGCGTCAGGAAAACGCTGCCGATCAGCAGCTTGTCGGCCGCCGGATCGAGCAGGCTGCCGAGACGCGTGTGCCAACCGAAGCGCTTCGCGAGAAAGCCGTCGAGCCCGTCCGAGCCGCCCGCGATCACGAGCAGCACAAGCGCAAGCTCGTAGCGCCCCGCGAGCAGCGCGGCCACGAGCGGCGCGACCAGCAGAACGCGCACCAGACAGATCGCGTTCGGCAACCAACGTAAGCTCATCGACGTGATCCGCGTGCGATTCTCAAGACCAGCGTGTTGTCCGCCGTCGCGCCGCCGGCGCGGTCGAGCTCGACAACGCGTCCGAGCTCGAGCACGCGCTCGAGCACGCCGACGTCGCCGCGCGCCGAGGCGCGCAGGCTCAGCAAGCCGTTCTCGTAGCCCTCGACGTCGACCGACTGCAACGCGCTCAGGCTCTCGAGATAGCTCATGACCCGCCCGTAGTCGGCGAAGCTCGTCACACCGCGAACGACGAGCCGGACGGTGCTTGCGCCGCCGATCACGCTGAAATCCTGCGCGAACGTATCGGCGACCCAATGGAGGCCTTCGCCGACCTCGGTGCCGGCGAACGTGCGCCGCTCGTCGCCGCGCACGAGGATCCACTGCACGCTGTGACCGAACGGATTCAGCCGCACGCGGCCGATCAGGATCGCGTCCGCGCCGTAGCGCGTCGAAGCGGCGCGCACCGGCTCGACGAATCCGCCCCAGACGTCGGCGAACGTCACGGCCCCGAGATCCTCGAGATCGAGCAACGGCAACGCGAGCGGCAGGCCGCGCTCGTCCGCGACCCGCTCGACCTCGGCGCGGATCGCCTCGGCCGTGTCTGCGAGGCCGAGCGCCGGCTCGAAGCCGCCCGACACGCCGTCGGCCGACAGCAGCACGCGCTCGCCGTCGCCGCCGTCGACCGCGATCCAGAGCAGCGTCAGCGGCCGTTCGGGCCCCCAGACCGGGCGCTGCAGCGCGGCGAGCGCGCGGTCGATCGGGCCCGGATAGAACTCGACGCGCGCGCGGTCACGGTCGACGCCGAGCGCGACCGACGCGACGTAGCGGGACGCGTCCTCGATCAGCGTTTGCAGCGCGGGATCGCCGTCCGGATCCCGCTCGCCGGTGATCCGCACGAGCAAGCGGCGCATCGCGAGGTCGATCGCGGCCTGCCGGGCATCGCCGGCCTCGGGGTCGGGCGTCACGGTCAAGGTGTAAAGGTCGGGGAACACGGCGGCTCGGGCCGTGCCGCCGGGGGCGAGCACGAGCGCCGCGAGCCACGCGAGCGCGGCAGCGCCAAGGAAGCGTCGTGCGGCACCGGCGCGCCGTGCGCGCGAAGTCCATCCCGTCATTCGATTCGGCTCTGTCTCCCCCCGAGCGGGTCGCTTATTATACCGGGCCGCACCACGGGACCCATGTCATGGCCTCCGATTCGAAGCTCACGTACAAGGACTCCGGCGTCGACATCGATGCCGGCGAGGCGCTCGTCGAGCGCATCAAGGCGCCGGTGAAGCGCACGCTGCGTCCGGAGGTCATCGGCGGGCTCGGCGGCTTCGGCGGCCTGTTCCGCGTGCCGGCCGGATATTCGGAGCCGGTGCTCGTCGCAGGGACGGACGGCGTCGGCACGAAGCTCAAGCTTGCGATCGAGCACGATGCGCACGACGGCGTCGGCATCGATCTCGTCGCGATGTGCGCGAACGACGTCGTCGTGCAAGGAGCCGAGCCGCTCTTCTTCCTCGACTATTTCGTGACGCCGCGCCTCGACGTCGACGTCGCCGAGCGCGTGATCAAGGGTATCGCGCGGGGATGCGAGCTCGCCGGCGCCGCGCTGCTCGGCGGCGAGACCGCCGAGCACCCCGGCATGCACCAGGCCGGCGAATACGATCTCGCGGGGTTCTGCGTCGGCATCGTCGAGAAGGACCGAATCATCGACGGCCGCCGGATCGCTGCAGGCGACGCAGTGATCGGTCTCGCGTCGTCCGGCGCGCACTCGAACGGCTTCTCGCTGATCCGCCGCGTGCTCGAGCTCCATCCGGAAGACGCGAGCACGCCGTGCGGCGATCGGACGCTGATCGAGGCGCTGCTCGTCCCGACCCGGATCTACGTCCGGGCGCTGCTCGCGCTGATCGCGAAAGTCGACGTCCGCGGCCTCGCCCATATCACCGGCGGCGGGCTGCTCGAGAATATCCCGCGGGTGCTGCCCGAGAGCCTAGGCGCGCGCCTCGACGCGTCCCGCTGGCCGAGGCCGCCGATCTTCGACTGGCTCGAGCGTCGCGGCGTCGAGCCGCACGAGCTGCACCGCACTTTCAACTGCGGCGTCGGGATGATCGCGGTCGTCGCGCCAGACGCCGCGGACGATGCGATCCGCGTCCTTCGCGAGGCCGGCGAAGAGGCGTGGATCATCGGCGAGGTCGTCCCCGAAGCCGCCGGCCGGGTCGAGATTCGTTGAGCGCGCCGTCCGATCGCCCTGCCGTCGTCGTCCTGATCTCCGGCGAGGGCACGAATCTCCAAGCGCTGATCGACGCGGCACGCGACGGTGCGCTCGGCGCGCGCATCGCCGCAGCGATCAGCGACCGTGCCGACGCGCGCGGCCTCGAGCGCGCGCGCCGCGCGGACATCGCGGCCCGACATATCGGCCGCGACGCGTTTGCGAGCCGCGACACTTATGAGCGCGCGCTCGCCGACGCGATCGACGAGCATGCGCCGAGCGCGGTCGTGCTCGCCGGCTTCATGCGTATCCTCGGACCCGCGTTCGTCGAGCGGTATCGGGGACGCTTGCTGAATATCCACCCGTCGCTGCTGCCCCGCTATCGCGGCCTCGACACGCATGCGCGCGTGCTCAAAGCCGGCGACACGCATCACGGCGCGACGGTTCACTTCGTGACCGACGAGCTCGACGCGGGCCCGCGCGTGCTTCAGTACCGGCTCGAGGTCCGCCCCGGCGAGACAGCCGAATCGCTCGCGGAGCGCGTGCATCGCGGCGAGCACGTCATCTTGCCGCGGGCGACGGCGTGGCTCGCCGCGGGACGGCTGAAGCTCGCCGGCGACGAGATCACGCTCGACGGACAGCCGCTCCGAGAACCGATCATCGTCGAGGAGGCCGCATGAGACGACCGAAGCTGACCGTGCTCGCGGCGCTGCTCGCCGCACTGTCCTCCGGCGCCGTCGTCGCGTCCCCTGGCAGCGTGCCGACGTACGAGGCGCGCTACGACGTCGAGTACAAAGGCCGCCGCGTCGGCGAGTCCGTGCAGCGCGTCGTGCACGATGCCGGCACGTCGACGTACCGGTTCGAGTCGGTCACGTCGGCGCGCGGCATCGCGCGGCTGCTCAGGCCGCGGCCGGTCGTCGAGCACAGCACGTTCGAGCTCGTCGCGAACGGCGTCCGGCCGCTCGAGTTTCGGATCGACGACGGCACACGGAAAGGCGACGACGACGTCGAGGTCGAGTTCGACTGGGCCGCGGGCACGGCGCGGATCGTCACGAGCACCGGCCGTGCCGAGGTGCCGCTCGCGTCCGGCGTGCACGACCGCGCGACGCTGCAGATCGCGCTGATGCTCGAGCTCGAGGCCGGCCGCGAGCCGCGCCGGCACGACCTGATCGACGACGAGACCGTCAAGCGCTACACGTACGAGGTCGACGGCACCGAGACGCTCGAGACGCCGGCCGGCACGCACGAGACGATTCGCGTCGTGCAGCGGCGCGACGGCTCTTCGAGGCACACGATCATCTGGACCGCTCCCGCCCTCCACCATCTGCCGGTGAAGATCGAGCAGCGCCGCGACGGCGAGACGCTGACGACGCTCACGCTCGCGGCGATCGACGGGCTTTGAGGCGGCTCATTCGACGAGGCGACGAGGCATGACGATCAAATCCGACCGCTGGATCAAACGTATGGCGCGCGAGCACGGCATGATCGAGCCGTTCGAGCCGGCGCAGGTCAGGGCCCACGGCGGCGAACGCGTCGTCTCCTACGGCGTGTCGAGCTACGGCTACGACGTTCGCTGCGCGGACGAGTTCAAGATCTTCACGAACATCAACACGACGATCGTCGATCCGAAGCATTTCGACGAGAAGAGCTTCGTCGACTTTCGCGGCGACTGCTGCATCATCCCGCCGAACTCCTTCGCGCTCGCGCGTACCGTCGAGTATTTTCGTATCCCGGAGAACGTGCTCGTGCTGTGCGTCGGCAAGAGCACGTACGCGCGCTGCGGCGTCATCGTGAACGTCACGCCGCTCGAGCCCGGCTGGGAAGGCCAGGTCACACTCGAGTTCTCGAACACGACCCCGCTGCCGGCGAAGATTTACGCGAACGAAGGCGTCGCGCAAATGCTGTTCCTCGAGTCCGACGAGCAGTGCGAGGTGTCGTACAAGGATCGCGCCGGCAAGTACATGGGCCAGCGCGGCGTCACGCTGCCGAAAACCTGATTCGCCGGCGGCGCGGCCTCCTCCCGCCGCCGGCGCGGATCACGCGTCCTCGACCGTGATCTTCGGGAACAGCCGGCTATAGTCCTTGCCGCTTGCGGCGAGCTCGCCCGCCGCGCGCAACGCGACCTGCCGGAACCGCGAGCCCGTCGGGCCGTCCGGATCGACCGCGACGCTCGGCGTGCCGGCGTCGGTCTCCTCGCGCACGCGCCGCTCGAGCGGCAGCGCGCCAAGGAGCGGCACGCCGTACTCGGCCGCGAGCCGCTCGCCGCCCTGCTCGCCGAAAATCGGCTCCTCGTGCCCGCAGCTCGAGCAGACGTGAATGCTCATGTTCTCGACGATCCCGAGCAACGGGACATTGACCTTCTGGAACATCTCGAGGCCCTTGCGGGCATCGGCGAGCGCGATGTCCTGAGGCGTCGTGACGATGATCGCGCCGCTGACGGGAACGCGCTGCGACAGCGTGAGCTGAATATCGCCGGTGCCGGGCGGCATATCGACGATCAGGTAGTCGAGGTCCGGCCAGTTCGTCTGCATCAGGAGCTGGTTCAGCGCCGACGTGACCATCGGCCCGCGCCACGCCATCGGCTGGCGCTCGTCGACGAGAAAGCCGATCGACATCGCGTGAACACCGTGCGCGACGAGCGGCTCGAGCGTCTTGCCGTCGCGGGATTCCGGCCGCCGGCCGATCAGGCCGAGCATTCGCGGCTGGCTCGGGCCGTAGATGTCGGCGTCGAGAATGCCGACGTTCGCGCCCTCGGCCCCGAGCGCGAGCGCGAGATTGACCGCGACCGTCGACTTGCCGACGCCGCCCTTGCCGGATGCGACCGCGATCACGTTCTTCACGCCGGCGATCGGCTTCAGCCCGTGCTGCACCGAGTGGGTCTCCACCGCCCAGTCCACGGTGAAGCGGACCGGCACGTCGACGACGCCGCGGCAGTGCGCCTCGAGGCTCTCGACGAGCGCGGTGCGGCTGCGCTCGACCGGGAAGCCGACCTGCACGGTCACCGCGATCCCGTCGTCGCCGCGCTCGAGATGCACGCGGCTGCCCTGCCCGCCGAGCGCCCTGCCGGTCTGGGGCAGGACGAACTCCTCGAGGCGTCCCTGCAAACGTCGTTCGTCCGAATCCGCCATCGCGCCCGAATCCTTTCAATCGAAAGACCGATTGTAACCTAATGCCGCGCTTCGACTTCGGCCCGCCGGCGGCCCCCGAGGCCACCCAAACCTGTGATCCTCGTTACATTTTTTGGAATTCCGTGTGGCATAATCGAAAATGTCCGGCAGTCCGTTATGTCGGGTCCCGATGCCGGCCGGGGCCCGGGGCGAGCCGGTGTCGGGGCGCTGGCAGATAACGATTATCACGGCCGATCCCTGGATCGCACTCCCAGGTCCGAATGAATTTCATCGTTGCATTCCAAGCGGATAGGCTGATCTCGCAAATCCAGGACGCGGACCCGGCCTCTCCGGCTGCGCGCAAAGCATTCGAGAAGCTCGGCAAGCTCGGCACGGGCGCCGTGCCCCGGATCCTCGAGGCCCTCGCGTCCGCGGACCGCCGGCAGACCGCCGAGTACGTCGAGGTGCTGAAAGCGCTGACGAACGACAAGACGCTGCACGTCGTCGTTCGGGGCCTCGCTGATCAGGATCCGCGGACGATCGCCGGCACGGTCACCGCGCTATCCGAGTGCCAGCGGTACAACGTGAACCGGCTCGTCGATCTGCTCGCCGAGGACCAGTACTCGAAGCCGGCCCTGATCGAGGTCCTGACCGCGCACAAGGAGCGCCTGAACATTCGGCAGCTCCTCGGGCAGATCTACTACCTGCAGCCGAACGAGAAGACGGCCGTGTTCCGTCTGATCGACGAGGTCGCGACGCTCGAGCTCGTCCCGGACCTGATCGACCGGATGGACGGCAAGGATCCGGTCGTCAAGATGCACCTGATCAATGTCGTGACGCGCTTCGATCATCCCGACGTGCATCGCGTCGTCCAGGAGCAGCTCAAGGACTCGAACAAGCTCGTCCGCCAGGCGGCGCTCGCGGCGGCGCCGAAGCTCGGCGAGAAGCTCGATACCGAGCTCGTCTGCTCGCTGCTGCTCGATCCCGACATCGACGTGATGAACAAGGCCGTCGACGTCATCATCGAGATCAACGATCCGGACACGGTCAAGTACCTGCTCCCGGCGCTCAAGGCCGAGAACGAGTTCTCGCGCCGCGCCGCGGTCGAGGTGCTGAACGAGATCGGCACGACGAGCAGCGTGAAGTACCTGCTCGAGGCGGTCGCCGACGAGGACTGGTGGGTGCGCGCCCGCGCGTCCGACGCCCTTGCGCGCATCGGCGGTCCGCGCGTCGTCGACGCGGTGCTCGAGCTGATCAAGGACAAGGACGAGGATATCCGCCGCGCCGCGATCGAGATCCTGAATACGTGCAAGGACAAGCGCGCCGTTGACCAGCTGATCCTCGCGACCCAGGATTCGGACTGGTGGGTCAGCGAACGCGCCGCGGATGCGCTCGCCGAGATCGGCGACCCGAGAGCGCTGCCGGCGATCCTCAAGATGCTCGCGCGCAACGACCGCTCCGCGCCGGTCGCGCTGCGCGCGCTCGGTAAGCTCGGCAATACGCAAGCGCTCGGCAAGGTCGTCCCGTTCCTCAAGCGCCCGGAGCGGGAGGTCAAGCTCGCGGCGATCGAGGCCGTCGGCGAGCTGACCGGCGAGAAGCACGCGGACGCCGTGCGCAACTATCTGCATCAGGTCGTCGCCGGCGCCGACGAGACGATCTCGCGCGCCGTCGAGCGGGCGCTGCAGCGCATCGAGGGGCGGCTCTCGTCGAGCGGCCAATTCACCGCGACCGGAACGCTCGGCGCGATGCCGAGCGGAAGCCGCGCGATCTCCGCGACTCGTCCTGCGCCGCAGCCGGCCCCCGTTTCCCCGTCGGCGACGACGACGAGCGCGCGGACGCTGCTGCTCGAAGACGATGCCGCGCCGCCGCAGGAGCCGATGACGCTCGATATCAACGCGCTCGAGCCCGGCGACATCATCGAGGGCCGATATCGTTTCATCCAGAAGATCGGCAAGGGCGCGTTCGGCACGGTCGTCCTCGTCGAGGACACCGTCGTCGAGGAGCGGCTGATCCTGAAGTTCCTCAATCCGAACGTCGCGTCGGACGAGGAAATGATGAAGCGTTTCGTGCACGAGCTGCGTTACTCGCGCCGCATCACGCACAAGAACGTCATCCGCATCTACGACTTCCTCTACGTCGGCGGCGGCTACGCGATCTCGATGGAATATTTCCCGTCGCACACGCTGAGCCAGGAGATCGCGAACGAGAAGCCGATGAACCCGAAGAAGGCGGTGCGCTACGCGATGGACATCTGCCTCGGGATGATGAACGCGCACCAGCAGGGGATCATCCATCGGGACCTGAAACCGGCGAACATCCTGATCAACGACGAGGGCCTGCTCAAGATCGTGGACTTCGGCGTCGCGGCCGCGGCAAAGAGCGGCGACACTCAGCTCACGAAGACCGGCTACGTGATCGGCTCGCCGAAATACATGGCGCCCGAGCAGATTCTCGGCAAGAAGGTCGACGAGCGGGCGGATATCTACAGCCTCGGGGTGATCATGTACGAGATGCTCGCCGGCACGCCGCCGTATACGCGAGGCGACCATATGTCAGTGATGTACCAGCACGTGCAAGGCAAGGCGCCGCCGCTGACCCAGGTGAACCCGAAGGTCCCCGCCCCGCTCGCCGAGATCGTCGCGAAGGCGATGGCCGTCGACAAGGCGAAGCGATACGCGTCGATGGAAGAGCTGCGCAACGCGCTCGCCCTCGTCGGCAGCAAGCTGCCCTGATCGGGAACTCGAGATGGCGCGAATCGATGCGTTCCTGAAGCTTGGCCTGGCGCAAGGCTGCTCGGACGTGCACCTTGCGGTCGGCGTGCCGCCGATGCTGCGCTTGCACGGCGATCTGATGCCAATCAAGTTCCGCGATCTCGGCGAGGCCGAGCTCGAAGGCTATATCGACGAGATCCTCACCGAGAGCCAACGCGAGCGATTTCGCGCCGGCCACGATCTCGACTTCTCCTATGTTTCCGAGGACGGCGGCCGCTTTCGCGTGAACCTGTACCGCAAGGCGACCGGCATCGGCGCGACGTTCCGCAACATTCCGACGCAGATCCCGACGCTCGACAGCCTGAACCTTCCGCCCGTCATCACGCGCTTCTGCGACTTGCATCAGGGCATGGTGCTCGTAACGGGCTCGACCGGCACCGGCAAGTCGACGACGCTCGCGGCGATGATCGATCATCTGAACACGCATCGCAGCCTCAACATCATCAGCCTCGAGGATCCGATCGAGTTCGTGCATCAGAGCAAGCGCTCACAGATCATCCAACGGGAGCTCGGCACCCATATCCACAGCTTCGCCGACGGCGTGCGCGCGGCGCTGCGCGAGGATCCCGACGTCATCCTCGTCGGCGAGCTGCGCGATGGCGAGACGATCAGCATGGCGATGACGGCGGCCGAGACCGGCCACCTCGTCCTCGGCACGCTGCATACGACGAGCGCGGTCAAGTCGGTCGACCGCATCATCGACGCGCTGCCGACCGAGCAGCGCGAGCAGACGAAGAGCTTTCTCGCGCACAGCCTGCACGCTGTCGTCACGCAGAACCTCGTGAAGACGCCGGACGGGCGCGGCCGGCGGGCGATCGTCGAGATCATGATCATGAACCGTGCGATCGCGAAGCTGATCATGACCGAGCAGACGCATCAGATCCCGGCGCAGCTGCAAACCGGCCGCGACGTCGGCATGCAGCTCATGGACCAGGCCCTGCTCGACGCGATCTCCCGCCGCGAGATCGATCCCGACGATGCGTACCGTTACGCGACCGACCGGAAGAAATTCGAACGGTTCGTGACCGACACGACGGTGCTGCCCGCGAGCACGAAGATCGTCTGACGAGGAATTGCCGAATGTCGATGATCGACGACCTGCTCCGCAGCATGCACCTCCGCAAGGGCTCGGACCTGCATCTCGTCGCCGGCGATCCGCCGCGGATGCGCGTTCACGGCGAGCTGATCACCGTCGAGAACCAGAACCTCGATCCCGAGGCGCTGCGCGTCGAGCTCGGCAAGCTGATGAGCCGTACCGCGATCGAGCAGTTCGAGAAGCAAGACGCGGCCGACTTCGCGTACACGATTCCCGACGTCGCCCGCTTTCGGGTGAACGTGTTTCGGCACTTGAACGGCGTCGGCGCCGTGTTCCGCGGCATACCGACGACCGCGCTGACGCTCGAGCAGCTCGACATGCCGCCGGTCGTGCACAGCCTGAGCCGGGCGAATCGTGGCCTGATCCTCGTCACCGGGAAGACCGGCTCCGGCAAGTCGACGACGCTCGCGGCGATCATCGACGCGATCAACACCCGCCTCAAAGGGCACATCATCACGATCGAGGACCCGATCGAGTTCGTTCACCAGCGCAAGGCCTGTCTCATCAGCCAGCGTGAGGTCGGCGTGCACAGCCCGTCGTTCTCGGCGGCGCTCCACTCCGCGCTGCGCGAGGACCCGGATGCGATCCTCGTCGGCGAGCTGCGCGATCTCGAGACGATGAGCATCGCGATGACTGCCGCGGAGATGGGCATCCTCGTGATGGGCACGCTGCACACGAACGGCGCGGCGGCGACGGTCGACCGCGTCGTCAACATTTTCCCGGCCGACAAGCAGGATCACGTCCGCAACATGCTGTCGACGTCGCTGCGCGGCGTGATCTCGCAGCAACTCGTCAAGAAGAAGGACGGCTCGGGCCGGGTCGCCGCGCTCGAGATCATGGTCAACACGCCGGCCGTCGCGAACCTGATCCGCCAAGGCAAGCTCGAGCAGCTCGAGAACGTGATGCAATCGAGCGCGGCCGAAGGCATGTGCACGATGGATTCGTCGCTAAAACGGCTCTTCGACCAGGGCGTGATCTCCGGTCAGGAGGCGTATCTGCAGTCGTTCGACAAGGCGAAGTTCGAGCAGTACAAAGACCTCGCCTGACGGCGCGTCGCCGCGTCCTGCCCAGCCGCTCGGGAGGACCGGCCGCTGGCCGCCCCGCTCCGCCGCCGGCCGCTCCGGTGTATCCTATATCGTTCATCGAAGACACCGAGCCGGAAGGTTCCATGACTGCGACCCATTTTTCGCCCGTCGATCCCGGGGGGCTCGCCGAGTTTTCGGTCGTCTATACCGACCGCTCGCTGAATCACATGTCGGCCGCGTTCCAGGCGGTCATGCGCGATCTGTCGACGACGCTGAAGGAGGTCTACGGCGCGCGCTCGGTCGCGATCGTACCGGGCAGCGGCACGTTCGGCATGGAATCGGTCGCGCGACAGTTCGCAACCGGGAAGCGCTGTCTCGTGCTGCGCAATGGCTGGTTCAGCTACCGATGGACTCAGATTTTCGAGATGGGCAGCATCCCCGCGGAGAGCCGCGTCCTCACGGCCCGCCCCGTCGCCGATCGGCCGCAGGCGCCGTTCGTGCCCGCGCCGATCGACGAGGTCGAGGCCGAGATCCGCGACACGCGCCCTGACGTCGTGTTCGCGCCGCATGTCGAGACCGCCTCGGGGATCGTGCTGCCGGCCGAGTACCTGAAGCGAGTGGCCGCCGCGGCGCATGACGTCGGCGCGTTGTTCGTTCTCGACTGCATCGCTTCGGGCACGCTTTGGGTCGACATGCGCGACGTCGGCGTCGACGTGCTGATCAGCGCGCCCCAGAAGGGCTGGTCGGGGACGCCGGGCGCAGGTCTCGTGATGCTCGGCGACGCGGCCCGCGAGCGCATCGACGGAACGCGGAGCACGAGCTTCGCGATGGACCTCGCGAAGTGGCTCGAGATCATGGAAACGTATGAGCGCGGCGCTCATGCATACCATGCGACGATGCCGACCGACGGGCTTCGAAGGCTCCGCGACGTGATGAGCGAGACGCGCGATTTCGGCTTCGAGCACGCGCGGGAGCGGCAGATCGAGCTCGGCCGCCGGGTGCGTGCGCTGCTCGAGGAGCGCGGCTTCCAGAGCGTCGCGGGCACCGGCTTCGAGGCGCCGAGCGTCGTCGTCTCGTACACCGAGCTCGACGATATCGTCGCGCGGTTCGCGAAGGCCGGGACTCAGGTCGCCGCCGGCGTTCCGCTCGCGTGCGGGGAACCCGACGACTATCGGGCATTCCGCATCGGGCTTTTCGGCCTCGACAAGCTCGCCGACGTCGACCGCACGGTCGCGCGCCTGACCGACGCGCTCGACCGCGCGCTCGGCTGACACCGCGCGGACGACGTCGCGCCAATGGCATAATCGACCGTCCCGCCCGGAGTCCCTTCGAGTGGCCCAAAGAAAGATTCTCGTCACCAGCGCGCTGCCCTACGCGAACGATTCGCTGCACCTCGGCCATATCGTCGAGTACGTGCAGACCGATGTATGGGTGCGCTTTCAGCGGATGCGGGGCCATACCGTCTGGTACGTCTGCGCGAGCGATGCCCACGGGACGCCGACGATGCTGCGCGCGGAGCGCGAGGGCGTCTCTCCCGAATCGCTGATCGAGCGGATCAGCGCCGAGCATCGCCGCGATTTCGAGACGTTCCGGATCAGCGTCGACAATTACCTGACGACCCACGCCCCCGAGAACGAGGAGCTGACGCGCCGCATCTTCGAGCGGCTGCAGGCCGCGGGGCACATCCGGCGCCGCACGATCGAGCAGGCCTACGACGACGTCAAGCAGATGTTCCTGCCGGACCGTTACGTCCGCGGCACGTGCCCGGTCTGCGGAGCGGAGGATCAGTACGGCGACTCGTGCGAGCGCTGCGGCTCGACGTATTCGCCGATGGATCTCAAGGACCCGGTCTCGGTCGTCTCGGGCACGCGCCCTAGCGTGAAGCAGTCCGAGCACCTCTTCTTCAAGCTCGGGGATTTCGAGCAAGACCTCAAGGACTGGGTACGGGGGCGCGTCGACGAGGTCATGGTTCACAAGCTCGACGAATGGTTCGGCGCCGGGCTCAAGGACTGGGACATCTCGCGCGACGCGCCGTATTTCGGCTTCGAGATCCCCGGCGAACCGGGCAAGTATTTCTACGTCTGGTTCGACGCGCCGATCGGCTACATGGCGAGCTTCCTGAACCTGTGCCGCCGCATCGGCCTCGACTTCGACGAGTACTGGGGCCCGGACAGCGACGCGGAGCTCTACCATTTCATCGGCAAGGACATCGTCTACTTCCACACGCTGTTTTGGCCGGCCGTGCTCGGCGGCGCCGGTTACCGGCGTCCGAGCGCAGTCTTCGCACACGGTTTTCTGACGGTCAACGGCCAGAAGATGTCGAAGAGCCGCGGAACGTTCATCAATGCCGCGACGTTCGCGAAGCACGTCGATCCGGATTATCTGCGCTACTACTTCGCGTCGAAGCTCGGGCCGAACGTCGACGATCTCGATCTGAGCTTTCCGGATTTCGTCGCGAAGGTGAACTCGGACCTCGTCGGCAAGGTCGTGAACATCGCGAGCCGCTGCGCGGGCTTCGTGCATCGCCTGGCCTCCGGCCGGCTCGCCGACGCGCTGCCGGAATCTGCGCTGTTCGACGAGTTCACCGCGGCGGCCGACGCGATTGCCGCCGATTACGAGTCGCGTCATTACGCGCGCGCGATGCGCCGCATCATGGCGCTCGCCGACCGAGCCAATCAGTACATCGACGAGAAGAAGCCATGGATCGCCGCGAAGGACCCGGCGAACCGCGACGCCGTCGTCGATGTCTGCACGCTCGGGCTGAATCTTTTCAAACAGCTCGTGCTGTACTTGAAGCCCGTGGTGCCGGAGCTCGCCACCCGCGCCGAAGCGTTTCTCGCGGTCGAGCCGCTGTCGTGGGACGACGCGGCGCGTCCGCTTCTCGGACGGCCCATCGAGAAATTCCGTCCGCTTCTCGAGCGCGTCGACCCGAAGGCCGTCGATGCCATCGTCGACGAGACGCGCTCGCTCCTCGAAGCTCGAAGCCAAGGAAGCCCCATGACGACCGAATCCAAGGAGCAGCCGGCCGGACCGGCGGAAATCGACATCGAGCTGTTCTCGCGCATCGACCTGCGCGTCGCGAAGGTCGTGAGGGCCGAGCACGTCGAAGGCGCCGACAAGCTGCTGAAGCTGACCCTCGATACGGGCGGCGCAGAGCGCACGGTTTTCGCGGGCATTCGCAAGGCGTACGACCCCGCCGAGCTCGAAGGCCGCCTGGTCGTGCTCGTCGCGAACTTGAAGCCGCGCAAGATGCGCTTCGGCACGTCCGAAGGCATGGTGCTCGCGGCGAGCGGCGACGGCCCGGGCGTATTCCTGCTCCGGCCGGACGACGGCGCGGAGCCGGGCATGAAGGTGAGCTGAGCGGCGAGCGCCGAGCGCGCGGCGGCGATCGCCGGCGCGCCGCCCGGCCGGTCACGCCGGCACGAGATCGTCATGGAGCTGCTGCTGATCATCATCGCCGCGGCGCTGGTCAATAACTTCGTCCTCGTCCAGTTCCTCGGGCTGTGCCCGTTCATGGGGGCCTCGCGCCGCGTCGAAGGAGCCGTCGGCATGGCGCTCGCGACCGGGCTCGTGCTGACGACGGCGTCGGGCCTCGCCTATCTCGTCGATCGGTTCCTGCTGATTCCGCTCGATCTCGAGTATCTCCGGCTGATCGGGTTCATCCTCGTGATCGGCGCCGCGGTACAGCTCACCGAGCTCCTGATCCGCCGGCTGTCGCCGATGCTGTATCGCGTGCTCGGCCTCTACATCCCGCTGATCGCAAGCAATTGCGCGGTGCTCGGCGTCGCGCTGCTCAACTCCTCGGCGAGCCGCAGCCTCGTCG
>CAYMAF010000056.1:0-15964 GCA_964388365.1 uncultured Gammaproteobacteria bacterium | reverse complement strand
ACGCTGTCCTCGGCGAGGTTGCGCGTGTAGACGCCGTCGATCTTCAGATAGTCGATCGACAGCCGCTTCAAGTTCGCGAACGATCCGACGCCGCTGCCGAAATTGTCGAGCGCGAACCGGCAGCCGATGCCGTGAAGCACGGCGATGAACCGTCGCGCATGATCGAGATTGTGCACGACGGCGGATTCGCGGATCTCGAAGCATATACGCTCGGGATCGATGCCCGTGTGATCGAGCACGTCGACGACGAACTCAAGGAAGCCTTCGTCGCCGAGCGTCTGCCCGGACAGATTGATGTTGCACGTACGGCCGTCCGGCACGTGCAGCGCGCCCCCGGCCATCGCGCTCAGCGCCGCCTGCACGACCCAGCGATCGATGTGCGACATCAGCTGGTAGCGCTCCGCGGCGCCTAGAAACTGAGACGGCAGCACGAGCTTGTCGGCGTCGTCGCGCATCCGCAGCAGAACCTCGACCGCCGGACCGTGCGCGGCGCGTCCGCCGACCGCGATGATCGGCTGCATATGCAGCTCGAAGCGATTCTCCTTCAGCGCGTGCTGCAGCCGCTGCAGCCACTTTATCTCGCCCCGCTCGCGCGCGAGGATCTCGTCGCGCGCCGAGTAGACGTGCACGCGCCCACGGCCTTGCTGCTTCGCGACGTAGCATGCCGAGTCGGCGGCGCTTAGGACCGCCTCGGCCGAGACGCTTTCGTGCCCGACCTCGACCATGCCGATGCTGACGCCGATATCGAAGACCCGGTCTTGCCACGAAAAGCGATAGCTCGCGACCGAGTCGCAGATGTCGTCGGCGATCTGTCGCGCCTTGTCGAGCGGGCAGCCGACGAGAAGCATCGCGAACTCGTCTCCGCCGACGCGCGCGACGGTATCGGAATCCCGAACCTTCTGTTTCAGCAGCGCCGCGATCTCCCGCAGCAGGTTGTCGCCGGCGATATGCCCGCAGGTATCGTTCACGATCTTGAAACGATCGAGATCGAGATACGCGACGACGTGACCGACCGCGTCGGCCCGAGCGGAGCTCAGCGCCGCTTCCAGGCGCCGCTCGAACTCGCTACGGTTCACGAGCCCGGTCAGCGGGTCGTGAGTCGCTTGATACGACATCTCGCGCGCGAGGCCGCGCAGCTCGCTGACATCGTGGATGATGACGACGCAGCCCGCGACCTCCCGGTCCGGCCCTTGGATCGGCGACGCCGTGAGCTCGGTCGAGAATTCCCGATCCGCGACCTTGCTCATCAGCAACGCTCGCCGGCCGAGATTGACCCGCCTCCGCTCGGCGAGGCATTGCTGCACGGGATCCCCGAGCGACGTGCGATCGATCTCGTCGACGAGCGCGATCAGGTCGTCGATCCGCTTACCGATCGCGATCGCCCGGGTGACGCCGATGAGCTGCTCCGCGGCCTCGTTCATGTAGTCGATCGTGCCGTCGGTATCCGTCGTGATCACGCCCTCGCCGATCGACTCGAGCGTGATCCGCGCCTGAAGCTTGCTGCGGCCGACGGCCGTTTCCATGCTTTTGCGGGCACTGATATCGCGGGCGACCGTGAGCACGGCCGTGCGGCCGCCCCAGGTCACGACGCGGCTGTGCAGCTCGGCCCACAGCCCCGGCTCGTCGCCGCTGATGAGCTGGACCTCGAGCGGCGCCGCAGGCGGCTCCTGCCCTTCGAGCAGCGCCTCGACGTGCCGCGACACCGTCTCCCGATACGCGGGTCGCATCAGGTCCGTGACCGGCTTGCCGACGAGCGACGCGCCGTCGACGCCGAACAGCTCGCCCGCCGGGCAATTCGCGAACTCGATCGTCTCCGTGTGCACGATCGCGATATCGGGAAGCGTGTCTGCAAGCGCGCGGAACAACGCGCCGGCTGCTTCGGGCTCCGCCGCGCCGTCCCGCTCGCGGTCGAGCAGCCGATTCACGCTCGCGGCGATATCGACGAACTCGCTCTGCCGCCCGTTCAGCACGAGGCGGCTCTGGCCGCCTCGCTTCGCGAGCAACGCGTGAACGTCATCCTTCAGGCGCTCGATTTCCTTACGGAGCGGCCTTCGCGCAATGAAGGCCGACGCGGCGACGGCGACGAGCAGTAATACGGTGATCGCAGCAAGACGTAAGACGAGATCGGAACCGAAGAAATCCACCAGGATGCGGGCCTTTTTGTTGTTGTTATGACCCCGTTCGGGGCGGATCGTCTCGCCCCGGGCCGCTCGCGGCCGCTCTCGAGCCGTCGACGACGGCACCTTTCGAGGCAACGCGTCGTTAGTCGACGGGTAAGATACCCCATCGGGGCCGCCGCAAGCGCCTAGATTTGACTATAATTCTTGACAGTCCGCCTTGTCGGGCCCGCGTAAACTCCGCTACGCTACCGGCCCTTTTCCGCGTCCATTCGCCCTCCTGAGTCAAGAGGTAAGACTCGTTGTCATGAGTGCTGAGATCCATCTCGAGACGGCCAAGCGGCAGATGCTCGGGCAGCAGATTCGCGCCTGGGATGTCTTCGACGAGCGAGTGCTGGCCGCGATCGATGCCGTGCCGCGGGAGCGGTTCGTGCCGGAAGAGTTCCGCGACCTCGCGTTCGCGGATGTCGAGATTCCGCTGCCTCACGGCCAGCGGATGATGGCGCCGAAGATCGAAGGCCGGCTGCTGCAAGCGCTCGATCTCGATCCGGGCGACCGGGTGCTCGAGGTCGGCACCGGCAGCGGCTATCTGACCGCGTGTCTCGCGCATCTCGCCGGCCGCGTCGTCAGCGTCGAGTACTTCCCCGATATGGTCGAGAGCGCGCGAGCGAAGCTCGCCGAGCTGCCCGGGCTCGACGTCGAGCTCGCCGCCGCGGACGCGATGTCGCTCGAGCACTCCGCCGAATTCGACGCGATCGCCGTGACGGGCTCGGTGCCCGAGCTCGACGATCATTTCGTGCGGATGCTGCGGCCCGGCGGCCGGCTGTTCATCATCGTCGGCAGAGCGCCTGTAATGGAAGCGCGTCTCGTCCGTATGCATCATGGAGGCCGGTGGACCGAGGAAAGCCTTTTCGAAACCTTGATCACGCCGTTGATCAACGCCGAGCGGCCGGAGCCGTTCGTTCTCTGATGCCGGTGCAATGGAGGAAGTGCCCGAGTTGACGCCGCTCGAGGTCGCGCGCCGCTGGCCGGAGGGCCGGGACGGCGCCGCCGTCGTGCTGCTCGACGTGCGCGAGCCCGACGAGGTCGAGCGGGCGTCGATAGCGGGCGCTCTCCATGTTCCGATGGGCGAGGTGCCCGCCCGCCTGAGCGAGTTGCCGAAGGACAAGCCGATCGTCGTGTTTTGTCACTTGGGGGGACGCAGCCGACGCGTAGCGCAGTTCCTCGCGGCGCACGGCTTCGGCCGAGTGTTCAACCTCGAAGGCGGCATCGAAGCGTGGTCGTGCACGTTGGACTCAAGCGTCCCGCGTTACTGACTCGAGCGCGGTGCCCCGGATCACTACGAGAATGGGAATACGATCATGAGAGTGCCGCATACCTTCCGAGTGCTCGGCGCCGGCGCGCTGCTCGGCCTCGCCGCCGCTCAGGCGAGCGCGCAGGAAACGCTGATGGACATCTACCAGCGCGCGCTGCAGAACGATCCAACGATTCGCGAAGCGGAAGCGCGGTATCTCGCGAATGCCGAAGTCAGACCGCAGGCGCGATCGCAGCTCCTCCCGTCGCTGCAGCTCACGTCGAGACGATCGGGCTCCTTTCAAGAGCAGAGCGCCGTCGTCGACCCGGTCACCGCCCAGCTCTTCCCCGGTCAGGAGACCGACACGGACAGCACGAGCTGGCAGCTCGGCGTGAATCAGGCGATTTTCGATTGGTCACGCATCGTCACGCTGAAGCAGGCCGACAAGCGGGTCGCGCAGGCGGAGATCGAGTACGAGGTCGCGAAGCAGCAGCTTCTGCTCCGCGTCGCCGAGGCTTATTTCAACGTGCTCGCGGCCGAGGACTCCCTCGAGGCCCAGGTCGTCGCCCGACAAGCCTTCGAACGTCAGCTCGAGCAGGCGAGGCGGCGCTTCGAGGTCGGTCTGATCGCGAGAACCGACGTCGAGGAGACGCAGGCGGCGTTCGATCGATCGGTCGCGGCCGAGATCGAGGCGCAGCGTATCCTCGCGACCGAGCAAGAGCGCTTGCGCGAGATCATCGGCGAGTACGTCGTCGATCTCGCATCGCCCGGCGACGAGCTGCCGCTGGTCTCGCCCGATCCCGAGAACCCCGATGAGTGGGTGCGTGCGGCGCTGCAGCAGAATCTCGCGCTGATCTCGGCGCGTTTGCAGGCGGACATCGCTCAGGACGATATCCGGCTCGCGCGGGCCGAGCGCCTGCCGCGGCTGACGCTGCAATCGAGCTACAGCTCGGACGATTTCGGCGGCGAGACGAGAGTCAAGGGCGTTCCCGACCCGCGACCGATCACCCGAGACACCGAGGGTTACAACTGGTCGATCAACCTCACCGTCCCGCTGTTCACCGGCGGCCTGAACTCTTCGCGCATCCAGCAGTCCGTCTACAGCCACCGCGCCTCGGTGCAGGCGGTCGAGCGCGTCGCACGCGAGACCGAGCGCGCAACCCGCGACGCGTATCTCGGCGTCGTCTCGTCGATCTCGCAGGTCCGGGCGCTCCGCCAAGCCGTCGCGTCGGCGCAGACGGCGCTCGAGGCGACCGAGGCCGGCTACGAGGTCGGCACGCGCACGTCCGTCGAGGTTCAAACCTCACTCGAGGCGCTGACCCGGGCCCAGACGGACTACGCGGCGGCGCGCTACAACTACATTCTGAACCGGCTGCGGCTGATGCAGGCGGCGGGCACGCTCGCGGTCTCGGATATCGAGCAGGTCGACGGCTGGCTGGATCAGTAACGTTTTCGCGAGGCCGCGCGGCGCGTTGCGCGTTGCCCGCGCGGCCTCGAATGACCGAATCGAACGCCTGATCGGCGCGGCGAGCGCTACTGGCCGCTCTTGCCGAGGATCGATGCGATCAGCGCGCTCGTCGAGCGCCCCTCTTTCAGGCTGACGACCCGCACCTCGCCGCCGTTGCGCTCGACCGCGTCGCCGCCGGCGATCTCGTGCGGACGATAATCGCCGCCTTTCACGAGCACGTCCGGCAGGATCCGCTCGATCAGCGCGGCCGGCGTATCCTCGGAGAACGGCACGACCCAATCGACCGCGGCGAGGCCGGCGAGCACCGCCATCCGATCCTCGAGCGGCGTGATCGGCCGCGCGGGCCCTTTGAGGCGCCGCACGGAATCGTCGTCGTTGACCGCGACGATCAACCGGTTGCCGAGCGATTTCGCCTCCTCGAGATACGCGACGTGGCCCGCGTGCAGGATGTCGAAGCAGCCGTTCGTCATCACGATCCGCTCGCCGCGCGCCCTCGCCTCGCGCACGAGATCCACGAGCTCGTCGGCGCTGACGAGCCCTCGGCCGCCGCTGCCGCGCCGATGCAGCGCGAGCCGCAATTCGGCGCGGCTCACGCTCGCGACCCCGATCTTGCCGACGACGAGCCCGGCGCCGAGATTCGCGAGCTCGGCCGCTTGCTCGAGCGGCAGACCCGCGCCGAGCGCGGCGCCCATCAGCGCGATCACGGTATCGCCGGCGCCCGTGACGTCGAAGACCTCGCGCGCTTCCGCATCGAGCAGCCGCGGTGCAGCGGCGCGCGGGAACAGCGCCATGCCGCGCTCGCCGCGCGTCACGAGCAGACAATCGAGATCGAGGTCGGCGCGCAGCGCCTCGCCCTTCGCCAGGAACTCGTCCTCGTCGCTCCACCCGCCCGCGACCGCGCGGAACTCGCTCTGGTTCGGCGTCAGCAGCGTCGCGCCGCGATAGCGGCCGAAGTCCGTTCCTTTCGGGTCGATCAGCACCGGGACCCGGCGTTCTTTGCAGAGCGCAATGAGCTTTGGGGCGTCCTTCAGGGTGCCCTTCGCGTAGTCGGACAGGATGACGATATCGGCATCGTCGAGCGCGGCACGAAACAGCGGCAACAGCGGATCCGCCGCGTCGGCGAGGGGCAACTCGGAATCGAGGCGTATCAGCTGCTGATGGCGTGCAAGCACTCGAAGCTTGTGCACGGTCGGCACCGATTCGGATTGCACGAGCCGGCAGCGAACGCCGTGCGACTCGAGCGCAGCCTCGAGGGCGCGCCCGCGCTCGTCGGCGCCGACGACGGCCGCGAGGACCGCCGAAGCATCGAGCGCAGCGAGATTCAGCGCGACGTTCGCCGCGCCGCCCGGACGCTGCTCGGTCGAGACCGTGTTCACGACCGGCACGGGCGCCTCCGGCGAGATCCGGCCGGTGTCGCCGAACCAATACTCGTCGAGCATCGCGTCCCCCGCGACGAGGACGCGCACCTTAGAGAACTCGGGGACTGAGATCGCCACTCGCTTCGCCGTGCCGGAAACCGGCCGTCATTCTATCCGGATTCGCGGGCGCCCCCCTACCGCCGATGTCGAGCGGCGCCGGCCGCGCAGGCCTGCGGCCGGCATCGACCCACCCATCAATCCGCGGGGAACAGCGAGTCGAAGTCGAACTCGAGATCCTCTTCGCTGACCTTCGGCGGCGTATACGTCCGCATGAACCGCGCGTGGCAGGCGTCGCACGCGTCGCGAAGGCGCGCGGCGGCCGCCGGAAGCCCGTCCGCGCTCGCGGTCAGCGCATCGGCGGCGACGTTCGCCGCTTGCTCGGAGAGCTCGTGGAACGCCGGGAACTCCTGCCAGATCTCCGAACGTGCAACGGACGCGGGAATTTCCGCCTCCGGATCGTAGAGATCCGTCGTCGGAGGGAACAGATGCGGCACGGTCAGCAGGAACGTCGAGATCGTCCCCGCGGCCTCGCGGAGCCGATCCGGATCGCCGGGCTCGCCGGCCGCATGCGCGTCGAGCGGCCGCATCAAACGCTCGATCTCGAGCATCACGGCGCGGCGGGCGGCTACGATGTCCTCGGCATGCGTCGCGCCGGTCCAGCCGTCCGCGCTCGCCGTAGTCTCCTCGCCCCAAGCGCTCCCATTCGACACGCAACCGATGCCGAGCGCGACGCACGCGGCAAGGACCCGGCGCGCGTTTCCAAGCGGTCGATTCGAGAAGCGATCTCGCATCCGCGGTCCCCCGATCTCGGTGACGTCGAGCACTATGATCCAACCGTTGCCAGGCGCGGGACAATCGCCCCCTCGTAACGGAAATCCCGACTTGACCGCCGAGCGCCCGCGCGGCCTCGGCAGCGGCTATGCGTGGCGTTCTGCACGCAAAGGCCGTACGCTCATGGCGACTAGAGCAATGGAACGGCACCGATGAAGGCTGTATTCGCTGCCTCGTTGATCGTTCTGCTCGCGGCGGTCGAAGTCACGGCCGCCGCAGACGAAGCGCACCGGTCTCACCGCTTCGATACCTCGGAGATCGAGCAGCTGCACATCGATTATCGCGCCGGAGAGCTGATGCTCGCGCACGCGGACGGCGACGAGATCGAGGTGGAGCTCCGCATCGAGCCCAAGAATGATCGTGCCGAGAAGGCTCATCTCGAGGAGATGAACCTCGCGTCCCGCCATCGCGGAGACCGGCTGACGCTGAGCTTCGAAGAACGCAACGTCACGAGCGTCATGATCGTTCGTCTGCCGCGGCTGAAACGCTTGACGATCGACATGGGCGCCGGCGACTTGCAGGGCACATTACCGCCGATCGCGGCTGAGATACGTCTCGGCGCGGGTGACGTCGATCTGGACCTCGACCGGTCCGCGACGGGACGGATCGATCTCAAAGCCCGCGTCGGAGACACGAGTATCCGCGGCGTGCAAAACGTCGAGACCAAGAGAGCGTGGGTGGTCGGCAGCGCGTCCTCGGCCGTCGGCGAAGGCGCCGTTCCCGTCGAAGCCAAAGTGCGGGTCGGCGACGTACGCGTCACGCTTCGATGAGCCGGCACAGGCCGGGCTAGCCGATCGTGCCCGCGCGCCGCACCGGAGTGCCTCCCGTGCCCGTCGGCGCGCGGGCGTCATCGTTTGTCGGGCAGTACGGGCGCGGCCGGCTAACGCGACCGGCACGCACGGCGGATACCGCGCAGGCCCATCAGCAAAGGAGCCAGCAGCAGGAACCAAGGCGTTGCAGCCCCGCCGCCACCGCCGCCCGTGCTGCCGAGCCCGCCCGAGCCGCTGGAGCCCCCGGTGCCGCCGGAGCCGAGCGTGTCGTCACCACTGCCGGAGCCCGCGTTGCCGCCGCCTTCGTCGTGATCGGGCGGCCCGTCGCCTCCGCCGGGGCCGGTCGCCGGCGTAAGCGCCGCGCACTGGTCTTCCTTATCGCCTTCGACTTCGTTGTCTTGCCCGGTCAAAGGGAGCATGTTGCCCTTACATTGGAGGTTGCCGTCGATCGTGTTGAATGAAATGTCGAAACCGCCGGCGTTATCGAACGCTTGCACGTCTCCGCCGACGTCGTTGCGCGCGACCTCGATGAAGGGCTCGTTATCCTCGAGCTGCACGTTGCCGTCGACCTCATTGTCGAAGATCCGGATCGTGTCGCCCTCGAGCTCCTCGAGCTGGATATCGCCGCCGATCCGCGAGCTCGACACCTCGACGTCGAATGCGCGCTCGGCCTGGATGTTGCCGTCGATGTTCGCGTCCACGACGATCAGCGACGCGCCGGAATATACCTGCACATTACCTTCGACGGTCGTGCCTTCGAGCCGGCACGTGCCGGCGGATACGAGCACGTTGCCGTCGATAGTCGTCGCGCCGAGATTCGGCGGACACTGCACATCGGCACGAACCGCGGATACCGTGAGCGCCGCTAGCGCTGCGACAGCGCCGACGGCCGGTTTGATCTTCCTGAAGGCCATTCCATACTCCTTATGGATACTATCCGACGCGCCGAACCATTCGGCCCCGTTGCATCCGTGCTACCCGCTTAGGCCGATCGACGGCGAATGGTCTCGTCTAGCATTCGTCACCGTGCTCGCGCAGAAAGGCCGCAAGCGCCTCTCGAACGCGCGCGTGATCCGCGGGGCCGCCGAGGGTCCGCGCGCGTTGGACGACCCGCCCCTTGAGCGCCGACGGCAGCTCGCTCCAATGGCCGAGCACGGCCGCGCCGAGGCGCGCGAGGAGACGCAGCTCGGACTCGTCGATCGAATCGGCGGTCTCGGTCGGTATCAAGGCACCGCCTTCGCCTTCCCATCGCGCCAACGCTCGTGCCCGCAATTCTTCATCGGTCGGCTGCCGTATCGTCGTCATGACCACCCTTTCAACTTCTGTGATGCGGAAAGCTCATCTAGCCCCGCGCATCGCAACAATGCAACCAGCGTACCGTGGCCGGACTAGTGACTTTGCGCGGCGACGAAAATTGGATCACCTAACCGTTCGGCCGTCGAAAGCGGGGCAATGGTGCGCTCGTGCCACATTTGCGTGCACGAAGCCTTTGGGGGGCTCAGTCGACGCCGTCGCCGGTGAAGAATCGACGATCGCTAGTATCGTCATCAGAGATTAGAGACCGCTCCATTCTAGCTGCGGCGTGACTCTAGATCGCTCGCAATTTCGGATCGCGCTGTTTCACTTCTGGAACACCAACCCTCGAGCCGACACGCGCCGGTCGGCTCGGTGGCTACGGGTGGCTTCGCGCGCGCGTTTTCGCCGTTGCAAGCCGCGTATCATTCGTCGTATGGGTCTCAGTTTCTCCAAGACCGTCGGCGGCATTCTTCGCTCGTCAGGCAGTCACGACGGCCCGCGATCCTGTGCTGTCCCGTTCCTCGGAGCACGCAGCGATGCGGCGTGACGACCACGCGGGCGACGACATTCGGGTGCTGCACACCGATGAATATCTAGCGGTCGTCGACAAGCCTGCGGGACTGGCCGTGCACGACAGCCGTCTGTTGCGCGGCGAATCCTCGTTCCTGGTGGACCGATTACGCGACCGATTCGGGCGGCGCGTGCACCCGGCTCATCGCCTCGACCGCGCGACGAGCGGGTGCTTGCTGGTCGCGTTCGATGCGACGACTGCCGCGGCCCTGGGCGCGCAGATGATGTCCCGGACCGTGACCCGGCAGTATCTCGTCGTGTGCCGCGGCTGGCCCGCGGAGGAGTTCACCGTCGATCATCCGCTCGACGGCGGCCCGGGCAAGAAGGAGAAGAAGCCGGCGCGAACGCGCTTCACGCGCTTGGCGACCGCGGAGCTGGACATGCCGTCACAACATTTCGCGACATCACGGTATGCGCTGCTGCAAGCGGTGCCGAAGACGGGCCGCTTTCGACAGATCCGCCGTCACCTCAAGCACGTTTCGCACCCCGTGATCGGCGACACGAGCCACGGTGACGGCCGCCATAACCGAAACTTTCGCACGCTCGGCATCCATCGCATGCTGCTGCACGCATGGCAGCTCGAGTTCGACCACCCGCACGACGGCCGTAGGCTGGCGATCACGGCGCCGCCGGACGCGGAGTTCGGCAAAGCGCTGCGGCTCTTCGGGGTGGCGCCGGAAAGTCTCGCTACAGATCGATGAGCGACGATCGACGACGCACGGAATACGTGCGAACGGCGGCCGAGCACGAAGTTTCCTGATGAGTGGCAGCCTCATGCACGACGCGACGAGACGCGGCTTGGACACCGGCTTCGGACGGCTCATCGCCGATTGCTCGCTCGACATGATCGGACGGCATCGGGATGAGCTGCCCGCAACCGCAGCGATCCTGCCTCGCGGAACGCGCGTCCATATCGGCGCGGCGCGGGAAGAGTCGGCCGCGACCCATCGCGCGACGAGCGCTGCCGTCGCCAACCTCGGGCTCACCCCCATCCCGCACCTCGCCGCAAGGCGAATTCCATCGACCGGAGCGCTGGACGATATCCTCGAAGGGCTGCAGCATGACGGCACTTCGGATCACATGCTCGTCCTGGGCGGGGATCCCGTCGTGCCGGAAGGCCCCTTCGATAGCGCCCTCGACGTGATTCGGGCAGCGCGGTTGCGCGCATACGGGGTACGCACGGTGAGTGTCGGCGGATATCCGGACGGACATCCGAAGATTTCCGATCGGACCCTCTGGGCCGCGCTGACTGCGAAGCTCGACGAGCTCGCCGCGCAGGGCCTGAACGCGGAAATCTGCACGCAGATCGTGCTGTCCGCGGGCTCAGCCCTCTCATGGATCGAGGCCGTGCGGGATCGGGGGATCACGGTACCGATCCGCGTAGGCGCGATCGGGCCGATCGAGCCGGCACGACTCGTCGGCTACGTCCGCAGGGTGGGGATCGCCGCGGACGAGGCCGTTCTCGCTCGCTACGGTGTCGGGCCGAGCGCCGGAGCCGAGCGGGTCGGCCCCGAGCGGCTGGTGTCAGATCTCGCGGAGCGGCTGAACCCCGCCGTGCACGGCGACGTGCGGCTACACCTGTTCTCGCTCGGCGGTCTGCGTGCGACAGCCGAATGGCTGGCAAGCCAGGGTCGCTAGACGGCGGCCGTGCTTCCGCGAAGCCTGCCGCACCCCCACGACAGACATAATGCATCATACTTGATGCATTATGCGCATTCTCCCATTTAAGGCATCAAAAATAAGGCGGATCGCTCTGCACAACGAGCGCTATAATGCTTCTTATCTGATGCGAAACAAGCAACTTTGCGGCTAAAGCATCAATTATGAGCAATAAAATATCGAACGCGATGACCGTAGAGGCCCTTCAAGCCGAGCTCGGCCGTCGGCTCGCCGCTTGGCGCATCGCGAAGCACCACACCCAAGCGCAGCTGGCCGACCTCGCTGGCATCTCCCGGGCGACATTACAGCGGCTCGAGGCCGGGCAAGGCGGCGAGCTTCGCACGTTCCTGAGCGTGCTCCTCGCGCTCGACCGGGCATCGTCACTCGAGGCCTTGCTGCCGGAAGTCGGGCCGAGCCCGATCGATATGCTCAAGCTCTCCGGGAAGCAGCGAAAGCGCGTGCGCCCATCCAAGAAGCCCGAGACCGCTGCCCGTCGCGGGCAGTGGAGATGGGGAGACGAGCGGTGAGCGAGGTCGCCGAGGTCCGCCTTTGGGGCACCCGCATCGGCGCCGTCGCGCTCGAGCGCGGCGAGACCTACGCGGTGTTTCAGTACGATCCCGAGTTTCTGGTAAGCGGCATCGAGGTGAGCCCGTTGACGATGCCGCTCGCAGAGACACCCTACCGCTTCCCCGAGCTTGCGTTCGAGACGTTTCGCGGCTTGCCCGGCATGCTGGCCGACAGCTTGCCGGACAAATTCGGAGAAGCGCTGATTCAGGCGTGGCTCTCCACGCAGGGCCGAGCTCCCGACAGCTTCTCCTCGATCGAGCGGCTCTGCTACGTGCATACGCGAGGCACCGGGGCGCTAGAGTACTACCCGGCTCGAGACGGCTTCACGCATCGGGTGCAGGACCTCGAGGTCGAAGAGCTCGTACGGCTCGCGAACGACGTGCTCGCGATGCGTAAGGGGCTCGACGTCTCCTTCGCGACGGACGAGCGGAAGCGCTCTCTGATCCGGATCCTGCAAACGAGCTCGAGTGCCGGCGGTGCGCGCGCGAAGGCCTTGATCGCCTGGAACCCTCGCACGCAGGAGGTCAAGACCGGCCATGCGAACGCCCCTGAGGGCTTCGAGCACTGGCTGCTGAAATTCGACGGAGTCAGCGGCAACCAGAACGACGAAGCGCGCGACTCGTTCGCGGACCCGCAAGGGTATACGGTCGCCGAGTACATCTACAGCCTGATGGCCGATGCCGCCGGCATCGAAATGAACGAGTGTCGCCTCCTCGAGGAAGGAGGGCGACGCCACTTCATGACTCGCCGCTTCGACCGCATCGGCGGATCGGAGAAGGTGCACATGCAGACCCTCGGGGGGCTGGCGCACATGGATTTCAACCACCCAGCCGCCAACACCTATGAGGCGGCGTTTCACGTGCTACAGCGCCTGAAGCTCGGGCGGAAGACAGCCGAAGAGCTTTATCGACGGATGCTCTTCAATGTGATCGGTCACAACCACGACGACCACGTCAAGAACATCGCGTTCCTGATGGACCGGCAAGGCACATGGCGCCTGGCGCCCGCCTACGATCTCGTCTTCAATCACAATCCGCATGGCTGGACGCGCGAGCATCAGATGTCGATCAACGGCAAGCGCGATGATTTCACGCAGAAGGATTTCGAGGCCGTGGCGCGCAAGGCGCTCATCCCGCTCCAGACCGCGCGGCGCATCTACGAAGAGGTGCGCGACGCCGTCTCGCAATGGGACCGCCTCGCCCGCGAGCACGATATGCCGCCGGACATGATCCGCCGCATCGGAGCGGGGCTCCGGCTCGACATCCCCGCAAGCTGATGCAGCCGGCAGCGGACACGCCATTACCGCGCTGAAACTCGATCCCACGGCGGCGGATTCGGAAAGATCTCCTGCAAGAAGGCGACGAACGCCTTTACATTCGGATTGCCCCGGCGACTTTCCGACCAAAGCGCGGTAATGCCGTGTCGATCCGTCCAATACCGCGTCAAGACCGGCACCAGCTCTCCTCGAGCGACATACGACGCGGCGACATAGGTCGGCGCAAGACCGATACCTGCGCCGCCAGCAACAGCGGCGGTCACGGCATCGGAGTTGTCAACGACGACGCCGGCGGTGGGCACGATTTCCACCGTTCGGTTTCCCACCCGAAAAGGCCAGCGTAACAGCTGCCCGGAGTTGAAGTGTCGGATGCCGACGCAGTCATGCCCTTCCAGATCCTCGATGCGGCGCGGGATACCGCGCTTTGCGAGGTAGGCGGGCGAAGCGAACGCACCCGCTTTATTCGGACCCAGTCTGCGCGCGATAAGACGTGAATCTTCCGGGTTGCCTATCCGGATCGCCACGTCGATACCTTCGTCTATGAGATCGCTCATCGCATCGCCGACCCTGAGATCGATAGTGACCTTCGGGTAGCGCTCGCGGAACAAAGCGAGCTTGGGCGCGAGGATATGCAACGCGATCGGAACGGGAGCGGCGAGCTTGATCGTGCCCGAGGGCTCTCCACGCACGGCCGCGGCGACGAGCTCGATCTCCTCGGCCTCGCGCAACAGCCGCATCGCCCGGTCGTGTAGAACGCGCCCTTCGGGTGTCAGTGTCAGCGAACGTGTGGTGCGGGCGAAAAGCTTGAAGCCCAGCCGATCCTCCAGTCGCCGAATGCTCTTGCTGACCGCTGAAGGCGAAATGGACAGCGCGCGCGCAGCGGCCGTATAGCTTCCGAGTGAGGCCGCCCGCGAAAAAGCGATCAGCCCGGTGAGCCTGTCGATTCCTATTTGTTCCATAGCGGCACTTCTGTAACGACATCTAACGTAATTATCAATCTTGAGGCAATTGCTATCTTGATCTCCACCCAGCGGTTACCGGCGCAGAGATCGGAGAACGACATGCATGAAGACACCACCTTTGCAGAAGGGATCGGCCCAGTCCCGTCCCTGGCTGGAACATCCGTCCTGATCTTCGGAGGCACATCCGGGATCGGCTTGGCCGCGGCCGTGGCCGCCAAAGGGTCCGGCGCGGCCGTCACTGTCGTCGGACGCGACCGCGAGCGCGCCGCACACGTCGCCCATACACACGGGTTTGCGGGCTCGTTCGCGTGCGACATCAACGATCCGGAGACGATCCGGCAAGGCCTGTTGCCGATCGAACGGGTCGATCACTTGGTGCTCTTGGCGGGCGGACTGACTATCGGCAAGGTGATGGACGCCGATATCGGCTTGCTCCAGCGCGCCTATGACGAACGCATCTGGTCCGTCGTGCATATTCTGCGCGCGCTTGGCGAAAGGCTCGCAGCGGACGCTTCGATTACATTGGTATCGGGCGCGTTGACTCATCGCCCCGACGGCAACGGCACGGCGATCGTGGCCAGTGCCTGCGCGGCCTTGGAGGTGCTGGCGCGCGGCCTAGCGCTGGAGCTGGCACCGCGCCGCGTAAACACGCTCTCGCCCGGCCCCATCGATACGCCGCTGATCGGCAAAGCGATGGGGGATCAACGTGAGGCCTATATGCGCATCGTAGCCGAGAGCCACCCGCTCCACCGGTGGGGCAGCGCCGATGAAGCGGCGGCCGCCGTGCTGTTCCTGATGGGCAACCGCTACATGAACGGCGCCGTTCTTCACATCGACGGCGGCTCTCGTCTCTGAAGACCCGACACCGTGACCGCGTCGTGCCCGTCAACGGGCCGCGCACTCGACCGACAGCGCTCGCCCCCATCCGTACAGAGGATCCAGGAGAAGAAGCATGATCACGCTCTACTATCACCGCGGCGCCTGCTCGACCTCGAACCACTTCGCGCTCGAGGAAGCGGGTGTCGACTATCAGGCGATCGAGGTTCACCTCGACCGCTCGGACGATCCGGTTGCGATCAAAGTCCGCGAGCTGAACCCGATGGCGATGACCCCGGTTCTGGTGCTGGAAGACGGAACGGTCTTGACCCAGAACGCCGCGACGTTGGCCTATATCGCCGATCTCGTGCCCGAGAAAGAGCTGCTGCCTGCCCGGAACACGATTGACCGCGCACAGGCGGAAAGCTGGCTCTCGTTCATCGCGTCGGATCTGCATCCGACCATCATCGAATACATCTACAAGGCGCTGCCCGCGACCGAAGAGGACAAGGAAAGGACGAAAGCCCTTTACGACAACCGGGTGGCACGGCGCATGAAGGTTCTGGAAGACCGGCTAACGGAACGAGACTACGTATTGGGCGACCGGTACTCGGTCATCGACGGCTACGCGTTGGTAGTCCTGAATTGGTCCGTGCCAGCGCGAATCGTCCTCGATCCCTATCCGAGCATCCGCGCCTATATGGACCGGCTGGAAGCACGCCCGGCGATCCGCCGCGTGCGTGAAGCGGAAGGGCGAATCGACTGGTAAACGCGCGAGCGACATGACGCAAGCATCGGCAGTGCCGCACGGTGCTCGACGGGCCGTAGGCGACCCGAAACACAGGTATTCCCGTCCTTCACCGGTCCAGTGAAGGTCCGAAGGAAACTACGGCCTATCGGGTCAGTCGGCTCGACTCTCT
>CAYMAF010000055.1:0-16531 GCA_964388365.1 uncultured Gammaproteobacteria bacterium | reverse complement strand
CATGTGCAACGCGCACATGGCGGATGCGCTCGTCTGCATCTCGAACTGCGACAAGATCACGCCGGGCATGCTGATGGCGGCCCTGCGGCTCAATATCCCGACGGTTTTCGTATCCGGCGGACCGATGGAGGCCGGCAAGACGAGGCTGGCCGAGCAAACCGTCACGCTCGATCTGATCGACGCGATGGTGGCCGCGGCCGATGATCGCGTGCCCGAGGCCGACGTGCAACGCATCGAGCGCTCGGCGTGCCCGACCTGCGGCTCGTGCTCCGGGATGTTCACCGCGAACTCGATGAACTGCCTCACCGAGGCGCTCGGACTGTCGCTGCCGGGGAACGGCTCGCTGCTCGCGACACACGCGGATCGCGAGCAGCTTTTCCGACGCGCCGGGCAGCTCATCGTAGAGCTCGCGAAACGCTTCTACGAAGGAGACGACGACCGCGTCCTGCCGCGGTCGATCGCGAGCAAGACGGCGTTTGAGAACGCGATGTCGCTCGATATCGCGATGGGCGGCTCGACGAATACCGTGCTCCACCTGCTCGCCGCCGCGCAAGAAGGCGAAGTCGATTTCACGATGCGCGACGTCGACCGGCTGTCGCGCCGAGTGCCGACGCTGTGCAAGGTCGCGCCGTCGAGCCATTACCACATGGAGGACGTGCATCGGGCCGGCGGCGTGATGGCGATTCTCGGCGAGCTCGAACGCGCAGGCCTGATCGACGCAAAGGTCCCGACGATCCACAGCGCAACGCTCGCCGAGGCGCTCGAGCGCTGGGACGTGAAGCGTAATGGGAGCGAGGAGGTCGCCGAATTCTTCCGCGCCGGTCCGGCCGGGATCCCGAGCCAGCAAGCGTTCTCGCAGAGTTGCCGCTACCCCGAGCTCGATACCGATCGCGACGCCGGCTGCATTCGTTCCGTCGAATCCGCATATAGCCGGGATGGCGGGCTCGCCGTGCTGTACGGCAATCTCGCCGAGCGGGGCTGCATCGTGAAGACCGCGGGCGTCGATGAGAGGCTGCTGACGTTTCGCGGTCCTGCGGTGATCTTCGAAAGCCAGGAAGCCGCGGTCGAAGGCATTCTCGGCGGCACGGTCAAGGCGGGCGACGTCGTCATCGTGCGCTACGAAGGGCCGCGGGGCGGGCCGGGGATGCAGGAGATGCTGTATCCGACGAGCTATCTCAAATCCCGCGGGCTCGCGACGAGCTGCGCGCTCGTGACCGACGGGCGCTTCTCCGGAGGGAGCTCGGGGCTTTCGATCGGTCACGTCTCACCCGAAGCGGCCGAGGGCGGTACGATCGGCCTCGTCGAAGCGGGTGATCTCATCGAGATCGATATCCCGAATCGAACGATCCGGCTCGAGGTTCCGGACGAGGAGCTCGCGCGGCGTCGCGCGGCTCGCGACGCGAAAGGCTGGAAGCCCGAGACGCCGCGCCCGCGCAAGGTCAGCGCCGCGCTGAAGGCCTATGCGGCGCTCACGACGAGCGCCGACCGCGGGGCCGTGCGGAACAAGGCGCTTCTCGAGACTTGATAAGGCGGATCCGGCGCTCGTGCGCCCATACGCCCGCACGTATACTGCGGGGTGGCAGGAGCACGTATCGATGATTCGCGGAAGATTGGGCACGGCTTACGTGGCCCTCGTTCTCGCATTGACCGCCGGGCATGCCGCCGCCGAGGAAATCAGGATCGCCGTCGCAACGAGCTTCGCGTCGACGATGAGCGCGCTGATCGAGCGATTCGAGCAACTCGGCGAGCATCGAGTCATCGCAAGCTCCGGATCGACCGGCAGCCACTACGCTCAGATCCGAAACGGTGCCCCTTTCGACGCCTTCTTCGCAGCGGACGACGAGCGCCCACGACGCTTGGAGGAGGAGGGGCGGATCGTGGCGGGCTCCCGTTTCCTCTATGCCGTCGGACGTCTCGCGCTGTGGAGTCCGCGGTCGGGCTACGTAGACGAAGAAGGGCGAGTGCTCGAAGCGGGGGGCTTCCGCTTTCTCGCGATTGCCCACCCGGATCTCGCACCGTACGGTGCCGCGGCGCGGGACGTCCTCATCGCGCGAGGCTTATGGGCTGCGCTGCAGCCGCGTATCGTACGGGGCCAGGACATCGGTCAAACGTATCAGTTCGTCGCGACGGGCAATGCCGAGCTCGGCTTCGTCGCTTGGGCGCAGATTACGCAGCAGAATCCCGAAACGCAGGGCTCCTACTGGCTCGTCCCCGATTCACTCCACGAGCCGATCGCACAGGAAGCCGTGCTGCTCCGAGATCGGCCCGGCGCACGCGCTTTCGCCGCGTTCGTGCAAAGCGCTGAGGCGCGCGACATCATTCGGAGTCACGGGTACGGCCCCTGACGGGCGTCTGCACCGAAGACGAAGCCCGTCGCCTCGAATCCCCCCGCGGAAACGCGGCCTTCGAGGTATTCGCTCTCCGCGTCGAGCCCATCGTCGGTCGTGTCTTCTGGACGGTAGCCGCAGTGCGGCACCGCGCGGCCGTCGGGCCGTCGGAAGAACCAGCGATCCGCGTAGTCCTTCTCGATGCGGAAGCCGCCTTCATGCACCAACGTATGATGTTTCGAGCAGAGAAGCATGAGATTCTCGACGCTGGTTTCGCCGCCGTTCGCCCAATGCTCGATATGGTGCGCATCGACGAACCGTCTGCGGCCGCAGCCCGGGAATCGACAGCCTCCGTCCCGTGCCCAAAGCGCCCGCCTGATCGCCGCCGGCACGATCCGCGTCTTGCGTCCGACGCTGAGCGGATCACCTTCGTGGTTCTCGACGAGTACGACGAGATCGCTATCGCAAGCAATACGTCGCACGGTCTCGATCGGCAGCCCGGCACGTCCCGCGCCTCCGCGGAGGGCCGTCTCCTCGACATGCACCGTGACCTGATAGTGATCCGCCGTGCCGGACGCTCCCGCCTGCTTGCCGCTCAAGTAAGCCTTAGCCAAGGTCACGAGCGCATCCGCGCGCTGCGCGCTCCAGCTCTCTGCAGCAAGCTCGGAACTCGTGGATGCGGCTTCCTCGAGTGCACGATCGAGCGCCTTGTCGACGAGTTCCCCGGCCTCGAGCGGCAGCTCGACGGTGATGAGCACGGTGCCGCGATCCGGATCCCGGCGCAGACCGAGCGCACGCCGGGCGTGGGCTCGGGCCGCTTCGTCCGTCGACGCCGGCGTGCCAAAACGCAGCTCGCGACAGCGCTCCTCGACGCGCGCGGCCGTGGTTCGAAGCGCGAACGCGAGGAGCTCGTCTTCGTTCTTCGGACCGGCGACTCGGGTCAGAGCGCGCACCTTGGAGTAGGAAAGCCGGCCTTCCGCAAACGCCCGGCCAATCGCGGGCAGTGTCTTGAGCGCATGCGCGACGCGCACCTTCTCGCGCGCCGCGTTCAAGCTGATGTCGCACCGCCAGTGCAGCCATTCGGCGCAGGAATCGAAGGACCACGCGAGCCAGCCGGCCCGCTCGTCGAAACGGCGAAGGAGCACGAGAAAGTCGTAGGTGGCCGCGTTGATACGCGCGGCCAGATTCACGATCGCGCGATCGAGCTCGTCGATCGAGCAAGAAGGCTCGGCTCGGCCCGACGGAGGCGTCGGGCTCGAAGGAAGGGGGGTGGGGCGAGGATTCGCGTAGGCAGCCATCGCAGCTCCTCCGAATGACGACATCGGTGCTGGTATTTTATACAGCCTCACTCGCTCCGAGCGAACCAGAAACACTGCATTTCGCTCAAATATCCGCCGGATGCTCAATGGACGCGGGCACCGCACGAGCAGCGCCGTTCGACCATTCCTCATCACTAGCTCGATCCGGGGAACAGGTAGACTGACCTTTCGCCGACCTCCGAGCCGGGCCCGACAATCGTTCGGAGCGGGGCGAGGGCTGATTCGAGGGAGAGGGATGGACGTCTGGAAGCGATCTCGCAATGACAATACGGTTCCGCGAGCGAACGGGAGGAACACGACAGCACGAAGCCCGAGCCAAGCGCAGGGCACGCCGCCGATCAACACGTGGCTATTGTTCCTGCTTCTACTCATTCTGAACCTGTTGGTCTTCCGTGCGTTTTTCGCCGGGTCCGATCCCGCGCTGACGATTCCGTACACCGTCTTCAAGGAACAGGTCGCGGCCGGCAACGTTGCGGAGGTCTACAACCAGGGCCAGCGAATCGAGGGCCGTTTCATCGAGCCCGTGACGTACCCGCCGGCCGGAGCGCCCGGGCAGGTTTCGGACAGCGGCCGACAAACGCGCGACGATTCGCGCGCACGGCGCGAAGAGCCGCGCACCGGCACGACGTTCGAGACCAACCTGCCGACCTTCGTCGATCCGGGGCTCGAGGCGTTCCTGATCGACAACGGGGTAGCGATCACGGCCGAGCCGATCGAGACCGGCGCCTCTCCGCTCGGCTGGCTGCTGTTCGGGTTCGGTCCCGCCGTCCTGATCATCGCGTTTTACGTGTGGCTGTTCCGCCGGTTCACGAAGCAGGGCGGGGGCCTCGGCGGAATGATGGGCATCGGCAAGAGCCGCGTGCGGCGCTATGACGCCGAGCGCGACGAGCGCGTGACGTTCGACGACGTCGCAGGTATCGACGAGGTCGAGAACGAGCTCGCCGAGATCGTCGACTTCCTGAAGAACCCCGAGAAGTACACGCGGCTCGGCGGGACGGCGCCGAAAGGCGTGCTGCTCGTCGGGCCGCCGGGCACTGGCAAGACCCTGCTCGCGAAGGCCGTCGCCGGCGAGGCCGGGGTCGCGTTCTTCTCGATGAGCGCGGCGGAGTTCGTCGAGATGATCGTGGGCGTCGGCGCGGCACGCGTACGCGACCTCTTCAAGCAGGCGCGCGAGCACGCACCGGCGATCATCTTCATCGACGAGATCGACGCGATCGGCCGCGCGCGCAGCGGCATCGCGTTCGGCGGCGCCGCGGCCGAGCACGAGCAGACGCTACAGCAGATTCTGACCGAAATGGACGGCTTCTCGAGCCGCGAAGGGATCATCGTGCTCGCGGCGACGAACCAGCCGGACGTGCTCGACCGCGCGCTGCTGCGGGCAGGGCGCTTCGATCGGCGCCTCGTCGTGAATCTCCCCGACAAGAACGGCCGTGAAGAGATCCTGAAGATTCACACTCGACAGTCGCCGCTCGCCGAGGATGTCGACCTCACCGAGCTCGCGGCCGCGATGCCCGGCTTCTCGGGCGCCGACATCCGGAACCTGTCGAACGAGGCCGCACTGCTTGCAGCGCGCCGCGGCCAGGACAAGGTACACCAGCGAGACTTCTTCGATGCGCTCGAGAAGATCGTGCTCGGACCCGAACGCCCGTTGCTTCTGACGCAAGAGGATCGCAAGCGGATCGCGTATCACGAAAGCGGGCACGCGATCCTCGGCGTCATCGTGCCCGGAGCCGACCCCGTGCACCGGGTCACGATCGTGCCGCGCGGCCAAGCGCTCGGCGTGACCTACCAGCGGCCCGACAGCGACCGATACAACTATCCGGAGTCGTATTTGAAGGCGAGGATCATCGGCATGCTCGGCGGTCGGGCCGCCGAGGAGATCGTCTACGGAGAACGCACGACGGGCGCGGAGAACGACATCGCGCAAGCGACGGAGCTTGCGCGCAACATGGTCACGCGTTGGGGGATGAACGAAGGGCTCGGCCTCGTTCAGCTCGCCCCGAAGCGGAACCCGTACCTCAGCGGCCCCGGAACTTTCGGCGGCGAGAAGCCGTTCAGCGAGGAAACGGCGCGCAGGATCGACGCCGAGGTGCACCGGATCATCGACGGAAGCTATGCGGAGGCGAAGCGGCTGCTCGCCGAGCATCGCAAGGAGCTCGATGCGCTCGTCGCGGCGCTGCTCGAACGCGATACTCTCGACGAGGAGGAGATACTCGAGGTCACCGGGCTTCGTCCGGCGGCACTGACCGTATCGGAAACAATGAAGTGAAGAAGAACCCTGCGAGTCTCCAACTACGCATTCTGCCGCTGCTGATGACACTGATCGGCGCCGGCGCATTCTCTCCGGCCGGCGCACAGAACTCGATCGACGAGCATTGGGTCACTTACCGCCACCCGACCGGGACCTTTATCGAGCATCCCGCCGACTGGCGAATGCAGCCGACGGAGATGGGTATCGCGCTCGTGCCGCCGGACTTCGACCCGAATGCGGAGCTGATCATCGCGCTCGGCGAATCGGCGTTCGGGCTTGCCGGGCCGACCGATCCGCAGGTCGGACAATACTTCGACGTTCTGATGAGCCAGATCGCGCCGGCGATGCGCCGGGCAGCGTGATCCGATGCTCGTCGGCACGTGGCAGACGAGCAGCACCGAGTCCGACTCGAGCACGTCGGGGAGCGTGTTCTTTCGCAGAGATTCTGCGTACACACTCACGCCGGATGGCAGGCTGATCGCCCGCAGCCGCACGCAAGGCAACGTCACCGGTGCCGCGGGCGGCACCGCGGCCGGGCACTCAGAGCAGCAGTCGACCGGCTCTTGGAGCGCGTCCGACGGGCGGTTGTTCATCGCCTGGGACGACGGCACGTCGAGCTCGGGAAGCTACGAGGCGGCCGGAGACATGGTCACCGTGAGGATGGACGGCTCGAGCGCGCCGTTCCGGCTTCGGCGTGTGCCGTAGGTGATGAAATGACCGCCGGTCGTCGGGGGCGGCGACAGGCCGCCCCCACGGCTTTGATCTTACGCGGAGCCTAGAAAAAGTTCCGCCGGACGCTGAGCATCCAGGTCCGGGGAAGACCGGGCATGCCATTGTTGAAGCCGCTCCGCCCGGAAATGCCTTCGCCCTTGTTCGTATAGTACAGCTCGTCGGTCAGATTGCGGCCTTCGAGCCCGATCAGCCAGGCGCCGTCCGGATCGCCCCACGTGACGCGGGCGTTGACAAGAGTGTAGCTGTCGATCCTACCGCCCTCGTTGTTGGTCGGATCGACGAACATGTCGTCCTGATAGACCACGTCGAGACGCGGCGTGATCGTACCGCCGGCGGTCGAGAACCCATACTGCACGCCGGCGCTCCAGGTCAGCTCGGGCGTGTATTGGGAGATCGCATCGATTCCGACCCCGGTATTCGGGCTGACGCTCTGGTACTCGAAATCGATCAGACCGACGGATGCATCGATCTGAAGCGCGTCGGTCGGCACGAAATCGAACTCGAGCTCGATCCCATATACATCGGCGTCTCCGGCGTTCGAGTTCAACAGACACGGTACACCGAAGGTCGGACCGAACAGCTCCGTGCAATCGTCGAACGTCGCGGTGATGCCCTGATAATCGTTATAGAACACCGCACCGTTCAAGCGGAGCCGGTTCTGCAGGAACTGCATCTTCGCGCCGATCTCGAACGTATCCATTTCCTCGGGTTCGAACGAGACCGCCTGGACGTTGTAGAACGGCCGAGGATTGACGCCGCCGCCCTTGTACCCGGTCGAGTACGACGCGTAAACCATTACGTCGTCGTTCACGTAGTAGCTAAGCGCGGCGCGGAAGTCGATGCGATCGTCCGTGAAGACGCCGACCGTTCCGTCGAGAGACGAGATCAGGCAATTCGGCGGGTTGCCCGGCGTGCCCGGAGGGCCGAGGCAAGGCTCGATCGGGCTGAAGTCCGCATTTCTGCGAGCATAGCGGTAGACCTTCTTGTCGTCGCTCCAGCGCACGCCGGCGGCGAGCTCCAGACTGTCGGTCAGTCGAAAGATGCCGTTCGCGAACACCGCGTAGTGGCGATCGTCGACCGGGTCGGGGCCGTGCAAGAAGTCGAATCCGACGTAGCCCAGCGTGACGCGGGCATCCATGCTCGTATCCGCGTCGAAATAGAACGCTCCGACGGTGATGTCGGCGAAGTCGCCGACCTGTGTGTTGAAGCGCAGCTCCTGGCTGAGCTGGTCGTGGATCAGCCGCTGGAACAGCAGTGCGACCGGAAACGGCGTGCCGTCCTGCGCGCTGACGAACGCCGAGTCGTATTCCCGGTACGCCGTGATCGACGTGATCTGCAAGTTGTCACTCACGTCCCAGTCGATGCTGACCGAGGCACTCTTTGCTTCGACGTACTGCCGCCGAGCGAACGCGAGTCCCGTCCGCGGATCGGTATATGTCTCATAATTGACATACGGATCGTTCGGGCTCAGCGGGTCGCACGAATTCGGGCCGTATGCGATGAACATGCAGCCCACGTCGCTCTCCAACGTCGGCGGAATCGCGACGGTTTCCCAGATTAGCGGCGCCGGCGCCGTCGGCGACAGGCCGAGGCCCGGGCTCAGAATGACCGGAGCGGTGGTCGGGCCCGTCTCGAGGAGCGTGTTAGCTACGGGCTCCGACTCGTCGTCGGTCCAATCGCCCGAGAAGTTGATCTCGAGCCTATCGGACGGAAGCCAGCGGAGCGCGCCGCGGACGGCCGTGTAGCGGATACCGCCTTCTCTGCCGGTGATACAGTCCATGCCAGAGACATAACTGGGGAAGCCCGAGCCCGGATGCATGCAGCCATAGTCGACGGTCTTGACATGGCCGTTACGCGAACGTGACACGCCCGAGACACGCGCGAACAACCGATCCTCGACCAACGTGAAATTGCTGCCGCCGCGCACGTCGACAGCGTTGAAGTTGCCGATGCCGGCCTCGAGATAGGTGTCGTTATCGGCCGAGGGCCGCTTCGAGTACAGCTTGATTGCGCCGCCGATCGAGTTCTTACCGGCGAGTGTGCCTTGCGGACCGCGCAGGACTTCGACGCGGTCGAGGTCGAGGAGATCGAGGATCGAAGCCGTCAGCGTCGAGTAGTAGACGTCGTCGACGTAGAGACCGATACCCGGCTCGAGGGCCGGATTGAAATCGGTTTGGCCGACTCCGCGAATGAAGCCGATCAGCATCGGTCCGGCAAACGAGCCACCGCGGGTCAGGGTCACGTTCGGGGCCTGGGCGCCGATCTCGTCGATCGTGCTCTGCCCGCGCGCATCGAGCAGCTCGCCGGTGATTGCGGTAATCGCAATGGGAGTATCCTGAACGCTCTGCTCCTTGAATTGCGCCGTAACGACGACTTCCTCCAGCGCGGTCTGCGCTGATGCGGCATGCGCCGCGGCACTAATGAGTACCGTCCCGAAAAGTTGTTGATGAACCTTCATGCGCCCGTCCTCTGAGCAGTACTAAGGATCGCTTACACGGTGGCCGAAACGGCGTCCGGGGAACGAGAAAGCCCCGTGTCAGCGGTATGCGTCGCGGACTCGATGTATAACGAAAATTTCCAATTCATTCAATCGGGTAGGGTGCCCGTTTGAGAACTGGCAGCGATCCTTTCGGAGGTTCTTTCGGCTAATACGTATCCGTATAGATCTCGCCTCCGGCATCGATGTCGAAAAAGGTATGCTCGGAGATCGGAGCACACAGGAGAACGGGCATGTATGGATTTTCGACGGTCGTGAACGAATCCTTCGACGCGGCGGTTACCCGCGTCGTCGAAGCACTGAAAGCCGAAGGATTCGGGGTGCTGACGGAGATCGATGTAAAGGATACGTTCGAGAAGAAGCTCGGCGTCGATCGGCGTCCCTACAAGATTCTCGGCGCATGCAATCCGCCGCTGGCGCATCGAGCGATCGAAGCCGAGCCCGATATCGGGCTGCTGCTGCCGTGCAATGTCGTCGTGCGCGAGGAGGAAGACGGCAGCGTTACCGTCGCGTTCATGGACCCGGAAGCGGTCTTGAAGCTCGTCGACAATGCCGATGTCGGCGCCGTCGCGAAGGAGGTCAGGCAGCGGCTCGAGCGGGTGTGCGCCGCGCTGGGGTAGTGCTCCATTTCTCCACCGCCTTTAGAGACGCCGGGCACGAGACTTGCAGCCGGCCCCGTGTCGACGCCGCAGCACGTGAAGCGGCACTGGAGGTTGGCGAGATGAGAACATTCAACGTTGGGTATCTAGTAGGGAGTCTTGCGAAGAACTCTATCAACCGAAAGCTGGCGAAGGCGCTCGTGAAGCTCGCACCGAGCGGCATGGAGCTCAACGAGATCAGCTTTGCGAAGCTGCCCATTTACAGCTATGACTACGACGACGATTTTCCGCCCGAAGCACGCGAGTTCAAGGAAGCCATCAAGTCGTCCGATGCCATCTTGTTCGTCACGCCCGAGTACAACCGCTCGATTCCGGGCGGCTTGAAGAACGCGATCGATTGGGCCAGCCGGCCGTACGGCGAGAACGCATTCGCCCGCAAGCCCTGTGCAGTGATCGGCACCTCACCGGGTGCGATCGGTACGGCGGTGGGGCAGCAGACGCTGCGCAGTATCCTCGGCTATTTGAACGCGCCGCAAATGAATACCATCGAGGCCTATATTCAGTTCACGCCCGGTTTGATCACCGACGACAGCGAAGTCACGGTCGAGTCCACCCGCGAGTTCCTGAGCAGCTATATGAACGAGTTCAAGGCTCACGTGACTCGAGTGCTCACCGTGTTGCCGCGCGACTCGTGAGGAGCACGAAGCCCACTTCACGCAGCGCTCTATGGCTGCGTTACACGCCGAACTGCCGCGCAGGCAGCCGTGTCGTGCCCGTCAACGTCAGTTCCGTTGCCGACTTGCCGACTGCCACCCGATGCGTGCCTTCGGCAATGCTCCACTTGCCGATGCCCCCATCGAAACGCGCGAGCAGACGCGGATCGGCCGCGACCCTGATGCGCCCGGGACTCACCCGGCTCGAGCTCTACGCGCTCGAAGCCGAGCAGCCGCATGCGCTTGTCACCCGCCGCCTCGGTCAAGTAGAGCTGCGGCACGTCGGCCCCTTTGCGCTCGCCGACATTGGTCACCGTGAAGCTCGCGGTGATCGTCTCGCCGCCTTCGAGTTGCAGATCATCGTAATCGAAGGTGGTGTAGGCGAGGCCGTGACCGAACGCGTACAGCGGCCGCTCGTTCTGCAGCGCGAACCATCGGTAGCCGACTTCCGCGCCCTCGTTGTACTCGATCGTCACGCTGCTGCCCCACGGCGACCCGAGCCCCGGCAGCTCGGGTCGCGGCGCCTGACCGAGGCTTGCCGGGAAGGTGATCGGCAGGCGGCCCGACGGGCTCACCGTCCCCGCGAGGATCTCGGCGATCGCCTGCGCGCCGGCCTGGCCCGGATACCACGCCTGAACGATCGCCTTCACCTTGTCCCGCCACGGCATCGACACCGGGTTGCCGGTCTCGAGCACGACGATCGTGTTCGGATTCGCGCTCGCAACGGCGTCGATCACAGCGTCCTGTCCCCACGGCAGAGACAGGTCGGGCATATCGAAGCCTTCCCCCTCGACGCGAATGCCGAACGCGATGACGACATCGGAGCGCCTCGCCGTCAGCACCGCCTCGGCGGGCGTATAGCCGGGATCGAAGTCGAACTCCGCTTGCGGAAACTGCTTCTCGAGCTCCGCGAGCGGAGACGGCGCAAGCAGGAACAGATTGCGATGCTTTCCCATGATCCCGGCGCCGCCGATCTTGATGACACCGGCGAAGCCGCCGACCGGAGCCACCGCACCCGATCCCGTGCCGCTGATCACACCTTGTTGCGCGTAGCCGCCGATCACGGCAATTCTCATCGGCTTGTCGGCGGGGAGCGGCAGCGCGCCTTCGTTCTTCAGCAGAACGATGCCCTGGCGCGCGCCTTCGAGCGCGATTTGGTGGTGCTTCGCCATGTCGACTTTCGGAGCAGGTCCCCGGTCGTCGACGCCGACGGCGAACAGCGAGCGCAGTATGCGTCGAACCATGTCGGCAAGGCGCTCCTTCGGGAGCTTACCGACGGCGTATGCTTTCTTGAGATCGTCCGTGAACGGCTCCTTGCCCCACATCACCCGGTCGCCCTGAACCCCTGTCTCCTGATCGAGCCCCTTGAGCGCAAACTCCCACTCGGGCGTCGCGCCCCAGTCAGACATCACCCAGCCTTTGTATCCCCACGCACCTTTTAGCACGTCGTTGAGGAGATGCTGGTTACCGCTGGCGTACTCGCCGTTGATCTTGTTGTAGCCGCTCATGATCGAACCCGGCTGCGAGCGCTCGATCGCGACCTGGAATGCGAGCAGGTCCGATTCACGGTGTGCGTCGGGATCGATGATCGCATCGAGCCAGTGGCGGTTGGTCTCGTTACAGTTCAGCGTGTAGTGCTTGAGGGTCGAGACGACGCCCTGGCTTTGAATGCCGTTGACCTGCTCGGCAGCGAGCAGCGCGCTGAGCCACGGATCCTCGGAAAAGTACTCGAAGTTGCGGCCGTTGCGCGGATCCCGCGCCAGGTTGCAGCCCCCGGCGAGCTGGACGTTGAAGCCGCGCATCCGTGCCTCGCGGGCGATCGCCTCGCCGCCGTCACGGACGAGCTGCGGGTTGAAGCTCGATCCGAGCGCGATCAACGAAGGGAAGGCGGTGGCGCCTTCGTCGTCCGGTCGATAGCCGGGATTCGTGACACCCATGCTGGCGTCCGTGCTCTGTATCGCCGGAATTCCACGCCGCGGGATGCCGGGCGTATAGCCGGCGCTCATGTTCAAGACGTCTTCGGGAATGCGCGCATCGCGCCCCCCCGCGATGCCTCCGGGTATATGACCGAGCACGCTGATGATCAGCGAGAACCGCTCGTCGTCGGTCATCTGCCGCTCGGCGTCGCGCGCGCGCGCGTCCGCGTCACGCATCGAACCTCGAACTCCGTCGGTCACTGGGTGTGTCCCCTTGAAAGCCGGTCCCCGGCGAGCGCGGGGAGGGCGGATCCATGGACGGCGACAGCCCGCGCGAGCACGCACATAGGCGCCCAATCGCTCGATGCACGCATAGTGCTTATCGGCAAGGCAGGACTGTAGGAACGACTACCGCCTCTTGGACCGGCTACGCCCTCAAGGGCTGCGCTCCCCACCCGACGCGGGCTACATTGAGACCGATCGCTTCTGATAGACCGCGCCCGCGGGCGGTGCTCGCCGTTTCGGCACACTGGTACTTCGGCGCGACGGCCGTAACCGCGATGTCTCGTCCGCGAACGATTCATGACTTCTACGGCTTTCCGCAAGAGCTCTTCGAGTTCGAGTATCCGGTCCCCGGTTCGCCAGAACTAGCGGAAGAGGTCGTCGAGATCGCGAAACCCCTCTGGGTCGGACTCGACTACGATCAGTGGGGGCTCGATCATGGGACGTGGAGCGTCCTAGCCCACATGTTTCCGAGTGCCGAAGTGCCGGTCGTCCAGCTCTCGATCAATGCGCTGCGGGATCTCGAGTATCATCTCGAGCTCGGCGCAAAACTTGCGCCCTTGCGCGATCGGGGCGTGCTGATACTCGGCAGCGGCAATGTCGTCCACAACCTGCGCGAGGTTCAATGGGATCGACCCGACGCCGCCTTCGACTGGGCCCAACGGTTCGACGACGCAGTGGCCGAGCAGCTCTCCGCCGACCCGAGCCGTATTCTCGATCTGGCTCGACACCCGGACTTTCACCTTGCCGTACCGACACCCGATCATTTCATACCTTTGCTGTACGTCGCCGCACTCGCCGCTGCGGAAGGTGACAACAGCATCGCCCCGATCGTCCGAGGCTACACATTGGGGTCGATCTCGATGACCTGCTATGGCGTAGGAATGACTCGGCCAGGCTGCAGGCAGGCGCACGATGCGGCGGGAGTGCCGCCGAACGTACCGGCCGATCAGACGAACATCTAACGGTCGCCAGCCGCCGACCGAGCTAGCCTATCTCACGACGGTTAGGAAGAGCTTCCCGCGGCGGGTAGCTCAATCTCGACGAGCACCCCCCCGTTCGGTCCGCGGGACAAGGCAATGTCGCCATGATGGGCGTCCACGATAGACCGGCAAATCGACAGACCCAAGCCGAGCCCGCCTTCTTTCGTCGTGTAAAGCGGCTCGAACAATCTTGCAGTCGTGGACTCGTCTACGCCCGGTCCGCTGTCGAGGACCGTGACTCGAATACGTCCGTCGCGGACAGTTTCCGTCGCGAGCTCGAGCTCCCGCGTGACCGCTCCGAAGAGGCTCATCGCTTCATAGGCGTTGACGATGACGTTCAATAGCAGGTGCTCGAGAGCGATCGGATCGCCATGAACCGGCGGCAGGCCTCCTTCTAGCCGCGTGGATACGTCGATACGACGCGCGATGAGCTCGCTCTTGCACAACGTGAGCGCTTCCTCGATGACATTGTTGACGTTCGTCAACTCCATCCGCTCGTTGCGCCGTTCAAGCATCCGGCGCAGCCGCGCTACGAGTGCTCCAGTCCTACGAGCATCGTGCTCGATGTCTTCAAGAATGTCGAACAGCTCTCCCGTCCGCCCTTGCGCTCTCATCGCGAGGCCGACCTGAGCATTCGTGAGAATCGCGGAGATCGGCTGATTCAGCTCGTGCGCCAAAGCCCCGGAAAGCTGGCCGAGCGTCGCAGCCCTTACGGCTCGGCCGAGCTCGAAGCGATGAGCTTCGCGCTCCTTCTCGGCGCGCTTTCGGTCCGTGATGTCGATACGGGTGATAAGCACGCCCGCCGCACTGCGAAGCGGTGATACCCGCTGCGCAAACCAGCGTATGTCGTCCTTCGACGGGCAGGCGTACTCGTGCTCGAAGAGGTCGGTCGAGCCTGCTAATACACGTTCGACGCCCTCGAGGATGTGCGCCGCGTCAGGATTTGCGGGAGCCGCCGCGCGTAGTCCGGCGAGGTAGTTACCTCCTGTCGCCACCGACGAAACACAGCGATGCGATCTCGATGCTGCCACCCACGCGGCGTTCGCATGAACGAGAGTTCCGCAATCGTCGATGATCGCGACCTCCTCAATCAGTGAATCGAGGATCGTGCTCGAAAGCGAGAAGGACGGCTGGGAGTTCGTGAGCATCGTGCTCCTCCGGCTTCGGGCCTGATCGTCAACGCCGACGTCGATAGCGAAACTATTTTATCCCGGCACGCTCTTCGCGGGCTCGCTTGCAGCGAGCGTAGGGCAGGGGATGCGATCACTCGGGGGAGCACCCTACTGTTTCGCGCACGAAACCCAACAGGATTGCGGACTCGACTGGCTTGCGCAAATAGTGCTTCGTGCCGAGTGCCCGGCATTCGTCCCGTGTTCGTTGCGTAGGATCTGCGGTGATCACGATGACAGGAGGGGGATACGCCATTCTCGACAGGTGCTCGAGGAGCTCGAGGCCCGCCATTCCAGGCATCTGGATATCGAGAACGACGCAATCCGGTATCCGCCGAGAAAGCGACTCGAGAAAGTCCCCGCCCGACGCGAAGGCTTCGGCTCGATATTTGGCCAAACGAAACAGTCGAAGGAGCGCTTTTCGAACCGAGTCCTCGTCATCCACAATTGCGATGTGCACGGCGCGTTTGCCCATGCGCCGGTGATAACTCCGCAGCGGCGACGAGAACAATAGGCCTTTCGTGCCCATTGTGTGCCGTGTGCTCCGCCAGTCGCCGCAACGCTCGATTGCCTTGCGCACTCCTGATTCGATTGCGCAGCGGGACGCTTCGCTATAATGATCGACCTTCTGGCACGACCAGCAATAGAGGCTCCTCCCGTAGCATGTCGACGGAGCTCGAGAACCTCGCGACCATTCGCGCCTACCTGGCAGCGCTCGAGTCCGGTGCGTACGGCGAGCGGCTTGCCCGCTTCTTCGTTCCTGACGCGGTTCAGATCGAGCTGCCGAATCTCTTGAACCCGAACGGCGCGTCGAGTGATCTCGCAACGATCCTCACGCGCGCCGAGCAGGGCCGAAACGCGCATTTCGCGATGTTCTTCGAGATGGCGGACGGCCGGATCCGTCTGCAGCGCAACTACGATTGCTTCGAGCCGTTCGACCCGCAACGCTGAATACGTATGTCGGGTTGACGGCATTCGCGGCTTGGCGGGACGCAAGCCGAGCCCGCGCGGCTAGAATCCCTTGCTTTCGTACTCCCAGTCGGGATCGCTGCAGAGCCCGCAGTCGGCGCCGACGAACATGCGTGACGCTTCGGCGCTCGCGCGCAGCTGCCAGTCGAGCCAGGCGATGACGACTTCGGCGGCGGCGCCGCCGTTCGGCTCCCAATACGTGCCGCCGTGCCCCTTGTCGATATTGGCGACGGCGACCGGAACGTGATCGATCTTGGCGTAGTCGTCCATGCCGTTCGCGTACGCGATATCGCTCGGTCCGCCGAGCACGTACAGCGTCGGCGTATGCAGGTCTTCGAGCCGCTCTTTCGTCTCGACCATACCGCCCATCCGGGTTTCGCCGTCGATGAAGAGTCCGCTGTTCATGACGACGACGGTCTTCACACGCGGGTCCGCCGCGATCGACAGCGCCTGGATACCGCCGCAGCTAAAGCCCGAGATCGCGATCTGCTCGGGGTCGACGCGGCCGTAATAGGGGCTGCCGGGGCGCATATTCTCGGCGAGCGCCCAGTCGATCGCGGCGCGGAGCTGCTCCGGACGCGTCGGCGCATAGCTCTCGATGCTCGCGCCTTCGGGCCGCGGCGGCGCTTCGGTCTTGCCGGGGCCGTTGTGGATGCCGCCCGGCGCGATCGCGAGATAACCGTGCGACGCGATGTTCAAGAGATGCAGCCGCGCGCTCGCGCCGTCGTTCGAGCAGCCGCCATTGCCGAACACGTAAACCCCGAGCTTCGCGTC
>CAYMAF010000054.1:0-16642 GCA_964388365.1 uncultured Gammaproteobacteria bacterium | reverse complement strand
CGTAGTTCGCGCTCGCGAGGCCGTGCATGCCGAGCATGTGCAGCGCGAGCGGATGGGTCGTGTCGAACGAGCCGAGGCCCATCAGCGTCGTCGCGACCGGGATCCCGAACGACGTCGCGAGTGCGCGGAGCGATTCGGCCGCGCCGGCGTTGATCACGCCGCCGCCGGCATAGATCAGCGGCCGGCGGCTCTCGGCGAGCATCGAGAAGAAATCCGCGCAGCGCTCGTCGGTCAGCGTGTTCTGCTCGATGTCGGCGAGACGCTGCCGATAGCCCGGGATCGGGAGCGTGCCCTCGCCGCGGAACGCGCCTTGCCAATTCTGGACGTCCTTCGGCACGTCGATCACGACCGGGCCCGGCCGCCCGGTGCGCGCGATCTCGAACGCGGTGCGGATCGTCGCCTCGAGCCGGGTCGGGTCCGTGACGAGGAACACGTGCTTCGCGACCGGGCCCATGATCGCGCTGACCGGCGCCTCTTGGAACGCGTCGCTGCCGATCGCCGACGTCGGCACCTGGCCGCAGATCACGACGATCGGCACAGAGTCCGCCATGCAGTCGCGGACCGGCGTCACGCAGTTCGTCGCGCCCGGGCCCGACGTGACCATGACGACGCCGACGCGGCCGCTCGCGCGGGCATAGCCCGCGGCCATGAAGCCCGCGCCCTGCTCGTTCGCGGGGACGATCAGCGGCATCGGCTCCACGCCGTTCGTCTTGTGTTTCTCGTTGTAGCGAAATACCGCGTCGTACGTCGGCAGAATCGCGCCGCCGCTATAGCCGAAGATCGTGTCGACGCCCTCGTCGGCCAGTACCTGGACGATGATGTCCGCTCCGCTCATCTGCGTGCCCGCGAGCGGATGGGCAGGGGTCTTCGAGCGGTGCTCGCTGGTGATGTCTTTTGCGGCTGGCATCACGGAACGCTGAATGGTTCGGGTCGGTCCGACGAGTGTTGTCTAAATGCCTTCTCATTGCAATAGCCGTTGTTCTACGCCAACATTGTCCGATTTCGGGCCGCGCTTATGCGCGAGCCGCTTCTCGAGCCGAGCCGAAGCGATCCGTAATGCGACATATCATCTCGATCGTCCTCCAGAACGAGGCCGGCGCGCTGTCGCGCGTCGCGAATCTTTTCTCCTCGCGCGGCTACAACATTGAAAGCTTGAACGTCGCGCCGACCGCCGACGAGACGGTATCGCGGCTCACGCTCGTGACGAGCGGCTCGAACGAGGTCATCGACCAGATCACGAAGCAGCTCGGCAAGCTGATCGACGTCGTCCGGATCACCGACATGACGACGATCGAGCATATCGAGCGCGAGCTCGCGCTGCTGAAGATCCAGGTCGACGGCGACGAGGCCCGCGATGCGGTCGCGCGCATGCTCGAGCACTTCGACGCGCGGCTGCTCGACGACCGCAGCGGTCACCTGACCGTCGAGCTCGTCGGCGGCAGCAAGGATATCGATCGCTTCGTCGAGCGGGCGTCGCGTACCGCGCGCGTCGTCACCGTCGTGCGCAGCGGCGCGATGGCGATCTCGCGCGGCGCCGCCCACGTCGCCCGATGAGCGCGGCCGCCGCAGCCGGGGCGAGCCTGGTTCCCCGCGGAGCGGGGGGCTGATTCCTTCTCGGCGATGACTCCCGTTCCCGCGAATCCGGCCGATCGGCTGCTCGCCGCGCGCCGCATCGTCGTGAAGATCGGCTCGGCGCTGTTCGTCGAGTCGCATACCGGCGCGCTCGACCGTGCATGGCTCGACGGGCTCTGCGAAGACGTCGCGGAGCTTCACCGCGCCGGCAAGGACGTCGTGATCGTCTCGTCCGGCGCGGTCGCGCTCGGTGCTCGCGAGCTCGGTCTCGACGTCAGGCGGGCACGGCTCGAGGACAGCCAGGCCGCGGCTGCGGCTGGGCAGATCCTGCTCGCTCATGCGTATCAGGAGACGCTGCGGCGCTTCGGGATCAAGACGGCTCAGGTGCTGCTGACGATCGACGACAGCGAAAGCCGCAAGCGCTATCTGAACGCGACGCGCACGCTGCTGACGCTGCTGAAGCATCGCGTCGTGCCGGTCGTGAACGAGAACGACACGGTCGCGACGCAGGAGCTGCGCTACGGAGACAACGATCGGCTCGCCGCGCGCGTCGCGCAGATGGTCAGCGCCGAGTGCCTCGTGATCCTGTCCGACGTCGACGGGCTCTACACGGCGAACCCGCGCGCGGATGCCGAGGCCGAGCATATCCCCGAGGTCACGAGCCTGACGCCCGAGCTGCTCGGCATGGCCGGCGGGCCCGGCTCGAGCCACGGCTCGGGCGGCATGCGGACGAAGCTCGATGCCGCGCGCATCGCGATGGGCGCTGGATGCCGGATGGCGATCGCGAGCGGGCGCGTGCTGCGGCCACTCGACGCGCTCGCGCGCGGTGCCCGCGCGACGTGGTTCCTGCCGAGCGCGTCGCCGACCGCGGCGCGCAAGCAGTGGATCGCCGGCACGCTGAAGCCGAAGGGCGCGGTGCGCGTCGACGAGGGCGCGGAGCGTGCGCTCGCGGGCGGACGGAGTCTGCTGCCGGCCGGCGTTGTCGGCGTCGATGGCGAGTTCGAGCGCGGCGACGCGGTCGCGGTGCTCGCGCGCGACGGCGCCGAGCTCGGCCGCGGCATCATCGGCTACTCGGCCGCCGAGAGCCGCGCGATCGCGGGACGGAAGTCCGGCGATATCGAATCGGTTTTGGGTTATCGCGGCCGGGATGAGATGATCCATCGTGACGATCTGGTGCTGACGTACGAGAGAGGCTTGCGATGAGCACGGCAGAGCGTGAAGTGACGGGCGGGCTCGTAGCGCAGATGCACGCGCTCGGGCGGGCGGCGAGGGCGGCCGCGGACGAGCTCGGCCGCGTGCCGGCCGAGGTCAAGACCCAGGCGCTCGCGGCGGCGGCCGCGGCGCTGCGCGAGGCCCGTGCCGAGATCCTCGCGGCGAACCGTGCCGACGTCGCCGACGGCGAGCGCCGGGGCCTGTCCGGCGCGATGCTCGACCGCCTCGCGCTCGACGACGCGCGCATCGAGGCGATGGCCGCGGGCGTCGACGCGATCGCGGCGCTGCCCGATCCGATCGGCCGCGTGATCGCCGAATGGGAGCGGCCGAACGGGCTCAAGATCCAGCGCGTGCGCGTGCCGCTCGGCGTGATCGGCATCATCTACGAGAGCCGGCCGAACGTCACGGCCGATGCCGCGGCGCTTTGCGTCCGCAGCGGCAATGCGGTGATTCTGCGCGGCGGGAGCGAGGCCGCGCGCTCGAACGCGGCGATCCACGCGGCGTTCGTCCGCGCGTTGACCGCGCACGGCCTGCCCGAGGCCGCGGTGCAGCGCGTGCCGACGCAGGACCGCGAGGCCGTCGGCATCCTGCTGCGCGAGATGACGGAGTACCTCGACGTCGTCGTGCCGCGCGGAGGCAAGAGCCTGATCGAGCGCGTCCAGAAGGATGCGCGCGTGCCGGTGATCGGTCACCTCGAGGGCATCTGTCACACCTACGTGCACCGCGGCGCCGATCTCGAGATGGCGCGGCGCATCGTGCTGAACGCGAAGATGCGCCGTACCGGCATCTGCGGTGCGACCGAGACGCTGCTGATCGACCGCGAGTGCGTCGCGACGCATTTGCCAGCGATCGCCGCGGATCTCGCGGCGGCCGGCTGCGAGATCCGCGCCGATGCCGACGCGCTGCCGCACGCGGCCGGCGCGAAGCCGGCGGCGATCGCGGATTTCGGCAAGGAGTTTCTCGATGCCGTGATCGCGGTGAAGGTCGTCGACGGCATCGACGCCGCGCTCGAGCACATCCGACGCCACGGCTCGGGCCATACCGAGGCGATCGTCACGGACGACGCCGGCGCGGCCGAGCGCTTCCTGCGCGAGCTCGATAGCGCGATTCTGCTGCACAACGCGTCGACGCAGTTCGCGGACGGCGGCGAGTTCGGCATGGGCGCCGAGATCGGCATCGCGACCGGCCGCATCCACGCGCGCGGCCCGGTCGGCGCCGAGGAGCTGACGAGCTTCAAGTATGTCGTCCGCGGCAGCGGCCAGACGCGTCCGTAGCGCCGGGGCGAGGCCGGCCCTCGTTCGCCGCGAAGCAGGGAACTGATCCCATTTCCCCGGCGGCGGTCGACATCGTCGTCATCGGCGGCGGTATCAACGGTGCGGGCATCGCCCGGCGGGCGGCGCTCGACGGGTTCTCGGTGCTCGTCGTCGAGCAGCGCGACGTCTCGAGCGGGACGACGTCGGCGTCGACGCGGCTGATCCACGGCGGCCTCCGCTATCTCGAGCACGGCGAGCTCGGTCTCGTGCGCGAATCGCTGCGCGAGCGCGAGGCGCTGCTCGAGGCCGCGCCGCATCTCGTCGAGCCGCTGCGGCTTTATCTGCCGATCTATCGCGGCGCGCGCCGCCCGCGCTGGCAGATTCGCGTCGGCATGGCGCTCTACGATCTCCTGTCGCTCGGCAAATCGCTGCCGCGTCACGAGATGCTCTCGCGCGATGACCTCGCTCGGCGGCTGCCGGGCCTCGCCGCTGCCGGCCTCGTCGGCGGCGCGAGCTATTTCGATGCGCAGGTCGCGTTCCCGGAGCGGCTCGTCGTCGAGAATCTGCTCGATGCGGCCGCGCACGGCGCCGCGGTGATGACGTATACGGAGGCGACGCGGATCGTCGTCGAGGACGGCCGCGCGGCCGCGGTCGAGTGGCGCCGCGCCGACGGCACGGCCGGCCGCACGGCGGCCCGCTGCATCGTCAACGCCGCGGGGCCGTGGCTCGACCGTGTCGCCGCGGCCGTCGCCGGCGCACCCCGCGCGGCGAAGCTCGTCGACGGCACGAAGGGCAGCCATCTCGTCGTCGCTCCGTTCCCCGGCGCGCCGCCGGCGGGCGTCTACGCAGAGGCCGCGCGCGACGGCCGGCCGTTCTTCGTGCTGCCGTGGAATGGCCTGTACCTGATCGGCACGACCGATGTGCGCTACGCGGACGATCCGGCCGGCGCCGCGATCGACGGCGACGAGCTCGACTACCTCGTGTCCGAGACCGAGCGTCTCTTTCCCGGCTGCGGCGGGCTCGCGAAGCGTGTGCTCTACACGCAGGCCGGCGTGCGCGCGCTGCCGTACAGCCCCGATGCCGCGCCCGGGGCGATCACGCGGCGGCATGCGATCCGTGCCCACCGGGGCGCGCGCGGAGTCTACTCGATCGTCGGCGGCAAGCTCACGACATATCGGTCGCTCGCGGCGCAGGTCGTCGAGCGGCTGCGGCGCGACGGCTTCGCGCCGGCCGCGCCGCGAGCCGAGCACGAGCGCCGGCGCGGCCCCGTGCCGCTCCCCGGCGCGCTCGCGGGGCGCGAGCGCGATGCGCTCGAAGCGGAGCTCGCAGGCTCATTCGGCACGAAACATGCCCTGCGGCTCGTCCGAACCTACGGCCGCCTCGCGGAGCAGCTGCTCCGCGAGGCCCGCGCGCGTCCCGAGCTCGCCGCGCCGGCCGCACCCGGCGCGGCCGTGCTGCGCGTCGAGCTCGTCCACGCGCTCGAGTCCGAATGGGCCGCGACGCTGACCGATCTGCTCGCGCGGCGCACGATGGTCGGGCTCGACGCCGATTTCGGGCTCGGCGCTGCGCACGCGGCCGCTCGGGCACTCGTCGAGCTCGGCGTCTGGGACGCGGCGCGCGCGGACGAGGAGCTCGCGGCGTACCGGCGCGAAGCCGAAGCGCATCGAGCGGCCGCGGCTCGATGCACGGCTTCAGCGTGAGCGGGCTCGCGGTGCGGGAGCGTTACGCCGATTCGGGCGGATCGTTAGGGATCGATCGGCTCGAAATGAAGCGTCGGCCGATCGCCGGGACGCGAGTACAGGTGCTCGCTCGCCATGTCGCGCAACGCCCGGTCGCGCTCCTCGGCCGTCGAATACCAATGAATCCGCTCCCAGTCCGTGCCGAGCACCTGCGCGAACGAATCTTGCGGCGACAGCGTCACGCGGATGCCGTACGGCCGCGGGGCCCGGAGATTCCGAATCAGGTTGTGCTCGTGACAGATATCCATCTCGGTCGATTCGAACGCGGAACGAACGGGACGCGAATGATAGCAGACGGCCGATGCCCGGCCGCGGGCGCGTCATGCCGGATCCTGCCGCTCGTGCGGCCCGAGCCGTTCCGGCCAGCGAAGCAGCACGCGCGTGACGAAGCGGTACGGCGGCTTGACGGCGAGGGCCCAGGCTTTCGCGAGCGGTCCGGGGCGCGCGAGCAGCGCGCGCTCGCGCGCCGTCAGCCGGTGCGGCAGGTACGTGCGCTTGTGCTTCAGCAAGTGACGCAGATCCTCGCGCGCGAGCATCCGAAACAGCCGGCCCCGGCGGCGGCTGATCACCGCGACCTGGAAGTCGACGAGCGCGGCCCGGCCGTCCGGCGTGCACAGCCAGTTCGCCTCCTTCGCGAGGTCGTTGTGCGCGATGCCGCGGCGATGGAGCGCGGCGAGCAGCCGGAGCGCGGAGCGGAAATACTCGGGCGATGCCGGCGCGGCCTCGTGCATCGGCAGGCCGTCGACGTAGCCGCGCAGCACCGCACGACCGTCGAACTCGACGAGCGCCGGCACGCCGCGCAGCCCGCTCGCGGCCCGAAGCGCCGCCGCTTCGCGGCGCGCGAGATGCCGGGCGAGCGGACGCAGCCACGCTCGGGCGGCGGCGGTGTCGCGCCGCACGCACAGGCGCCGCGGGCCCGTGGGGGCTGCGCGTTGCACGACGCATACCGTGCCCAGCGCGTCCTTTTTCAGCGGACGGATCATCCGGACGCGTCCTCCGGCGCGCGTTGCTGACCTCTCCGGCACACCCCTACAATCGCGCCGTTGTGCCTAAGGTAGCTCAGGCCGGGGAATTTTTCGTCGTCGGGGGGCCGGTTCAGCCCGACCGCGCGTGCTATGTCGAGCGTGCGGCCGATGCGGAGCTCGCACGCGGCATCGCCGAGCAGCGCTTCTGCTACGTGCTCGCGGCCCGCGCGACCGGCAAGACGAGCCTGATGGCGAGAGCGATCCGCTCGCTGCGCCGCGACGGGCAGCTCGCCGCGGTCGTGGATTTGAGCCAGATCGGCGTGCGCGGCGAAAGCGGCGATGCCGCGCGCTGGTACTACAGCATCGCGTACCGCGTGCTGCGCGAGCTCCGGCTCAAGGTCGACCTGCAGGGCTGGTGGCAGGAGAAGAGCGCGCTCTCCGGCGAGCAGCGGCTCGCGGAGTTCTTCTCGGACGTCGTGCTGACGCACACGACGACGTCGGTCACGGTCTTCATCGACGAGATCGAGCGCACGCTGTCGCTGCCATTCGCACGCGATCTGTTCGCGACGATCCACGCATGCTACGCGCGCCGCGTCAGCGAGCCCGAGTATGCGCGGCTCAATTTCGTCGTGCTCGGCGTCGCGTCGCCGAGCGCGCTCTGTCCGGACCCGGTGATCTCGCCGTTCATCGACGGGCTCGCGATCGAGCCCGCCGATTTCACGCTCGAGCAAAGTCTCGAGCTCGCGGCCGGCTTCGGCCCGGACGCGGACGACGGACGCGAGCTGATGAAGCGGATTCACGCGTGGTCCGGCGGCCAGCCGTACCTGACGCAGCGCATCGCGCGCAGCGTCGCCCGCAAGGGCGGCCGGCTCGCCGACGTCGACAAGGTCGTGCGCGAGCTCTTCCTCGCTCCGGGCGCCGCGGAGAAGGATCCGTATCTGAGCCGCATCCGGCTGATGCTCGCGCACCGGCGTGTCGGGCAGCGGAAGGCGCTCGCGCTGCTCGGGAAGATCGCGCGCGGCGTGCCGGTCGCGGCCGAGCCGTCGTCGCCGGGCCGCGAGCTCCTTCGGCTCAGCGGTGTCACGGTGCGCGGCGCTGACGGCTCGCTGCACTATCGCAATCGCATTCTCCGCGACGTCTTCGACGAGCGCTGGATCGCGTCGATCCGTCCGTTCGACTGGCGCCGCGCGAGCGCGGTCGCGGCGCTCGTCGCGCTCGCGGTCGCGGTGCCGCTCTGGTACAGCCAGGTTCTGCCGCGGCCGTATATCCGCACGCTGTCGGTCGTGACGCAGGATATCGCGATCGCCGAGGAGGCCCACGAGAAGCTTCGCCGGCTGCCGGGTTTCGCCGATACGGCCGACCGGCTGCTCGCGGACGCGATGGCGCGGCGGAGCCGCGACGCGCGCAGCTTCGCGGAGATGCTCGCGGCCGATCAGGTCTTGCGGCGGCTGCCCGGCCGAGAGCCGCTCGCCGATCGGTTGCAAGCCGATTATTGGACGAGACGCGCGATTGCCGCGATGCACGGCGAGCAGCGCGACGAGGCGCTCGTGATGGCCGCTCGCGCCGCCGCGGCCGACGGCAGCGAAGCGCAGCGCATCGCGGCCGAGCTGATCGGTGACGACTATCCGCGTCTTGCCGGCACGTTCCGGTTCGCCGACGCACCGTTGCGCTGGGCCGTGGATTGGGCGGCCGGCGAGCTCGCGGTCGTCGACAACGCGAACCGCGTGCAGCGGATGTCGACGGACGTCGGCGGACCGTTCGGCGCGGCGCGTACGCGGCTCGCATCGCTGCAGCACGTGCCGGTGCAGCGCGAGATCGGCGTAGAGGAGCGCGGCCCGGCGGGCGCTTTCGTCCTCCGCGCACGCGTGCTCCACGAAAGACCAGACGACCTGCTGCTCGCGCTGACCGCGCCCGACGGCCGCGAGGCGCGCCTCGCGCTCGGCGCGCTGCATGCGCCGAACGGCCGCTACGAGCTCGCGGCCGCCGACGGCGGTCCGCTGGCCGCGCTGTCGGACGAGCGCCGCGCGGGCGTTTGGCGGCTGACGCTCGTCGATCGCCGTTCCGGCGTCACGGGAACGCTCGTCGATTGGAGCCTGTCGTTCGCGGACTCGGAACAGCTTTGGCAGGACGCGCCGGAGCACGGGCTCGCGATCCCGGACCCGGCGTCGACGACGCAGGTCGACGCGGCGCTCAGCGCCGACGGCCGGTTCGCGGCCGCGTTCCCGTCGCGCGAAGGCGTCGTCGGCGCGCTCGCCGTCTGGGATCTCGTCGACGCGCGGCCGCTGCACCATCTCGATCTCGCCGGCCGCCCGGATTTCGTCGCGTTCAATGCGGACGGTTCTCGGCTTGTCGCGCAGATCGGCGGCCGCGTCTCGCTGTGGAGCGTCGAGACCGGCGAGCGCCTCGCTGAGATCGATGCCGATACGGCCTTCCTGCTGCGCCCGGCGATCGGCGTCGACGGCCGTTTCGTCGCGCTCGTCGACGAGCGCGCGGAAGCCCGTCCGAGACTCAGGCTCGTGCGCACGCGCGACGGCGCCGTGACCGCGGAGGCCGACGCGATCCGCGGCATCCGCGACTGGGTGCTCGGGCCCGAGGCGCGCTACGCCGCGGCGATCGGGCCCACGCCGCGCGTCGTGACGGTGCTCGATCCGCGCCACGGGAAGGCGATGCGCGAGCTGCGGCACGAGCGCGACGTGCAGCGTCTGATCCCGGTGCCCACGGGCAATCTGCTGCTGACCGTCGACGATCTCGGCGACGTGCGCGCGTGGCGCGTGCCGGTCGGCGGCTCGCCCGGCGGCGACGAGAGCTTCCGGATCGGCGCGACGGTCGATGCCGGCAGCGTCGACGTGTCCGCGGACGGCGCGTTCGTCGCGTTCGCTGCGCCGCGCGCCGAGGTCGTCGTGCGTGCGATCGACGACGACCTCGCGCCGATCACGCTGCGCACCGGGCCGCGCGCCACGCCTTTCGCGGCCCGGCTTGCGCCCGACGGCCGTGCGCTCGTGACCGCGGCCGGCGGCCGATTCCGGTTGTGGCGCATCGATCCGGAGCCGGCCGTCGAGTCGGCCGATCCGAATCTGTCCGCGCTCGCGCTCGATGCCGGCGGCGGAATCGCCGCGCTCGGCTTTCGCGGCGGCCACGTGCGCGTGCGCAGCGCGAGCGAGCTCGCACGCCCCGAGCTCCGCGGCGACTCGATCGACTATATCGGTCATCGCGGGCGCGTCACGGCGCTCGCGATCGACGCGGGGCACGCGCTGATCGCGAGCGGCGGCGCGAACGGCGTCGTCCGGCTCTGGGATCTCGCGACGGTGTCGCCGATGGAGCATTTCATGCGTCATCCCGCGGGCCCGGTGCGCGCGGTCGAAATCAGCCCGAACGGCCGTTGGATCGCGAGCGCATCGGAGTACTTCGCACGCGTCTTCCGCGCCGGCGACGGCGGGCTCGCCGGCGAGCTGACGGTCAACGGCACGGCGTCGACCGTCGCGTTCTCTCCCGACTCGTCGCGCTGGGCCGTCGGGGACAGCGCCGGCAACGTCTTCGTGTCGATCCCCGGGGACGCGGCGCCGCTCGGCTCGGTCCGCGCGCAGGGCCCGGTGACCTCGGTCGCGTTCGCGCCGGACGGGCACGTGTTCGCGAGCGGCGACGCGACCGGGCACGTCGAGCTGTGGGACGCATCGACGTTCTCGCCGATCGGTCCGCGCCATGCGTTCCCGCATGCGGTGCGTTGGATCGGCTTCGCGGGCTCGTCCGACGAGCTGCTGGTCCAGACCGACGCATGGCTGCATCGTGCGGCCGTCGCGAACGGCCGGATACGCATCGTCGCGAGCCGGCTGCTGCCGGCCGGTGTCGCCGCGGGCGGGGCGATCCTCGCGGACGGCGAGATGCGCGTTCGCGTCGTCGGCGGGCTCGCCGGCGGAGCGCTCGCGTTCCACGACGTGCCGCTCGACGCTTTCGCGGCGCCGCCGTTGCCCGAGGATTCGCCGCAGCTGACGCGAGACTGGTCGGCCGCGCTCGGGCTCGTGATCGGCGCGGACGGAGAGCTCGCCGAGATCGTGCGCTGACGTTCTCTTGCGCCGATGTTCTCGCTGCACGTTCATCGCACGCGCGTTCGCGAGCGGCCCTCGGCGTCGCCGCGATTCGAAACTGTGAACGGCTGACGCGTGCCCGCCGTGCTGCGCCCGCTATGCTCGCGCGCACACATCACATCTCGGCCGACGCCGACCTCATGCGCACGAAACCATCGACGACGACCATTTCCCTTCGCGTCGCGCTGCTCGCGGCAGCCGCCGGCGCGGCTCTCTCGGCATGCTCGCCGGAGCCTCGCACGTACGAGTACTTCCTCGCGGACAAGATCGCGCGCGACGGCGTGCTCGCGCGCTGCGATGCCGATCCCGTCGCCGCGCGCGCCGATATCGAATGCGCGCAAGCGCGGCGCGCGGCGCTCGCCGTCCAGCTCGAGGAGGAGCGTGCGCGTCGCGCGGCCCTGGAGCGCGAATCCGAAGCCCGGATCGAAGCGCTGCGGCGGCAGTACGAGGCCGAGCGGCAGGCGCGCGAGGCCGCGGCCGCGGCCGCGGCCGCGGCGGCCGAGCGCGCGCTTTATCCCGACGAATTCTTCGAGATCGTGCCGGTCGACGAAGCCGCCGCAGACCCGAGCGCAGATGCCGGATCTCCCGGCGAGCGTGCTCCCGCGGCCCCGGTCGACACGGAGCACGTCGACCCGGTTTCGATCCCGTCGCCGTAGCTCGGGCTTCCGGCGGCCGCCGGCCGGCGACCGCCCGTTCAGCGCGCGCTTTCGAGCGGAAACGTTCGCGCTTCGTCCGCCGGCTCCGGGCCGCCGCCGCCCGACGGTGCGCCCGGCGGCCGCGGCGGGGTCGCCGCCCGCTCGAGCGCCGCGAGAAAGCGCCGTGCCGACGGTGGCGTCGCGGCCGACGGGGCTTCGAACGGGTTCGCGCCCGCGGCGTCCGCATAGAAGCGCGCCGTGCCTTGCTCGTCGACGTCGAGCCGCGCGCCCTCGAAGGCCGCGCCGGCGAAGAGGCCGCGGCTTCGGATATACGCGTAGACCTCGGCGCGACCCGTGAGCGCGGCCGTCGTGTGCCGGCCGACGGGACCGGCGACCGTCGTGACGTCGCCGCCGAGCGTGAACTTGCCCGCTTCGATGTTGCGCACCGCGCGCTCGTTCGCGAAGACGAGCACGACGTCGGCGGACTCGATGCCGATCTGCCCGCCGATGCTGCCGCCGGTCAGCGTGACGAACGCCGGATTCGCGAAGCGGCCGTCCGCCGTGCGCACCGTCAGCACGCCGCGGCCGCGGCGAGCGCCGAGCAGGAAGCCGCCGCGGATCACGCCCGGGATCACGGCGATGCCGTGCGCACGGCGGAGCAGGTCGATCGGAATGCCGCGCGGGTCGTCCGCCGTGAGATCGGCGAGGACGCTCTCGGCGCGCGCGAGCCGCTCGTGGTCGTCCTTCGCCGCGTGCGCCGTCGCGGACGCGGCACCGAGGCCGGCGGCGGCGAGCAGGCAAGCCACGAGACGGAACGAACGGATCGAGAACCCGGCTCGGCGTGAGCCGGCAGGCGGATGAATCGGGTGCGCGGACGTCAGGCGCATTCGGTCAGCTCCCGGAACGAACCTGCCGGAATGGTAACAAGGCCGGCCCCCCACGGCAGCGGGCAGCCGAGCGCGGCCGCGATCGTGCGCAGCAGCTCGATCTCCTCGAGACCGATGCGCTTGTCGTGGCGAATCGTCGCGAGCACGGCGTCGAGCACTTTGCGCTTGTCGCGCGGCCCGAGGCGCGCGAGGCGCGCGAGCGGGGCGTCGAGACGGGTCGGGTCGCGCATCGCGTCGATGCCGACCGTCAGCGGCGGAAGCGGGCCGACGTGCGTTTCGCCGGCTCGATAAGCGTCGAGCGCGGCGTCGGTATCGTCGTGACCGTAGGCGGCGACGACGGCGAGGAGCGCCGCGCACGCCTCGCGCGCCGAGAGCTTCGGCGCGGCGCGCGCGGCGGACCGGCCGGTCAGCTCGGGAAGCTGCGCCGCGAGCATGCGCAGCAGCAGGTGGTCGAACAGGCGCGGCGTGCCGTTGCAGGCGGAGAGCTTGCCCGCGAGCTCGAACAGATACTCGAGCTCGCCGCCCGGCCGCTGCCGAAGCGCGGGCAGCGCGAGCTCGACGAGCGGCAGCCGCAGCGCCGGATCGAGGCGCTCGAGGGAGCTCCTGAGCGCCTCGCAGCGGGCCGCGCGCCGCGGGCCGAGCTGAGCGTCGAGCAATGCGCGCTGCGCGGCGAGCACGCGATCTTCCGGCGACAGCGCGAGCGCGAGCATGAGCAAGAGGCTCGTGTCGCGCGAATGAGCCGCATCGTAGACGTCGGCGGGCAGCGCTTCGCGGAGCGCCGCGCCGATTTCCGGCGAGCCGATCTCGCCGACATGCTCGAGCGGCGAGCCGTCCTCGGCATCGACATCGACGGCGTCGCGGAACGACGCGGCGAGCGCCGCGCTCGTCGGCTCACCGGGGCGGGCGGATGACGCCGAGCCCGCGCCGTCGCGCGCGGCCGGCCGGCGCGCGAGCGCCTTCGGGTCGAAGCCGGGCTCGAGCGCGCGGATGCGCTCGACGAGTGGCGGATGCGTCGCGAGCCAGCCGCCGAGCCCGCGCGTGCGGTGCTCGAACAGCATGTGCGCGACCTCTTCGCTGCCGGCCGCGGTCAGCCGCGCGGTGAAGCCCGCGATCTTCTTCAGCGCGGACGCGAGACCCGATGGATCGCGCGTGAACTGGACCGCGGACGCGTCCGCGAGGCGCTCGCGCTCGCGCGAGACGGCCGCCTTGATGAGCCGGCTCAACAGCAGCCCGATCGACCCGATCACGAAGATCGCGGCGCCGAGCGCGATGACGGCCGGCACGCCGTCGGATCGGCGGCCCCGTCCGCTGCGCGCCGTTGCGGTGCGCATCAGCAGGCGGCCGATCTGCGACAGCGCGAGAATCCCGAACGAGAAGCCGATCAGCCGCTGATTGAGGCGGATATCGCCGTTCGCGATGTGGCTGATCTCGTGGCCGATCACGCCTTGGAGCTCGGCCCGATCGAGCTGCTCGAGCGCGCCGCGGGTCACGGCGATCGCGGCGTCGGCAGGCGTCAGGCCCGCGGCGAACGCGTTGATGCCGGATTCGCGCTCGAGCACGTAGACGTCGGGCATCGGCAGGCCCGACGCGATCGTCATTTCCTCGACGACGTTCAGCAAGCGCCTGCGAGCGAGGTCGGTCGTGTCGGGCGCGACCTCGCTGCCGCCGAGCATCCGCGCGACCTCGGCCCCGCCGCCCGCGAGCGTCGCGGCGCGATACAGGCTCGCGAGCGTCATCAGCGCGAGCGTGCCGAGCGCGACGGTGCCGAGCAGGCCCGGATGCGCGGCGGCCCATTCGCCGAAGGTTTGCCCGGAAGGGATGCCGTGCTCACCGAGCCGGATGACGAATGCGACGAGCGCGGTCGTTGCGAGCGCGACGGCCGCGAACGACAGCGCGAACGCGACGACGAGAAAACGGCTCGTCCGTCGCGCGCGCTCTTGTCGGTCGAAGAAATCCAACTCAGCCGAACGAGACGGCCGGCGCGGCGCGTTTCTCCGCGGCGTCGATCTCGAGGAATTCCGCGGTCTCGAAACGGAAATGCCGCGCGACGAGGTTCGCCGGGAAGCTCTCGCACGCCGTGTTGTAAGCCATCACGGCGTCGTTGAACGACTGGCGCGCGAACGCGACGCGGTTCTCCGTCGCCGTCAGCTCCTCCTGGAGCTCGAGCATGTTCTGGTTGGCCTTGAGATCGGGATACGACTCGACGAGCGCGAACAGGCGGCCGAGCGTGCCGGCGACGACGCTCTCGGCTTCGCCGAGCGCGCGGATCGCGCTCCGATCGGACGGATCCTTCGCGGTCTTCGCGAGCTGTGACGCGGCCGCGTTGCGCGCGGCGACGACGGCCTCGAGCGTGCTCCGCTCGTGGCTCATGTAGCCTTTGACCGCTTCGACGAGGTTCGGGATCAGGTCGTAGCGGCGCGTGAGCTGCACGTCGATCTGCGAGAAGGCGTTGCGGACTCGGTTGCGCAGCGCGACGAGCCTGTTGTAAATGGCTATCGCCCACACGACGAAGGCCGCGGCGATGGCAAGCAGAATCAAGAGCTCCATGAGCGTCCTCCTCGGGCGATCGACGCGCCGGAGCATACAAAGACGCGGGAAACCGCGACAACAACCGCGGTCACGGTTGCGGACCCTGCCGCTCGCTGCGGTGCTCGCGTCGTTCCTCGCCTGGGCGCCCGGCGCGCTCGCCGAATGGGTCGGGGAGGCGATCGACCTGATGGGCACGCGCGTCTCGGTCGAGCTCTGGCACGACGACCCGGCGGCCGGCCGCACGCTCGTCGGAGCCGTGCTCGACGAGTATCGGCGCATCGATCGCGAGATGAGCACCTACCGCGCCGACAGCCCGATCTCGCTGGTCAACGCCGAGGCGGCGTCCCGGCCGGTGCCGGTCGGCCGCGAGCTGCTCGATCTCATCGGCCGCGCGCTCGAGCTTTCGGCCGCGAGCGGCGGCGCGTTCGATATCACGTACGACAGCGTCGGATACCTGTACGACTTCAGAGCGCGGCAGCGGCCGACCGAGGACGAGATCGACGCCCGTCTCGCGGCCGTCGACTTCCGCCACGTCGTCATCGATCGGGACGCGTCGACGATCCGCTTCTCACATCCCGGCGTGCGCATCAACCTCGGCGGCATCGCGAAGGGGTACGCGGTCGAGCGCGGCGCGGCGATCCTGCGCGAGCACGGCATCCGGCACGCGGTGCTGAACGCCGGCGGCGATACCCGCGTTCTCGGCGACCGACGGGGCCAGCCATGGATCGTCGGTATCCGGCATCCGCGGCTCGACGCCGAGGTCGTCACGCGTCTGCCGGTCGTCGACGAGGCCGTGTCGACGTCCGGCGACTACGAGCGGTTCTTCGACGAGGACGGCCGGCGCTATCACCACATTCTGAATCCCGCGACCGGAGAGCCGACCGAAGGCATCCTGAGCGTCACGGTCATTGGACCGGACGCGACGATGACCGACGGGCTGTCGACGACGCTATTCGTGCTCGGCGTCGACGAAGGGCTCGAGCTGATCGAGCGGTTTCCGGGCTATGAGGCGGTCATCGTCGCGGCAGACGGCACGCTCTCGTACTCGAGCGGTCTCGCGCCGCCGTCGGCGGACTGAGCGAGCGCGCGGGTCGGTCAAGCGCGCCGCACGAGCGGCGTGACGTTCGTCTGCGTCTCCTCCGCGAAGAATCGCCGCATCCTGAGCGCCGCCTTCAGTCGCGCCGCGCGCACGTAGCCCTCGTAGAGCATGTCCTTGACGATCTCGACGAGCACCGCGGCCTCGTCCGGGCCGACCTCGGGTACCGCATCGGCGGCGCCGAACAGGATCGTCTCGATGCTGCGCGTCGTGCGCGCGTCGAGCTCGGCGACCGTGACCGCGCTTTGAAACAGCTCGTGGCAGAAGAGCTTGCCGTTGCGGCCGCGTTGCCGCGCGACGGCCTTCATCGTCGCGCGGCACATCGCCGCGAACGCGTTGTAGCAATCGGCCGCATAGCAGTCGAGCGTCTCGCGAAAGATCCGGTCGATCGGCGCGGGCAGATGGCGAAGCGGAAAACGCATCCGCGCCCGCTCGACCTCGACGAGCGTCGACGAAAGCTCGATCCGCTCGTTGCCGAGCCGGCGGACCGAGAGGCGGACGAAGCGCGGCTCGTTGCATGCGCCGCAGCGGAATACGACGCCGGTCCGTTCCGGCCGCGCGCGGCGAAGCGCCTCGAACGACGGCGTCGCTACCGGCAGCAGCCGAGCGTCGGCGCTGCAGTGAGGGCAAGGTCGGGAGGTCGGTTCCGCCAGCTCGAAGTTATTGTCTTTA